>JBGSNV010000170.1:0-20958 GCA_041739485.1 Chitinophagaceae bacterium
CCACGAACCGATCATAGTCAATCTTGCGGTTTATTTTTAATTTTTCATCGTACCGGGTATAATGCCCAAGCAAGTTTATCTTTTGCCACAGATCACGGATGCTGTACAATATTTCTTTCAGATCTTCGTAAGCCTCTTTATTTTCAGGAGAAGCATATTGTTGCCGGCTTTGTTTGTAAAATGCGGTCAGCCTTGCATAAGGGTTCTCCATTTCAGAGGAACGTAACGGTAGCGGCTTGCCTTCGCGGAGTACCAATGCTACTTCTTCAATATCGGCTGTAAGCTGTTTGAGGGTTTCCCCGAATTTTTCGAGGATGCCATTATTGCCTAAGGCTTTTTGCAAGGAGGCATAATCGCGTTCAGTGGTCATTACTGACTCAAACAGATCGACAGTATCCAAAAAAATCAATACCAAAACCCGGCCCGTATGTGTGCTTTCTTTTACAATGCTCCGGGTTTTGAACAAAACTTCCCGAACGACTTCCTGCTTCTGATGTACTTCTACCTGCTGCTTCAGTAACTGATTGTACAATGCTGCCACGTCAGCCCCCGGATTATAAAAACCGGCTTTCAGTTCCAGGTATTTGGCGGTACTTTCCATACAATCGCTCAATACCTGCTTGGCCAATTGGTAAGGCCGGATGCGGTACAGCGTCAAACTGAATCCAAAGTACCAGAGTCCGCCAAGCGCGGAGAAAAGGGTATTTTCCCAAACCGAAAGATCGGAAGGTCCGATATGCAGCGTGATGGCAAAAAGGATAGCCGTACCAATAGAGGCTGCCCTTGTGCCAAACACTCCAATGATGGAAAAGAAAAAAGTAGTCAATACCAATACGCCGCCAAGCAGCCAAGGGTAGGGCATGGCAAAGCCTACAATGATGGAGGTCGCAATGATAAATCCGATGCTCACCAACATGCCATTGATGCGGTGATGCAGGGGTCCGGCATTATCGGTCAGGCTTATACACATTGCACCGATGGCCATAGCCAATCCCCAACCGATCTCATCAAACATTTGAGCCACCAGAATCGGTACCATAATGCCCACAGTGATCCTAACTCCTTCATAAAAAGAATGGGTGCTGAAAAAAGAGGCGTATCGAGAACCTGGGATCATGGTAGCGAAGGTAACACGCGGCAGGTTTGTTGTTTGATGTTTATCGTTTTTTGTTCGATTATGTATATACTAATGCTTTTTGATTAAAGATGTTTGGCTGTGCGGGGATGAACCGGGTTATTATTTTTGGGTTACCCCGGAATACCTGCAATTACCGGAACCTGGCTCCTATCCCCATCGTAATACTTCTTCAAGATAAATTCTTTCCCAATGAAATCCTTAAAATTGACCTTCCTTTGTCCTATTGCAACCATTTAAGGTTGATTTTGTAGTTTATCCTGAAACAAGCAACATGAATCCACTGGTTAGTGTAACGAATCTTTATAAACATTTTGATGAAGTAAAAGCGGTTGATGGATTGTCCTTTACAGTCAATCCCGGTGATATTTACGGGTTTTTGGGGCAAAATGGTGCTGGCAAAAGCACCACTATTCGGATGTTGCTTACGCTGATACGACCCACTAGCGGTTCTATAGAGATGTTTGGGTATAAACTACTTGACCATCGCAACGAGATCCTCCGTCAGGTTGGAGCCATCATTGAACGTCCTGATCTGTATAAATATCTTAGCGCTTACGACAATTTGGAAATGTTTGCCCGATTGAGTGGTATTCGTCCTACGAAGAAGCAGTTGATGGATCAGCTCGAAAGGGTAGGGCTTGCAGAAAGAGCACATAGTAAGGTGAAGACTTTTAGTCAGGGTATGAAACAACGTTTGGGGATTGCTATTTCCTTGATCCATGATCCGCAACTCATCATTTTGGATGAACCCACCAACGGATTGGATCCGCAAGGCATAGCCGATGTCCGCAGAATGATTCTCGATCTTCGAACCGAGCATAAAAAAACGGTGATCGTAAGCAGCCATTTGCTCAATGAGATTGAACAGGTTGCCACCCGTATGATTATCATTCACAAGGGCAAAAAGATTGTAGAAGGCAGCACGGTTGAACTTTTTGATCCGGCCGATACATTGGTAGAAGTTCAGAGTCCCGATAGGGATATGGTGGAAAAGGTGGATCGCAGTGACTGGAAAGGAAAATATCAGATACTGGACAATAAGTTTGTTTTCTCCCTGCATGCCCGCGATGTGCCGACACTCGCCAAAGACCTCGTAGCTTTGGATATACCGCTCGATAATTTCAGCCGCAAACATTCGCTCGAACATCTGTTTTTAAAATTAACCGCCGAAGCGGCCTTACAACCAACCACCTGATTAAAAGCGCTCCATGTTTCTTACGATTCTACGCATTGAACTGTACAAAATTTTTCGCAAGCCAAGAACCTATATTGGTTTTGTAGCCATTGCCGTTATTGTTTTACTGATTCAACTGGCTCTTAAAGCCGATGGTCCTGCCTGGCTTAAATTGATGTTCAGCGGTATGGACGATATGTTTTCCATCCAGAATGGCAATGTACTAAACGGCTATTTTGTGTGTTTTCTCATTTTGAATACACTGCTCATTCAGGTGCCTTTATTGGTAGCACTTGTAACCGGAGATATGATTGCCGGTGAAGCCAATCTTGGGACGCTGCGACTATTACTTACTAAACCTGTAAGCCGAACTGAATTGCTGTTAGCCAAATTCAGCGCAGGATTGGTTTATACCTTTTTGTTATTGGTATGGATGGCGATCCTTTCGTTGTTCTTAAGCATGTGGTTTTTTGGTACAAGCGATCTGTTGGTCAACAAAAGCTATACCATCATTCAGTTTTATGTCGACAATCAGGGGGATGACGTATTCTGGCGTTATTTATCGGCATTCGGACTCGCTTTTCTTGCGTTGGCAACGGTGGCTGCCTTGTCGTTTATGCTGAGTGTTTTTGCCGAAAACAGCATCGGTCCCATTGTATCCACGATGAGTATCATTATCGTATTTACGATCATCAGTACTATGGATCTGCCGTTATTTACGCAGATCAACCCGTTTTTATTCACGAGTTATATGACCTCCTGGAAAGGCTTTTTCAACATGGCCACCGACCCCGAAACCGGCGCTGCAATCCGGGGTTCCGTATACAGCGTCGGTGCGCTTGTGCATGCCGGTTTTATTCTTGTCCTGCATATCATTGGATTCTTTGGAATCGGTTTGTATTCGTTTAATAAGAAGGATATTTTGAGTTGATTTTTGATTTAGTATTGGTTTGAATGGGTGTTAAGGCTTTGACATTTGGATTGAATATTTTTGATTTATTATTTAATATTTATTGTTGGTTTGAGTGAGTGTTCGAGGTTTGACCTTTCACTAAATCCAAATTGCTTAAGCCAGATAATAAATGTAGCTCTTACGGAGAGGCAGCCCTCTCCTTGCGGGGAGGGGAAGTGGTTGGGCTGCGTTCACTTTTCACGTTTGACGTTTCATTTTTCAGTCCCTACCCCCTCATCTTTTTATAAATCTTAATTGCCGTCATCAACACGGCAATCAACCCCACCAACCCCAACAAACCATACAGCAGGCTGACATTACTTTTTACCACCACCAACATCACAATAGCAATCAGAAAAATGGTTGCTACTTCATTCCAGATACGCATTTGGTTGCCGGAATAAATATTGCTCTCGGTAATTTGTTTCTTATAGATATAGTGCAGGGATAAATGATACGCATACAACCCAACTACGAAACCAATTTTAACCCAAAGCCAGGTGGGCGTTGCGGGGTACATATACCACATCCATCCACCAAAAATGAGGGTTAAAATGGCCGATGGCCAGGTAATGCCCAACCAAAGTCTTTTACTCATGAGTCTGAGTTGTGCCAGCAAAATGCTTCTTTCAGGTTCCTCTTTTTCTCCGGCTTCGGCTACATATACAAAAAGCCGGGGCATGTAAAATAACCCGGCAAACCAGGTAACAATGAAAATGATATGAATAGCCTTTACGTAATCGTACATCCTTCAAATAATGGTTATCAAAAAAAAAGCCATTGGAAACCGATGGCTGCAAATCTAATCCATTCAAGAGGATACTGCTTCAGAGCTTGCTTTTACATCCATCAGTTCCATAATTGCACTTACCCATTGCGGATGTGTATTCAGGCAAGGGATCATGGTAAAATGTTCACCGCCTGCTTCCTCAAATTCTTCTTTTCCTTCTTCGGCTATTTCTTCAAGCGTTTCCAGGCAATCGCTTACAAATGCCGGACAGGCAACCACTAAATTTTTGATGCCTTCTTTGGGTAACTCCTCCAGCCGCTGCGCAGTATAGGGCTGTAACCATTCTTCCCTGCCAAGCCTCGATTGAAACGACATTTGAAACTTATTAGCAGGCAATCCTAATTTTTCAGCCACAAGTTGGGTGGTTACATAGCATTGGTGCTTATAACAAAATTCATGCGCCGGTGAAGGGGTGGCACAACAGTTCTCCACCTTCATGCAATGGCAACCGGTAATATCCCCCTTGCGAATATGTCGGGCCGGCACACCATGATAACTCAGCAACAGTTGGTCATAGGGCTCATTCAGGTAGGGGCGAATGCTTTCAGCCAGCGCATTTATATAAACTGGGTCCTTATAATAGGGTGGTATAATGGTGAGTTTAAAAGGATAGTTTTCCTTTTGATGAATCTCTTTGGCATATTCTGCAGCGGTTTCATAACTGCTCATAGCATAATGCGGATACAAAGGCAAAAGGATTACTTCATCAAGTTCTCCTGCTTTTGTCATAAGATTGTCAAAAGCTTCCTTTGGTGTGGGGCTGCCATACCGCATTGCAAGTACTACAGGTTCCTCCACATGCTGTTGCAAGGCTTCGCGTAATTGATCGCTTAGCACCATCAGTGGAGAGCCCTCCTTGGTCCAGATAGACGCATAAGCCTTCGCCGATTTTGGGGCACGGAATGGAACGATGATTCCCCGCACAAGCAGTGCCCGCAACAGATACGGGAAATCAATCACCCGCTCATCCATCAAAAATTCGTTCAGATATTTACGTACATCTGATACCTTGGTGCTTTCCGGAGAACCAAGATTCATCAATATAATTCCTTTCCTGCTCATAATATTTTCTTTTAAAAAACTGCACTATATACGACTGCCGGCAAACAAATGTTCATACTTCTTTGGTAATTTTTAAACAAAGGACTGCAATCCGTTGCAAAGCAAATCCCGTAAATGAAATATACCGTTAATCCAACGGTTATTATTGAAAATTTTACACAGGGGTGACAATACTACAAGGCTATTGGATATACTCCATTTACTTTTGCATCGGATTATGAAATTGAACGCAGACTTAACAATAGATAGATTTTGTGTAGCAGGAATAAGCTACCGGAAAGCAGACATGTCAGTCCGGAGTCATTATTCCTTAGACGAAGAAAGAAAAGTGGCATTGCTTGAGGAAGCCCGTAGTCTCGGCATGGTGAGCGTAATAGTGGTAAGTACCTGCAACCGGACCGAAATTTATGGGTATGCAGCGCATTCCCACGTATTGGGAGCGCTTTTGGTAAAACATACCATTGGTGGAAACTTCGAAGGACTGATGCAAAACGGTTTCTTCTACCACGGGATCGAAGCTTTTGATCATCTGTTTAAGGTGGCAAGCGGTCTTGATTCTCAGATCATCGGGGATTTTGAAATTGCAGGTCAGTTGAAACAGGCTTTAGCTTTGTCAAAAAAGTTTGATATGATCGGACCGATCATGGATCGCACTTTCAATTTTGTAACCCAGTCTTCTAAAAAAATTAAAAACGCTACCGCACTCAGCACGGGTACCGTTTCGGTTTCGTTTGCAGCTATTGAGTGGTTATTGTCTCAGTTCGGGCAGGAGCCTAAAAGTATTCTTGTAGTAGGGGCAGGTAAATTTGGCATGAATGTGTTGAAGAACCTCATTGCTTATTTGCCCAACACCTCCATTACACTTACAAACCGGACACCCGAAAAAGCACTTCAGATTGCTCAAAGTCTGCCGGTTACTGTGGAGCCTTTTGATGCTTTACCAAAAATAGCCGATCGTTTTGATGTGATTATTGCCTGTACCAATGCTGCTGAACCGGTTGTACTACAGTCTTATTTTGCCACTACGAAAAAGCGTTGGTTTGTCGATCTTTCCGTACCGGCAAATATCGAAGCAGCAGCTGGTAGATTGCCAGGTGCCATGCTTGTAAATGTGGATGATATTTCTGCCCTGCTCAATGATACCATCAACAAAAGAATGTCAGAAGTGCCTAAGGCGCTCGAAATCATTGCACATTTCAAATCTGAATTTTTTCGTTGGTTGCAGCACTATGAACATGCGCCGGTTATACGCGATATGAAGAACAAATTGTTGCAACTCCGCAATCAGCAAAACGGTTGCGAAATTGCGGTAGACGGACTGCTGCCTGTCAATGCAGCAAGCTCCAACCATGAAATAATTACTACTGTTAATACCCTAATGGCTAACTTGAAAACCAATAAGGAAAAGGGTTGTCAGATGATTACCGCTTACCACGATTATTTTACACAACAAAACGCTTTAGCTCCACATGGTTAAAATTGGAACACGCGACAGTCAACTTGCCTTGTGGCAGGCCAATCTTGTGCGGGGGCAGCTTATTAATAAAGGGGTAGAAGCGGAATTGGTTCTCATAAAAAGCGAAGGTGATATTGACCTCGTTACCCCTTTGTACGCCCTTGGGGTGCAAGGGGTATTTACTAAAAGTCTTGATGCAGCTTTGCTTTCCGGTAAAATAGATCTTGCCGTTCACAGCATGAAGGATGTGCCAACACAACTTGCACAGGGCATTATAGAGGCAGCAGTCCTTGAAAGGGCTTCCTGGAAAGATATTTTTGTGCCAAAGAACGGGACCGCCTTTTTGGAGGATAATCAATCTGAAGTTTTAATCCATACAAGCAGCGTACGTCGTAAGGCACAATGGTTGCGCAGGTATCCCAGGCATCAGGTTGAAAATATTCGTGGTAATGTAAATACAAGACTGCGTAAAGTGGCCGAAGGAGAAGGGATGGGAGCGATTTTTGCAGCTGCCGGTCTCGAAAGAATTGGGGTAAAACCAGATACAGCTGTCAATCTCGACTGGATGCTTCCGGCACCGGCACAGGGTGCTATTATGGCGGTATGCCGTGAAAACGATGAACAGACAAAAGCAATTTGCGCCCCGTTACATCATACGCTTACAGGGCAATGTGTTCGTATAGAACGAGATTTTCTGAATACTTTAATGGGAGGCTGTTCCGCTCCAATCAGTGCTTTGGCAACCCTCGAAAACGGACAACTTATTTTTAAGGGTAACGTACTAAGTATTGACGGTAAAGAAATTTTTGAAATAGAAGATAAATGTTCGCTCTCAGATGCAGAGCAGGCCGGTAGAAGACTCGGAAAGTTAATTGCTCAAAAAGGAGCCGCAAAGATCATCGCCGCTATCCGGAATACCACATTTTAAATACTGGAATATGAAACTTCCTATTCGGGTTTTATCCACAAAATTTTGTGCAGATGAAACCATTCAAAAGGCGGAAAGGGCAGGCATAAAACTGATTCAAAAGCCACTAATTACCATACATCATACCGCCCATGAGCCTACTTGGCTGGATATCATGAAGGCATTTAAACAAACCCATCACACCGCTGTTTTTGTGTTTACAAGCAGCAATGCGGTTAGGGCTTTAAACCATACAATGACTACCCATAATTTTGATTGGCCTGCTCATGCTGAAATTTCCTGTATGGAAGGCAAGACGGCAAATCTGGTCAAGTCTTTATGGAATGCAAAAATTCTTTGTACGGCGAAAGATGCAGATAGCCTTTGCGACGAAATGATGCGGATTATTCCATTGAAAAGAGCTCTCTTTTTTTGCAGCGGATCACTTCGGGGAGATTTATTGCCCGATAAAATGCAGGATGCGGGTTATACTTTAAAGGAATGGAAAGTGTATGAAACAAGAATTGAGCCTGAAAAACTAGCCGAAACCTATGATGCCTACCTTTTCTTTAGTCCGTCAGGCGTCATTAGTTTTTTGTTTGCCAACGACTGGCCGGTAAATGCAGTAGCTGTTGCCATTGGGTCTACCACTGAATCGGCTTTGAAAAGTTCAGGCATTGCCCCCGTTCTGGTAGCGTCTTCGCCCAATGAGGAATCACTGATTGACGAATTAATTTACTATTTTACAAACGAGCACACCTAACTTTCAAATAATATGAGCCACATTAAAAATGACCTCCTGCTTCAGGCCCTCCGGGGCGAAACCGTTTCGCGACCTCCGGTATGGATGATGCGTCAGGCAGGAAGATACCTTCCCGAATACCTCGAACTCCGCAGGAAGTACGATTTTTTTACCCGGGTGCAAACTCCCCAACTCGCCTGTGAGATCACCTTGCAACCTATTGATATTGTAGGCACAGATGCCGCCATCATTTTCAGTGATATCCTCGTGATACCGCAGGCAATGGGCGTGGAAGTGCTGATGGAAGAAGGCCGGGGTCCCTTGCTACCGAATACCATTCACAGCCAAAAAGATATTGATGCCCTGGTAACCGAAGGGGTGGAAGAAAGCCTTAGCTACGTGATGGATGCGCTTACCCTTACCAAACAGGAATTGAACGGGCGGGTGCCGCTGATTGGTTTTGCGGGTGCACCCTTTACCATTCTTTGTTATATGGTAGAAGGCAAAGGCAGCAAAACCTGGGACAAAGCCAAGAAGTTTTGTTTTACGCATCCCGATCTTGCAGCTTCCCTTTTGCAAAAAATTACCGATGTAACCATCGCTTACCTGAAAGCACAGGTGAAAGCAGGTGCCGATGTGGTACAGGTTTTTGATAGCTGGAGCGGTTCGCTCAGCAAACAGGATTTTGAACAATTTGCTCAACCCTATTTGTTGCAGATAGCAACAGCATTGCAAGGGATTGCCCCCGTAATCCTATTCCCCAAAGGAAGCTGGTATGCATTACCGGCATTGGCCGAAGCCGGCGTGGCTGGCCTGGGTATCGATTGGTGCATTGACGCAGCTACAGCAAGGCAGCTCACCGGCGGCAAAATAACGCTTCAGGGCAACTTCGACCCGGCTCGTTTGCTTGCTCCGATTCCGAAGATTGAAAAATGGGTAAAGGAAATGATTGATGGTTTTGGCACCCAACGTTACATTGCCAATCTGGGCCACGGCATAACTCCTGATGTACCGGTTGATCATGCCAAAGCTTTTGTAAATGCAGTAAAAAATTACACGGCTTAAAGTTTTCTTATAGTACAGCAACCTTCAAACAATTTACACCAGAAACAGTATTTCTTACATGGCATTTAAAGATACATTCATTGATTTTATTCACGAACTTCAGGATGCCATTTGCGCAGGGCTGGAAGAAGCAGATGGATTGAAAAAATTTGTTGAAGATGCCTGGGATCGTCCTGAGGGGGGAGGCGGTAAAACCCGGGTGCTGAGTGGCGGAAATGTGATTGAAAAAGGCGGCGTCAATACCTCGATCGTTTATGGTGAAGTGACTGACCTGATGCACAAACAACTCAAGATGGACGGACATCATTGGTTTGCCTGTGGAATGTCGTTGGTCATACATCCCCGCAATCCTTTTGTACCTACAGTGCATGCCAATTACCGCATGTTCGAATTGTATAACGAAGACGATACCCTTGCCGACCGTTGGTTTGGTGGTGGTACCGACCTCACACCTTACTATCTCGATACCGACGATGTGTATAATTTTCACAATGTATATAAAAAGGCTTGCGACTTATTTGATCCTGAATTTTACAGTCGTTTCAAGGCGCAGTGCGATGGCTATTTTGTAAACTGGCATCGTAACGAAGAACGGCGTGGGGTAGGTGGCATCTTTTACGATTACTGCCGCGAGGAAGGTGATCGGGATGCGCAGTTCTGGTTGAAATTTGCAAGATCCTGTGGCTTTGGTTTTCTGGATGCTTATTTACCGTTGGTGGAAAAAAATAAGGGAATGCCCTATGAAGAAAATCATAAACACTGGCAGGAAATAAGAAGAGGGCGTTACACTGAATTTAACCTTGTACACGACCGCGGTACTTTGTTTGGGTTAAAAACAAATGGCCGGATCGAAAGCATTCTGATGAGTTTGCCGCCTACGGTGCGTTTTGAATACGATTATCAGCCACTCGCAGGTTCTCCGGAGGCTGAATTACTTGATGCCTGCCTGCATCCACGAGATTGGCTTGGGCTCGAAACAAAAGCATAAAATATATGATTAGAAGAAACCGAATATTGCGACAATCGTCTGCTATCCGTTCGATGGTGGCGGAAACGATTTTGCGGCCCGATCATTTCATCGTACCGCTTTTTGTGGTAGAAGGACAAAATATCAAAGAAGAAATTTCCTCGATGCCAGGCTATTACCGGCTGAGCACCGATTTACTTTCTAAAGAGGTAAAAGCATTATGGGCAATTGGATTAAAAAGTGTGTTGCTTTTTATAAAGTGTTCGGACGATAAAAAAGATAACAAGGGTACCGAAGCATTGAATCCGGATGGATTGATGCAACGTAGTATCCGGGTGGTGAAAGATGCCGAGCCGGGTATGTATGTAATGACCGATGTGGCGCTCGATCCGTTCAGCAGTTTCGGACATGATGGTATTGTGGAAAATGGAGAGATCGTGAACGATGCAACGGTGGAAGTATTGGCGCAGATGAGTGTGAGTCATGCGGAAGCTGGTGCAGATATGGTGGCGCCAAGTGATATGATGGATGGTCGTATTTTGGCTATCCGGCAGGCACTCGAAGCAAGTGGTTTTACCAAGACAGGCATCATGGCATACAGTGCTAAATACGCTTCCTGTTTCTATGGTCCTTTTCGTGATGCCCTTGATAGTGCGCCCGGTTTCGGAGATAAGAAAACCTACCAAATGGATTATGCCAACCGGACAGAAGCTGTAAAAGAAGTGTTGATGGATATTGAGGAAGGAGCAGATATCGTAATGGTAAAGCCTGCTTTGTCTTATCTCGATATTATCCGTGATGTAAAAAATGTATCGGATGTACCGGTAAGCGCCTACAACATCAGTGGCGAATATGCCATGATTAAAGCAGCCGCCAAAATGGGTTGGATTGATGAAGATAAAGCCATTCTTGAAACATTGACCTCCATTAAACGTGCCGGGGCAGATTTGATTGCGACTTATTTTGCCAAAGATGCGGTGCGGTTGTTGGGAGGGTTAGGATAAAGGCAGTTGATTAAAGTTTAAAGGATTTTGTACCTTTAGAAAAATTATCAGGATGAGTGCTGTACAAACACCATTGTCGCCACAGCAACTGGAAATCTTATCTATTTTCAATAATAAAAGTTTCTCAGAAGCAGAGTGGGAAGAATTAAAGGAGTTGATTGCCTCTTTTTTTGCAAAAAAATCAATTCTCCTTGCTTCCGAAGCTTGGGAAGAACGGGGTATGAGCAATGAAGAAGCTGATAAATTGCTTCAACAACATCTTAGAACGCCTTATAATCCGGAAAATCAGGCAGGATGACTGTTGTAATTGAAACCAATATTTTATTGGTTTCTGTTTCTCCGAAATCAAAATATCATTGGGTTTATCAATACTTTTTAGCGAAAAAATTTAATCTTGCTGTTTCTACTGAAATCCTTTTTGAATACGAAGAAATTCTTTCCCGTTTTATGGGTATAAAGGTGGCTCAATCAGTCGTTATGACGATTGCATATGCGTCAAATACTACTTTGATTTCCAGGTGGTATTGCTGGAATCTGATTAATTCTGATCCGGACGATAATAAATTTGTGGATGCCTTCATCGCCTCTGGTGCTGATTTATTGATAACAGAAGACAAACATTTTGATGTTTTGAAAAATAATTCCTTTCCATCTGTACAGGTTATGAACTTGTCCTCTTTTTATGCATTATTACATTCCGAAAAATGAAAAAATTATGATTAATAAAAATAGCGAATTACTCTTTTCCCGCGCCCAACAATCTATCCCCGGTGGCGTAAACAGCCCGGTGCGTGCTTTTAAATCTGTAGGCGGAACCCCGGTTTTTATCAAGCGGGCAGAAGGCGCTTACTTAATAGATGCCGACGACAATCGCTACATCGATTATATCAGTTCCTGGGGCCCGATGATTTTGGGTCACGCTTATCCTCCTGTGGTGGAAGCTATCCGTGAAAAAGTGTATGATTCCACTTCGTATGGGGCGCCTACCGAACTCGAAATAGAAATGGCTGAGCTTCTCAAAAGCATGGCACCCAATGTGGATTTGATACGCATGGTAAGCAGCGGTACCGAAGCCTGTATGAGTGCCCTTCGTTTGGCAAGAGGCTTCACCGGTAGGAATAAATTCCTCAAATTTGATGGTTGCTATCATGGGCATGCAGATGCCTTTCTGGTAAAAGCAGGGAGTGGATTGGCTACTTTAAATATTCAAACTGTTCCCGGTGTAACGGCCGGTGTGGCGAATGACACCCTGACAGCGCCTTACAATGATCTTGCCGCGGTAGAAACAATTGTGCAGGAACATGGCGAAGAAATGGCAGCAATCATTGTTGAGCCCGTAGCGGGTAATATGGGATGTATCATTCCCGAACCCGGTTTTCTGGAAGGACTTCGCAAAATATGCGACGACCATGGCATTGTATTGATCTTCGATGAAGTGATGACGGGTTTTCGTCTCGCTCCTGGTGGAGCACAGCAACGGTTGGGTGTTGACGCAGATTTGATTACCTACGGAAAAGTGATTGGTGCCGGTTTGCCGGTAGGCGCTTTCGGAGGTAAAAGAGCCATTATGGAATGTATTGCGCCCCTGGGCAATGTGTATCAGGCAGGTACGTTGAGCGGCAATCCTTTAGCCATGATTGCAGGTTACACTTTATTAAAAACATTGAAAGATAATCCATCTTTATATACGGAGCTTGATGCCAAGACAGCCTATCTGCACGAAGGACTGCAGGGAGCTTTAGAGGCCAACGGAATTCCTTTTACCATCAACCGCTTAGGAAGTATGATCAGTGTACATTTTGCCAATCATAAAGTACGCGATTTCGCTACGGCTGCCGCTACGGATATAGATCGGTTCAAAGCTTATTTTCATGCGCTGCTGAAGGAGGGGATATATTTGCCGCCAAGCGCCTATGAAAGCTGGTTTTTAAATAATGCACTTAGCTATGAAGATATCGATAAAACCATAGCCGCAACAAGGGCTTTCAGACCAGAGTAAATCAGTTTGAGTTTGGGTGAAGTGGATTTTACTCAATGGTTCATCATTTTTACTCAATGCATTAAGTGAAATTACTCAGTGTATTGAGTGAAAAGAATAGTCGGCTGTTTTCATTTTGATTATCAGCCGGTTATAAAGTGTTTTATATTTCGGGATATCCAGTAAGACGGCAAATTCATCCTAATGCAGACTAAACCGGCACCCAATCATCAACCGGATACCCTGCATAGGAGCATAGTTGTAGGTGGGATCAAAGCTGAAACCATTCGGATTAGTGCCTGGATTTGGGCTGCCATCGTTTAGCCAATAAGGACCACCCGGACGGTCAAACGGATCATCAGGATGCAGGATCGGATTTTTCGGAATAAAATTCAGCAGGTTTTTACCCACTATATAAAACTCGAGATGATCCTTTACCTTTTGGGTGATTTGCAGATTCAGCAAACTATAAAAAGGAGAGTACTCATTGCGAAAATCGTTGGAAAAAACCGGTAAACGCATCGGTCCCATAAACTGACCGGTCAGGTCAAAACTTGTTCCCCCCCGCAGCGCATAGCTTACATTGTAGGTACCACTCCAACGTGGGGCGTACACTTGTTGTGTTTTCATTTTTACGCCGTTTTCATCGGGTTCTTTTACATACACATCCATATAGGTAACACCAATACCTGCGCGGAACCGTTGGTTATTCGCAAGGTTGATGTTGGCGGTAATCCCTTTTGAAATGGCGTGTCCGTCGAGGTTATCATAAATAATTTTTTGCGGGTCGCTATCGTAATCCGGGACAATACGGTTAGTGAAATAGGTATAAAAACCCGATACATCCAGATCCAGTAAACCCCAGTCTGTGGGGATATTTCGGGCATAATTCAGGTTCAGATTCCAGCTTCTTTCGGGGCGTAGCGCTTCACGAATTTCTACCTCCCGAAAACCGCTTAGTGCCGCATGATCTTCGGTAAACAGGTTAACAATCCGGAAACCATTGCCTGCACTCAATCGAAAGGTTTGTAAAGCATCGGGCTGATATTTCAATGCCAGCCTTGGAGCTACTACACCGCCTTGTATATTCGTATACTCATACCGAATTCCTCCCAATAGCGTAAAGGCATCGTTGAACTGATATTCATCCTGTACAAACACCCCTGCCATTTTCTGGACAGATGGTTGGTTGGCTCCGTTTTCTTTGGTAGTGGCCGGAGTGTTATCGTCATAAAACTGATAACGAAATGGAATACCTGCAAGCAAATAATGTTTGCCGATTTTCTTATTCCAACGCACCTGCGCAAACCCCGTATGCTGTTCACCTTTGTAATAGGTGGTGCCGTAGTAGCTGTCCTGCCAATGGTAATTGTAGGAATATTCTGCCAGAATATTTTTGGTGATACCGTATTGGCCAATCATTTCTACGCGCCGGGTATCAATCGATTCGCCATAAATGCTATCTCCGCCCTTGTAGGCATCCTGATAATTCATTTCGCCACCCCACCGGTTTTCAGAAAGGAACCTGAAGGCAACCGAAGCAGGAAGATTGCTCTTGCGGTCGAAGCTGTATTTATTAAAAAGCGAAAATCTTTTTTGAAGGGTGATATCAGTGAAGTTGTCCTTGTTGATATCGAGCCTGTTCGAAAAATCGTAATAGTTTACCCCAAGTAAGCCTGTCGTTTTTCCCAGATTCAATCGGAGTCCCAGATCTACATTCAGTTCCTGTTGGCTCGTTAAGTTGGCATCTACCGACAATTTGTGTGCTGATAGCGGATCTACCGTAATAATATTAATCAGCCCGCCTACTGCTTCACTGCCATAGAGTGTAGAAGCCGGACCCTTCACCACTTCAATGCGTTTGATCATACTAGCCGGAATCCCACTTAACCCATACACTGTACTCAGGCTGCTTACTATGGGCATACCATCTATCAGTACCATGGTATAAGGGCCATCGAGCCCGTTGATGCGGATTTCGCCGGTGTTGCACACATTACAGGTCATCTGACTTTGTACCCCGTTCAGTTGAGCCACCGCATCAAAGAAGTTGGGGGTGGGGTTGCGTTTAAAAAAAGCTGCGTTATATGATTCCACGGGAATCGGGCTTTGTAACCTTGTCATCGGTCGCAGGGTGCCGCTTACCACCACCTCGCTCAGTTCGGCAGCTTGTGGCTGCAGAAAGATTTCAGGCAATTCCGTACCGGCGGTAATCCCGATTGTTGTGCGTTCGTACCCGATTGCGGTAATTACCAGGGTTTTATTGTTTCCCACTGGTAGGGTAAACCTTCCAATGGAATCGGAAATCGTTTTTTCGTTACCAGCCTTAATGGTAGCACCGGCTACCGGCTGTTGGGTATTGGCATCGAGGAGTAGTCCCTGTGCGCTTGTTTGTGCCAGGGTGGTTATGGATACGAAGAGTGTGATTATAAAGAGAAGTAGTCTCATTTTTTAGTCTTGTCTAAAAATTTATTTTGATAAACATAGAAAAAATTTATTGGATGCAAAAATAAAATCGCAAAAAAAATTTAGGGTGCTGCCGGCTTTTACAGGTGCTGTGGGAGCGGGGTGCCACGGGGAGAGGCCGATAGCAGGGTATCCGCATAAATTGGATTTTTTATGGTTAATGTTATAGTGGTTTAAGAAGAAAAGCGATACGGCTGAAAATCACAATACGAACAATGACAAACCAATAACCATTATCATTTTTAATTCTTCGTATATTTCTGCCCTTAATAATTTATCTATGATTTCTTTAATTACAGCAGCATCAGAAAATAATGCCATCGGTAAAGACCATCAACTACTTTGGGATTTACCGGATGATATGAAGTTTTTTAATGAAACCACCAAGGGCATGATCGTTGTTATGGGGCGCATCACCTACGAGGATATGGGGAAGCCCTTACCCGGAAGAATAAATATAGTGATTACAAGAAATGAGGACTGGCAAAGAGAAGATGTATTTGTAGCTAAGGATATAGAGGAAGCCTTGAAGCTTGCAGTTGATTTCGATGGTAAGGAAATTTTCATCATCGGCGGTGGCGAAATTTATAAACAAACGATGCCTTTGGCTGACCGGATTTATATAACAAGGGTACACGCTGAACTGGAAGGGGATACTTATTTTCCAGAAATGGATGCATCTGTCTGGGAACTTAAAAACGAGGAGAACCATGCCGCAGACGAGGAACATGCTTTTGCGTTCAGTTTTCAAACCTGGGAAAAAAAGCAGGAGTCCTGATCTCACGAGGCTTAATGAAATGGAAAGCCCTCTTAAAAACTCCCCATCTATCATTTGAAAATCAAATCTCCTTTTTACTTCATTAAATGGTAAGTCCAACAGCCCTATACCTTAATCCTTTTAATTCCGCCGGTAATCCATTAAGTAATTTCCTTGCATTTCGAAAAATAAAAAGGAATGATAAAATAGATTTTGAAAATGGAATCGATACCGTTGCAATAAATTTATTTTTTGACAGAGTATTCCTGTTGATCACTTTCGATTTAATTTTACAGGTTAATATGTAATTCAAACCATTCCTTCATCCTTATCTCAATATTTCTAAAATCCAATCAATCTCCACCATGCAAAAATTACTATGCACCCTTCTGTTGAGCCCCCTGTTTTTATTTGCGCAACAAACTGATTCCGTTTCCATAACTGTGCAGGCTTCTATGCCTGCAGCCACCGTATATTATGGCTACGGGGCAGAACTAAATCATCAGGCTAAAACAAACCTTAAAAAAGGAGTGCAACAGGTTCTTATCCAAAACATCAGTACATCGGTAGATGAGAAAACCTTGCAGGTAGCAATACCGGCTCAGGCGGTTTTGTTGAGTCAACAGTACACCACGGTCAATACTACCAAGCCCTGGGTAAAAGATGCTTACTACCTCAAAATGGAAGATAGTTTGAAACCGATTCAAAATGAAGCGGCCGCCCTGCAGGCAGATTTGCAACAGAATACTCAAATGATGCAAAAATTATCCGGCATGTTGGAAGCAGCTACCACAGGAAACAAGGAAATCAATGCCGAAAACATCATCAAATTGACCGAGTATTATCAGCAAAAGATTGAAGCCTTGCAAGCTAAGGAGCGAACACTCTCCAATCAAAAAGATGCCCGGAATGCACTATATTCGGCTATTCAATTACGCATGCAGCAATACCAAACCAAAAGTCAGGCACCCGGAAAGCTTACGGGTCAGTTGATGCTACAGATTATGGCAGAAATAGCGGGGCCTTTGGAAGTATCCTTTAGTTATTTTACCCCGAAAGCAGGCTGGGTAGCAAGCTATGATATCCGGATGGTAAACAACGAAAATAAGTTGAAGTTAGGCTATCGGGCAGCTGTACAGCAAACTACCGGTATCGACTGGAAGCAGGCCAAACTTACACTGAGTACAAGCAATCCCAATCTGAGCAGTACCATGCCTCTGTTGAGTGCCTGGTATCTGCAGCCGCAAATACGCGATGAACTTAATAAGAGCTTATCGGGCAGAGCGGCAGGTTTGGATGTAAGAAACGCCCTGAGTGAAGTGGTGGTCATAGGATACGGCACAAGAAACAAGTCTGGTTTTGACAAGGAGGAGATTCCAAAAACCGAAAAGCCGAGCTATGTGGATACCTACCTGAATCTGAAGGAAAGTCAGCTCAATACCAATTTCGAGATTGATTTACCGTATGATATTCCTAATGATGGTAAACCCAATTCAGTTGCCATTAAAGAAGAAAATGTAAAAGCTACCTTTAAGCATTATGCGGTACCTAAATTAGATGCGGATGCTTTTCTGGTAGCAGAAATCACGGATTGGGAAAGCTTGGGATTATTGCCCGGAGAAGCCAATATTATCATGGACAATATATACCTTGGTAAATCCATGATAGATCCCAATAATACGTTGGATACGATGAGCATTTCGTTGGGTAGAGATAAGCGGGTAAGCACCAAGAGAAGCCTTGTAAAAGATGATAACAAAAACAAGCAGCGTGGCGATAGCAAATTTGAATATTTCACCTATGAGTTGACTGTAAAAAATAATAAAAAACAACCCATAAATATGTTACTCAAAGATCAATACCCGCTAAGTAATAACAAGGATATTGAAGTCAAACTAGAAGATGACGGCAAGGCCGATGACAATAAAAACCTGGGTATACTCAACTGGAAATTTACCCTCGCCCCCGGTGAAAGCAAAAAGTTCCGTTTCGGTTACAGCATTAAATATCCCAAAGATTTACAATTGATGATCCGTTAATTTATTTTGTGTTTGGATATTAAAAATGCAGCCTGCATGGGCTGCATTTTTGTATTTCGATATACTCTTTTAAAAAACCGAATTGCCCTGTTTTTCCAAATGCTCTTTTTCCCCCGCCCTGAAAGGCATAATATATCAGCGAGGCGCCCCCCCTCGCGTCATAATCGAATCGAATCCCCCGCCCTGAAAGGGCATCATACACTAGCGAGGTGGCACCACCCCTCGCCTATAATACCAGGTAGTCACCGCCGCACCCTACCGAAAGCCATAAAAATTGTCATGCAAACCCTTGCAATTACCAATAATGCGAAATAAATTTATATTTCAAAGACGTTCAATTTTTAAGAAAAGAAACCTCTCTCAAGGCTAAAAAATGAAGGCATTGTAAACGACGACCAAACGTATCTTATTATTAAACTCCCTTCATGGGACAAATTCAAAAACCATGGGACAATCGTTAGTGAAAAATTTTCTCCACATTGTATTCAGCACCAAAAACCGGCAATCGCTCATACATCCATCCATAGAGGCAGAATTGCACAGCTACCTCGGTGGCATCTGCAACCAACTCGATTCACAAGTAATCAAAGTAGGCGGGTATATAGATCATGTTCACATCCTGTGTTTGCTCTCCAAAAAATTGCCACTCATCAAACTAATGGAAGAAGTGAAAGGGCACTCCTCAAAATGGATGAAAACAAACGGTCCTGAATATGCCAACATTTATTGGCAGGATGGCTATGGTGCTTTCTCAGTAAATCCCGCAGAAATTGAGCGTGTCATTGCCTACATTACCAACCAACACAAACATCATAGCAAAAAATCCTTTCAGGATGAATACCGCGGTTTCCTTAAGAAATACCAGAAATACCATATGGAATATGATGAACGCTATGTATGGGATTAATGCCATATCCCGGTTCTATACGATCCCGCGCCCTGAAAGGGCATAATACCAAAGCGAGGTGGCATCGCCCCTCGCGTCATACGCCATCGAATCGAATTTCCCGCCCTGAAAGGGCATAATCCCCCAGCGAGGTGGCAACGCCCCTCGCGTCATATCATCGACGCGGCAACACCCCTCGCGTCATACACGATCGAGGCGGCCCCGCCGCCTCGATGTTTAAATATTAATTTAATCCTTATATTAATTGCCTACCGCACCAATAAATCACAAGGCTTCAAACCCGTATGCTTCTTAAAAGCCGTACTAAAATGCGAAATGGAAGAATAACCTAAAAGGGAAGAAACATCTGTAACGCTCAGTCCCTTATCGTAAAGCAGGTATTTGGCATGTTCCATTCGTTGACTCTGATAAAAATCAAAAATCGTGGTACCGAACATTTCTTTAAATCCTTTTTTGAGATAACATTCGTTGGTGGCTACTTTCCTGGCAAGATCCTTGATTGTGATGGGGTCTCCAATATGTTGCAGCAGTATTTCGCGGGCCTTAACGATGGTTTCGCGGCCCCGCTCATCTTCCAGAAACTTGCATTGATACACTTTGTCGCGGTCACCTTCGCCAAACAAACAATCCATACTGTATACAAGCAGAAATTGTATCTGACTGTTGGTGTAGATGTTTTCCATCGCACCGGTATACTTATGGCTGAAAAGGCTGCCAAGAATCACCCTGTTTTTGTTGCAAAGCGGAATGATGTGATTTTCGGATTGCCTATGTTCAAAATTCAGATAGCGTTCTGCCTCACTGAGCGTGGCTTTGGCATTCACAAATTGCTTCAGATAACCAAAGGTGAAATTGAAAGAATATACATCAATCGTATCCACTACTTCCTTACAATCAGATAGCCCTGTTTTTTTACAGGTAGTACCTTCCTCACATTCATCTTCATCACAGTAGGCCCTTCCGGCAATACAAAATTTCAGTTCGAGTGCATTGTCGTCATTGTTGGGGGAAACGTAGGTGTACGACATCATACCGATATCATCGATCTGCCAACCGGGCTGTTTTACATAGCGCCGCATGTCGTAATTCACCGAATTCGGAATCTGTTTTTCCTTGAATGCGATTAAGGCTAACTCATCCACCATGAGATCACGACGGACACTTTCTGAAATAATGGCTAGTGACTTTGGCATATGCAAATGTACGGGATTGATGCACTTTGGGTTCCCAACGTTGAAGGCGGTTTATTTAATTTTCATTTTTTTACCATTTTTTCGGGGGACAGGTTGCTTTATGGGCTTGCGGGAATAACTTTCCGCTTTGTTTTTTGTTGAAATGCTATGAATTTCAAACTTGTTTTAATCGTTGCGTTTAATCTGCTGTTTTTTGGGTTAACCCCTTTTCTAACCGCCCAGGAAGTGTACCGGTTTAAAAAAGCCGATCCTCAGGGCTCAGGCAAGTTTTATACCGGTCGGGAGATTGCTCCGGTAATGAGTCATTATGGAATAGGGTGGCTCGAACGCAGCGAACGCGAGGAAGAGGAAAATGTGAGTT
>JBGSNV010000187.1:0-6345 GCA_041739485.1 Chitinophagaceae bacterium
GGTAGCCGCTGCCGCCGCAGAACATTCCGATGGTAATATTGCCCGGTTTTTTGCCGAAAACTGGACGGGTAAAGCCTTGCTTGCAGTAGGTTTTCTGATTTGGTTGGGTGGATATCTTGTACAGTCAATTGCCGACAATCAGTTGAGGCGCTTTGTAAAAACAAAACAGGCAGGCGAAATTCTTCAAACAGGACTGTGGAAATACAGCAGGCACCCCAACTATTTTGGTGAGATCGTGATGTGGTGGGGGCTTTTCACGATGGTGGCTTATTTGCCGGGAGGCGGATGGGCTGTTTTTAGTCCGCTCCTTATTACCTACCTCATTGTCTTCGTTTCCGGAGTGCCGATGCTGGAAAGAAAAAAAGCCGGTCAGCCGGAGTGGGAAGCATATAAGAAGAGAACGAGTATGTTGGTTCCGTGGAAGCCGGGGAGGGAGGAATGATATTGCAGGATTTGATGAAGGGGTTGGGGATTAGTTAATTAGGGAATTAGTTGATTAAGTTAATTGGGGGATTAGGTTAATGGAGGATAGTGAGGAGAAATTCCAGACCAAAAATTCCAAATACCATCTGCTAAAGCCTGCTATACATCAACCTTTCGCGGAGAGGCACCCCTCTGCCCGATAGGGAGAGGGGAAGGGGGTGAGGTACCCTTTTCCTACTGACAACTTGTCACCTTATTTTGATTTATAGTATCTTTGCTTCCTTTATAATCAGGCAGCATTATGACGAACGACGTTTTAGAAACTGAAATAGCCCCAAGAACCGGTTTGGAGTACCATGATGAAAACAGACAAGGAGAAGCCTATGCTCCTTTTGCTGTGGATAGCACCCCCTACCGAAAACATTTTTTTATAGAAAGCTATGGCTGTCAGATGAATTTTTCGGACAGCGAAATTGTAGCTTCCATCCTGAATGATCATGGTTTTGGGGCTACCCGCAACCTCGAAGATGCCGACCTTGTGCTGCTGAACACCTGCAGCATCCGCGAAAAAGCAGAGCAAACGGTACGAAAAAGACTAACCGAGTTTCGCAAGGTAAAGGAGAAGAAGCCGGGGATGCTGATTGGGATACTCGGTTGTATGGCGGAAAGATTAAAAGCCAAACTACTGGAAGAAGAAAAATTGGTGGATATGGTGGTAGGCCCCGATGCGTACCGCACCCTGCCCGGGCTTGTAGAAGAAGCCGAAACCGGACAGAAGGCCGTAAATGTGATGCTGAGCCGCGATGAAACCTATGCGGATATTTCACCGATCCGGTTGGGCAGCAATGGCGTTACCGCTTTTGTAAGCATTATGCGCGGTTGTAACAATATGTGTTCCTTTTGTGTGGTTCCCTTTACCCGGGGCCGAGAACGCAGCCGCGATGCAGAAAGCATACTTGCTGAATGTACCGATCTGTTTAGCCGGGGTTTTAAAGAAGTGACCCTGCTCGGTCAAAATGTGGACAGCTATTACGGCCCCCTGAACCGCGATTCCGAAAACAACGGCAGCAACGAAGTGGTCACTTTTGCACAATTGCTTGAAAGTGTGGCGCTGATATCGCCCGACCTGCGGGTACGTTTCAGTACAAGTCATCCAAAAGATATTACCGATGAAGTGCTGTACACGATGGCGAAGTATGAAAACATCTGTAAATACATTCATTTACCGGTACAAAGCGGCAACACCCGGATATTGCAACTGATGAACCGCACCTATACCCGGGAATGGTATATGGCCAAGGTGGACCGCATCCGCGAAATCATGCCCGATTGCGGCATTAGCAGCGATGTGATCACTGGTTTTTGTAGCGAAACCGAAGAAGAACATCACGACACCCTCAGCATCATGGCGTACAGCAAATATGATATGAGCTATATGTTCTTTTACAGCGAAAGACCGGGTACGCTTGCGGCAAGAAGATATACCGACGATATACCCGAGCCGGTGAAAAAAAGAAGGCTTCAGGAAATTGTAGCCCTGCAAAATCAACTGAGCAAAGACAGCAATGTAAAAGATATTGGAAAATCGTTTAAAGTGCTGATAGAGGGCGATAGCAAACGCAGCGATCAGGATTGGATGGGGCGAAGCAGTCATAATAAAGTGATTGTTTTTCCGAAAGAACAATACCCGCTGAAAAAAGGAGACTACGTAACAGCTTTGGTACACGATAGCACACAGGCTACCCTGCTGGGAAAAATTGTCCCCGGATCGTTGACCTAAACCGGATCCTTTGTTGCCGGAAACGATGCCACAAGAACGGCGCCTTTTGTAAGTAACCCTACCAAAAACACCATAAAAGAGCAAGCAAGACCATGGAAATTCAATCGATAAAAAACCGATTTGGCATCATAGGCAATGCGCCTGCGTTGAACCATGCATTGAGCGTGGCAGTTCAGGTGGCCGCTACCGATCTCAGCGTTTTGATTACCGGAGAAAGCGGGGTAGGTAAAGAAGCTTTTTCGCAGATCATCCATGCGCTTTCTGCACGCAAACACAATTCTTTTATAGCGGTAAACTGTGGCGCTATTCCCGAAGGCACGATTGACAGTGAATTGTTTGGCCACGAAAAAGGTTCTTTTACCGGAGCCGGTGAAGCAAGGAAAGGATATTTTGAAACCGTAAGCGGTGGTACCATTTTTTTAGATGAAATCGGGGAAATGCCGATTGGTACACAGGCGAGATTGCTCCGGGTACTCGAAAGCGGGGAATTCATACGGGTGGGTAGCAGTAAGGTGCAAAAAACCGATGTACGGGTGATAGCCGCCACCAATAAGGACCTGCTCGAACTGTCGCATCAGGGGAAATTCCGGGAAGACCTTTACTATCGTTTAAGTTCAGTTCCCATCCGCATCCCTTCTTTACGCGATCGAAAGGATGATATTCCACTGCTGTTTCGCAAATTTGTGATTGACTTTGCCGAACGGTACAAGACCACACCGGTACAACTTGACGAAGAAGCCAAAAGCATGCTCGCCAATTATCCCTGGCGCGGTAATGTGCGGGAACTAAAAAATATTGCCGAACAGATCAGCGTACTGACCAAGGAACCGATAATTACCTCTCGTGAACTTTCGACCTACCTTACCGACAAGCCTTTCAATAACCTGCCTGTTTTATCAAGCCGGCAGGATGGTAATTTTGTAAGCGAAAGCACTTTTGCTACCGAACGCGACATCCTTTACAAAATCATTTTTGACCTGAAAAAGGATATGAACGAAATGAAACGGATGTTTCTGGAACTGGTAAAAAATCCCGGAAGCCTCAAGGCCTCTTCGCAATTTTTTGAAAATGACGACTTACTTCCCGAGACTTTACCAAGAAACGATTCAGCGGTGACACCGGGCTCGATGCTACCGGCGCATCATCATCCTGCCAACCTTTTTGTAAAACCTTCCGGTTCGGGCAATCATACCCCGCAAACCGATAATTTTGATGATCATGAAGAGGTAGAGGAATCGCTGAACATCATGGATATGGAAAAGGACCTGATCATCAAGGCGCTGAAAAAACACCGAAACAAGCGCAAAGATGCAGCGTTGGATCTTGGGATCAGTGAGCGTACCCTCTATCGCAAACTGAAAGAGTACGACATTGAAGACATTTATCAGCCGGGTAAAAAATCCGGATTAAAAAACTATCGCTAAGCGCCTGCGGAGAGCTTATAAAAAAGGTATTTCATTATGACCCCAATTTCAATATATCGCCGGTTTGCATTTCTGTTTCCGGTTCTTTTGTTGCTGAGCGCCTTTTTAACCGCAGGATGTGGCATTTATACTTTGCGGGATGTAAGCATTCCTGCCGAAATAAAGACCATCAAACTGAATTTTATAGAAAATAAGGCCTCTTACGTAAATCCTCAGTTGAGTCCAAGGCTTACTGACCGGATCCAACAAAAAATTGTTAGTCAGACCCGGCTGAACCGAACCAATCAGGACGATGCAGACTGGGTGGTTTCGGGATACATCAGCGAATACCGCGTGGTGACTTCCGGTATCAGCGGACAACAGGCGAGTACAAACCGGTTGTCGATTGCTGTAAAACTCGTCCTCAAAGATAATACAACGCAGAAATCGAATAATATTGATGTTAGTAAGGCTTTTGAATTTTCAGCCACCAAGTCCTTGCAGCAGGCAGAAGGCGAATTGACGGAAGACATTATCCGTGGTTTATCTGAGGAAATTTTCAACCGCCTTTTTTCTAACTGGTAAAGCCTTCCTATATTCACAACTTGCAGTATTTGCCATCCCATATAGCCGAGCAGTTGCGCAAAAAGTTGCCTGCTGACAAACAAGACACCTCATGGGAGTCTCTGGCCAATGATTTTCCTTGGTATCCCGTAGTGCATTGGTTACGGGCAGCAGAACAGCCAGATTCGGAAGAAGCGCTTCAGAAAGCAGCTATTTATTCCCCCGAAACAATGCGTTTACATAGCTGGCTGCATGCAGAAGCCGCTTCAATCTTCGCATTTCCTGAATTAAGCCCAACAGAAGCAACTTTCGACGGATCTGAAACTTCGGATAAATCCGAAATACTGGAAAAGGAAAGCAGTCTTTCTGAACCCACAGAAGAAGCGCCTGCAGTATCTGCATTTTCTTCTCCGATGGAAGCGCCCTTTCAGCAGGAAATTTTGGAAGCCGCTCCGGAAGAGGGGCTTGTGCAGAGCGCATTGTTGCAAACAGAAGGGGATGTTGATCCCGAAGATTCATTTTCCTCTATAGAAACAGAAAAGCAAGAAGTGCCGGATACGGCAGCAGCCGTTGTTCCGGAAGCAGAGGTTACCCCAAATACAACTGAAACAGAGGGTGAGCAGGAAATGGTTCCCGCTACAAATACGGAGGAAGCGGTTATTGCTGAAGTACCTGAGTCCATGCTTGTACCTGAAGATATACCTGAAAAGGAAGCGGAAACTTCTTCAACCACCGATCCGGAAGAAAGCGAAAGCATGGAAGCTGAGAAAGCAGCAGTCTCCTCGACTGATTTTTTTGACGGACTGCCAACCCATACAGAAGAAGGGGAAGAACATTGGGAAGATGAACTGGAACCCGATCCGGAAGCCGACGATGAAGCGGATGCTCCGGAATTACCGGCATTCCATCTGCCTGATTTGAAAATTTCAGCAGCACTCACCAAAGAAAACAGCACCCTGTCGCCGATTGAACCTTACCATACAGTAGACTATTTTGCCTCACAGGGCATCAAGGCCGGCAAGGCCGTTTCCACCGACAACGGGCAAAAAATGGAACGTCAGGTAAAGAGTTTTACCGAATGGCTCCGCTCTATGAAAAAAATAGGATATCAGGCCGATCCGGGCTATACCGACCCGCTTGTAGAAGCCAATGCCCTGAATTCCATTCAAAAAGAAACCGTTGTAACCGAAACAATGGCAGAAATTTGGTTAAAACAAGGCGATTTACCACAAGCAATTCAGGTTTTTGAGAAATTGATGTTGTTGTATCCTGAAAAAAGCCATTACTTTGCAGCCCGCATAAAAGCGATAAAAGAAAAACAATGACCATTTTATTTTTGATCCTGATCGTTTTAGCCAGTGTCATACTGGGTTTTATCATTTTAGTTCAAAACCCGAAAGGGGGTGGCCTTACCGGTAATGTAGCCGGTTTTGGCAATCAGTTTATGGGTGTAAAGCAAACAACCGATGTACTCGAAAAGGGTACCTGGCTTTTTGCAGCCATCATCGGTATTCTTTGTTTGGTAAGTACACTCTTTATTGGCACAAGTACCGAACCCTCCGGATTGCTTGAAAAAGTAAATTCAGGTGGTGTACCGGCCCAAACGGCTCCCATACAGCAGCCACAGGCGCAACCTGAAGCAGCTCCTGTAAATCCTGCAACCCCGGCTCCGGCTCCTGCACAATAATTTTAATTTTATCTATAAGGAAAAGGCTTTCGTTTTGGCGAAAGCCTTTTTGTATTGAAGATTTAATATTTTTGATTGAATATTGGTGTATCGGTTCGGGCAACGAATCCCGGAGGAATGAAAGATTGAATATTTCAGATTGAAGATCGGCGTAATAAATTCTGTTGGAATCACCTTTTCACGTTTCACGTTTTCACCTTTGCCGTATTTAGATTTACCCCATTTGAGCAACATCTCCCGGAGGCCCGGAGGGGACGTTGCGACACAGTGCCACCATAATACCGCCCCTACAGGGCTTTAATGCAACCTTCGTAACCATACCCTTCTACCATAATGTCGCCCCTACAGGCATGCGCGTCAACTTAAGGTTCTTTGCTTTTAATATTGTCTATTTTTTCCTTTGTTTTCGGGCTTATAACACTCGGCTTTGGTTGCACCCTTCTTAACACAAAAGTGTTTTTATCCTCAATAATCCATTCAAGTTCCTC
>JBGSNV010000196.1:0-4876 GCA_041739485.1 Chitinophagaceae bacterium
GACATCAACCGTTAAGTTGAACTAATATCCGGAATTAAAACTTTGGTACCTGCAAAAACAGGCGCCGGTTTTCTTCTGCGATTTCTAAATAATTTCAAACGCTTTACAGGATATGTTGAATCCAAGATTGGCAGGACGGTATGCAAAAAGTCTGATAGACCTTGCTTCAGAACGCAATGAACTTGATAAGTTATACGGAGATTGTATGACCCTTCAGGGCGTTGCTAAATCCAGCCGCGAATACGCAGCGATGCTTAAAAGCCCTGTCATTAAATCGGATAAAAAGCTCGCCGTTATTAAAGCGATCACTGCAGGGAGAATCAGCCCGCTGATGATGACCTTTATTGAATTGCTCGTAAAAAAGAACCGGGAGTATTTTCTTTCTGAGATACTGGTTGCCTTCAAGGAAGATTATGATAAGATCCGTGGAATCCATCATATTGTTTTACGCACAGCTGCTCCGGTGAGTGATGAAATTCTTGCACAGATCAAGCAAAAACTTGAAAAGGAAACTACTTTGACGAATATTGATCTTCAATCGGAGGTTAATACTGACCTAATTGGTGGTTTTGTGCTTGAGTTTGACAATAACCTGATTGATGCATCCATCCGCAAATACCTGAAAGAGGTAAAAAGTCAGTTTAAAAGCAACGATTATATTTTCAATATCCGGTAATCCGGGTTTTCAAATATTAAAAAAAAAGGCTTGCTTCGGCAGGCCTTTTTTCGGTTCTAAACTTTTTGAGAAAGCAGTATCTGATCCGTCGAGCCTAACTCCCCGAAATGTAACTTTCAAGTTGTGATATGGTTTGCTGCTGTTGTACAATCGTAGCTGAAACTACATCAGTCATACTAATGATTCCGGCAAGATTTTCCTCATCGTAAACCGGGATATAGCGAATGCGCAGTTTATTCATTAGTTCCATACAATGCTCTATGGTATCGCTGGGACTAATTTTGGGAAGATCGGTACTCATGATGTCCTTTACCGGGGTATCGGTGGAGTTTTTACCAACCAAAATTATTTTGCGGGAATAGTCCCGTTCCGTCATCACCCCTAAAAATTTTCCGCTTTCCATGACAACTATGGATCCGTAATTCTTTCCGGCCATGATTCTCAGGGCATCTATGACCCTTGTTTCTGGTGGAACTGATTCAATATGGCTGCCTTTGGCATTCAGAATGTCTTTCACTTTATGCATGCAATCGTGGTTTAATGGTGAAAATTAAGCAACTACTGTTAACTCTGTTTGTAATTTTACTCAATTTACAGGAAAAAGGCTAAAAAAAGTTTTAGGAGAAAGTTTGGTTTATAAAATAAACTACTTTATTTTTGTATTCTCAACGATAAAATAATGCACACGCACACATTTCTCCTTGGCTTTATTATGTTAGCAGCCCATGGACTGCTGGCCCAATCCACACTCATTTCGGGTAAGGTAACCGATGCCCGAAGCAGACCTATGCAGGGAGCAAGTATTAGTTTATTTGAAACCTACGATGGGGCTACAAGCGACAGCAGTGGTTCGTTCCGGTTTACGACTTCTGAAACGGGCAAATGGAAACTACAAGTTAGTGCTACCGGCTACAATTCCTGGGAACAGGAGGTGGAGTTGAACGGAACGCCGATTGTTTTATCTATTCAGCTTAAGGAAAAGCCGGACGAACTGACTGCCGTTGTAATAACCGCCGGATCCTTTGAGGCAAGTGATGAGAAAAGGATTACCGTTCTGAAACCGCTTGATATTGTGACTACTGCAAGTGCCAATGCCGATGTGGCTAGTGCACTTAAAACCCTGCCCGGAACGCAGCAGGTAGGAGAAAGTGCGGAGCTTTTTGTACGGGGCGGGGAAGGCTATGAAACCAAACAGTTCATTGACGGCATGGTGGTGGCTAATCCCTTTTTTAGCACAAGCCCCGATCTTGCAAGCCGGGGACGCTTTTCGCCTTTTCTATTTAAAGGGACCGTATTTAGTACAGGGGGGTATTCTGCATTATACGGACAGGCTCTTTCCTCCGCTCTCATTCTCGAAAGTATTGATTTACCAGACCGGTCTGAAGCAAGTGCTTCGATCTCTCCCATCTTTGGTGGCGGACAATATCAACATCTCGCAGCAGATAAAAAAAGCAGTTTCGGGGCAAGTGCAGGTTATACCAATCTCGGGCTTTATTTCAACCTCGTAAAACAACGTCCTGATTTTTTCAAAGTACCTGAGGTATGGAATGCGGATGCTAATTTTCGGATCAAAACTTCTTCAACCGGGATGCTGAAAATGTATGTTTCTTTTGCTCAAAACCGGTTGGGTCTGCGCAATCCGGATATAGACCGGACGGAATTAAAAAACGCTTTTACAGTAGGCAACGATAACCTGTATAGCAATATCAGCTACCGGGAGCGGGTGAGTAACCGGATGAAGGTAAAAGCAGGCATCAGTGTGAGCAATAATGTAGATGATCTGAAACAGACCGTCATTGATGAAAACAATACACCGGTAACCGGTAATTTACCTCCGGCTATTAAAAACAAGAATTTTAGTATATACAATAAAGGGTTGCTTGCCCAGGCAAGGGTGGTATTTGATTACAAACTTATCGGCTTAAGCGCAATGCGTTTCGGGGCAGAGCATTGGTTTAGCCGCGATAAAAGCAGGTTCAATCAATTCCCTGCCTCAACGCTCGAGGATCACTACAGCGCCCTTTTTGCTGAAAGCGATATTTACCTGAGCAATAAGCTCGCTTTGAGAACCGGTTTGAGGGGCGAACATACTTCCTTGCTCAATCGCACCAACCTCGCACCAAGAGCGTCGCTTGCTTATCAGTTTACCAAGCGGGCGCAGATTTCGGGGGATTATGGTATTTATTACCAAAAGCCGCAAACCCAGTTTTTACTTTTCGATAGAACCTTACCTCAAATGCGGGCCGATCATTATATCCTCACTTATCAGCGGATCAATACATTGACCACACTCAGGCTACAGGCTTTTCATAAGGAATACAAACAGCTTCAAAAAACAGGATTGGATACCAATGCAACGGGTACCGGATATGCACGGGGTATTGAATTGTTCTGGCGCGATAAAAAGACCCTGAAGAATTTTGATTATTGGGTAACTTATTCCTGGTTGGATACCAAAAGGAACTACCTGAATTTTCCTTATGAATTACAGCCAAATTTTGCGGCCAATCATACAGCCAATTTGGTGGTCAAGCGTTTTTTCCAAAAGATCAATACGCAGTTTAATATCAATTATCAGTTTGCGACAGGCAGGCCTTACTATGATATAACTTTTGATGGAAATACCGATAAATATGTGTTGCGCGATGAGGGAAAAACGATCCCTTTTAATAACCTCAGCTTTAGTGTCAATTATCTCACCAATATCAAAAAAGCTTTTGCAGTAGTGGTGTTCAGCATCAGTAATCTCACCAATAGCAAGCAGGTATTTGGTTACCGGTATTCGCTCGACGGGGTAAATAAAGTTCCGGTGTTGCCACCCGCCCGTCAATTCATTTTTGCCGGGGTATTTTTAAGTTGGGGTACGGATCGCCGTCAGGATGCTATTAATAATAATTTGTAAGTGTTTTCCTCACTAACCTTTAAAAGGGGAAGCCGGTTGATGCCAATAGTTAACAAAACAGCAGAATGAAATAATGATATTCAGGATCCGGGAGAATCCTGTTTTCCACTAAAAATAAAAGCCAATCTCCCCTTGAAAAAAGGAATGATAAAAAGTAAATATTTAAAAATCAATCAATCACACACCTATGAAAAACAAAGTAATGGCCGGAGTTTTATGTACGCTTTTTGCAACTATAGCAATTGCACAGGGTCCCCGTTATGCGGAAAGCATGCAGAAAAATATTGCTGCCATGTATCAGGAGAATAGTGCAGAACATTATCAAAAAATGGCCAACAATTTTGAGCGAATTGCCAATGCGGAGAAAAATCAATGGCATCCCTTTTATTATGCCGGCTATGCCCTCGTTATGCAGGCATACAGCGAGTCTGACTTGAGTAAGGTGGATCCTATCCTTGATAAGGCGGAAGAGCATCTGAATCAGGCAGCGGCGCTTTCCCCTGACAATTCAGAAGTGACAGCCGTTCAATCCATGGTGTTGTCTGCGCGTATGCGGGTAGATATGAGTCGAAGCATGACGATGGGGCCAAAGTCTTCTGCTATGCTGCAAAAAGCAATGGGGCAGCAACCTTCGGGCAATCCGAGGGTGATGATGAATATGGCACAAAATATTTATTATACCCCCGAAGCTTTTGGTGGAGGAAAAAAGAAGGGCATCGAACTGATGCAAAAGGCATTGGCGATGTATGAGTCTTTTAAACCCGCTACCGACCTTGATCCGAATTGGGGTAAACCCTATGTGGAGTCTATGCTTAAAGAGTGGAATGCGAATTAAGAAAAGTAAATAAGTAATGGTCCGGTTGTTTTTGGAGACAACCGGACTATTTAAATCAGTAAAAATGGAAAGTAAAGAAGTATTAGAGCCGAAGCAGTCGATGCAATTGATTGAGACTATGATTGCACAGGCACGCAATCAATTATCGGATAACGGGCATTTGTACCTCCTTTGGGGATGGGTGATTCTGATTTGTTCTCTGTCCCACTTTGCAGGTATTTACTGGTCGCTTTTTCCAAGACCGGATCTTGTATGGATGGCCACCTGGCTCGCTTTTCTTTATCAGATGATTTATTTAAGACGCAAAGCCCGCAACATTAAAGTAAATACGTACACTGGTGATATCCTCAAAGCGGTCTGGTTGGTATTTTTCGGATGTGGCCTTGTTACAGCCGTGGTCATGCTTCGAAAATTCGACTGGGAAGCTATGTATCCCTTGATATTGATGCTTTATGGCATTCCT
>JBGSNV010000271.1:0-10938 GCA_041739485.1 Chitinophagaceae bacterium
GCTTTGCTACTTTACTCAATCCCGGTTGTACAATCCCGGCTTATATTACAGCCATCACCGGCATCAATGCGTTCACCGTTGCCGGGGCACCTGCTTTTTCTGAAGTAGCTGAAACGATTTTTAAGCTGCTTGAAAATCGGGTTTTCGTAGCGCACAATGTCAACTTCGACCATTCTTTTTTATTGCACTATCTTCGGGAAGCAGGGTATGAGTTAAAGGTAAAAAAACTATGTACGGTCCGTTATGCCCGAAAAGTGGTACCGGGATTAAAAAGCTACAGTCTTGGCAGGCTTTGTCAGGCAACCGGCATTGAAATAGAAGACCGGCACCGGGCAACAGGGGACGTAAATGCAACGGTGAAATTACTGGAACATCTGATGAATCTCGATGATACCGGCTTGCATTTGAAAGAGATGTTGAAAGGCCGGAATCCGCATAGTTATCTGCCCATGCATGTACCTGCTGAGGTGATTGATCAATTACCCTATGTTCCCGGCGTTTATTATTTCAAAAGCGAAACCGGAAAAGTGTTGTATGTAGGGAAAGCGGTCAATCTGAAATTCAGGATTCGGAGCCATTTTACCAATAATGCGGCAGGGCGCAGAAGACAGGACATGATCCGCAAAATATATACGATTGATTATATACCTTGTGCCACAGAAACAATGGCGATGGTTCTGGAATCGATTGAGATAAAAAGACTCTGGCCGGAATTTAACCGGAGCCAAAAAAAATATGAACCTACTTACGGGCTGTATTGCTATGAAGACCGGGGCGGAAGAAAGAAACTGGCTGTTGAAAAAAAGAAAAAAGCCTTGCCTGCACTGCATGTTTTCAGCTACCCTCACGAAGGCATTCAACTGGTAAGAAATCTTGCTGCTGAAACCAATGTAGCACCGGAGTTATTATTAGGGTATTACGATCCTCAGATTCCTTTACCCGATCACCTGAATGAAGCGGTAATGACTGTTGTAGAAAAAATTAAAAACTACCTGCCGACCTTTATTTACCGGGAAGAAGGGATCGATCGTTTGGGTAATCTACAAGAGGTTTTCTTTATGGTGGAAGCAGGGAGGTTTACGGGTATGTTTAGCAGTGGCCCATTTCCTGAAAGAGATTTCTACAGTTTAAAGGAAAAAATGATCGCCTATTCCGAGAATGAGTTTATCCGTAATCTGCTTTTTTCAAAAAGTGCTCAGCATCCGGATCATCTGATTATTCCGGAAATACCTGTTATTATTTGAAAATAGAAAGGAGTTCGTTTCTTAATCCGGGGTTAATGGTGGTAGCGAGAATGATAGAAACAAGCAACCCCAAAAACGCTAACAGAATATCCTTCCCAACCATTTTTGCCACAAACCATCCATTTCTACGGTCTCCTTTTGCCGAAACCAATTGTATAGCTACTTCCCGGCCTCCCAATAAGCCAATAAAAACCCAGGTCGTACTCATGGGTACTTTACTAATGGTTTTAAATGAAAACAAAATGAGGGCATAAATAAAATCGACGATTGTGGCTGCCCGTACATCTGTAATGGCGGTTTTCTCATTGACAATATCCTGAATCTTATCGCCTCTCATAAAAAACAATACCCCAAGGCCAACAATGAATATGCCACAAAAAAAGCCAAACTCAATTGCTGTAAGCTGACGGGGTAAATAAACTGCTACATTGGCTGCATCCTGCATGATCCAAACAGCCCATAAAGCCCCGCTACTAATCCATTGCGCTACTGCCCATAGAGGGTGTGCCTCTCCACGAAGTAATTTTTGCATGAGTTTGTGTGTCAAAGTCCACAGCGCAATGGCAACACCAAACGCAATGATATAGCCCCACATACTTTTTTCCAGCATACTGAAAATACCGGAACTTTTGGTAGAAAAAATACTAAGTAACAGAAAGGTCGTTGACACCGGCATCCGCATTCGGGTAAGCATCAATAAAAAAACAGGAGCGGCTATTTGTAAAAACTCAAATTTTTCCGGGGTGGTATTAAACCCATCTACAGAAAGCCTTTCATAGCTCACATCCCCGCCATAGGTACTCCAGCTGTACCAAACCGTTACCAGAAAAATGAGGGATATGTACCCCCACAAAATATACCATTTGCGATGAAGGTTGGAGGCAAGAAAAGTGCCAATTGTTTGGATACTATCATTGGCAGTTGCTGAATAGGCAGCAAAAATAAAACCGAGCCACATGGCAGCCTGTCTGTACTGGAAAAGATTTGCCGTTAAAAGAAAGGCAATCAGCACAATGGCCAAAAAGGTCTTTTCCTTTACCAGAAAAATGGAAAGTAACCGGTATAATTTGGTGGGTAATATACCAGATTTTAAAAACCGGCTTTTTTCTTTTTTGGATGCCATTTAAATACAAAATGATTTGAAAGAGTATAGTAAAGAAAAGTCGGAGATATGAATTAAATGTTAAGAAATTGTTACCAAAAGATTTAGGCATACAGAAAGGGTACTTAATGTAACCTTCCGGGCTACTCCTTTGAGGTTACTTTCCAGGCAATAACAGGCAGCCCCAGAAAATAAGTTTAAAAAAATGAAGAAAAAAAACCACAGCCTTTGATGACTGTGGTAAACAATAGTGACCAAATAGGATGGAAGCGCTGAACCGAGTTTTCCTTCAGCCTCTTTGAAATATTATTTTACGGATTTAGAAAAATTATCGATATGATGTTCTAAAAATTTTTCAGCGGCGGCCTTAACCCCTTTCTTATAAGTTTCTACATTTACAGATACTTCTGATACAACGGTTGAGCTTTTATTTTCTCCCTTGTAAAGCGTTCCAAAATAAGTATCGGTTCCTACAAAATCAGCCCCACCTTTGGCATAGCTTTTTATTACCCGGTCATCAATCACCCCTTCAATAGCAAGATCTTTTTTCATGTTTCCGGTATAAACAGTTTCTGCAGACCCACCGATATTGTAGCGGCCACTTACAAAATCTATCTGACTTGTACCCGTTGCATATTGATCAGCTTTTTTTGCAAATATGCTTTTATCGGCGGTTTTTGAAGTTACATAATCGGAAGAAATAAGCCGCAAACTTGTTTTTATCCTTATATTGGCTGCATCTCCTTTATATGCATTCAAATCCTCAATAAAAAATACATACAAATCCACATTGGCAATAATAGCATCCTCAAGTTGACTCGATAGTTTCGGGAAAATATTCATGACTTCAAATAAAGAACTACTTCCTCTATTTCTAGTGACAGAACCCATAAAGCCTCCTTTTTTTACTTTCCCATCATTAGTTAGTCCTTTTATATAGAAAACCATGTTGGATGGATATATAGTGATTAATCCGGGCTGTTCCGCTAAAGAAGGATCTGCATTTTCGAGTCGCTCATAATTTTTATAAACCTCCGTTTTGCCCGCCATATCTGAAGAAAGCAATTCAAATCCTTTTGCAGTAATAGCGTCTTTAAACTCTGTATAAATTTCATCGGTCAATTGTTGTAAGTCCTTCTGTGAAAGATTTCCGAGACCTACCGTTAATTCCGCTTTTGCATTCCCACGAACCCCTTTGGCGCCAATGAGCATGCCGCCTTTTTTAGTTTCCTCTTTTTCATTAAAAACCTGATAATTTACCGTAAAATTTGCGATGTACATTTTTTTTGAATGAAGTTTATTCATGCCCGTTGTTTTGTCTTTGGGGCTGAATTCGCCGAGCTGTTGGGCTTGTGTATGCGAGTAACAAACCATCCATAAAATAATTAACAATGCATTCCTTTTCATAATCCTCATTTTAAACAATTTTAATATTTAATGATCTATTGATTTTCCTCCATATCCAATCTTTAAAAAGGTGTAATAGAGCAGGTAATAAAACTAAAGGAGTTGCTTTTTCAGATTATACCCATTGGTGGGTATATTTAATGGAATTCCTTTTTTAGCATCCGTGAAATCTTTTCTTTCAATCAAACAAAATCGTTCCTTTGACATATGAAACCAATACACATCAATCAACAGGTTGTCCTGATGTTTGTACTTTGTCTTGCTGCTATGTTTGTAGGAATGGACAAAGCACCGCTTTTTCTTGAGGAGCCGCGGCGGGGTTTGGTGGCCATGGAAATGCTTTATTCCGGAGATTTCATACATACAACTATTCATGGCGAAGGCTATTATAACAAACCTCCCTTGTTCAATTGGCTGATTGCGTTTGGATTTAAGATTTTTGGTTTTCAGAACTGGATACCGCGAATTCTCACTATGCTTTCGCATGCACTTGTAGGATGGATGGTTTATAGAATGGGAAGCCGCTATTTCTCCCCGAAAGCAGGATTACTTGCCGCAGCTTTATACCTGGGAGGCGCAGATATTTTATTTTATTTTTCCTTTTTGGGCGAGATTGATGTTTTCTTTTCGATGCTCGTAGTGGCTGCCTGGTTTGGCTTTTTTCACTTTCTGCAAACCAAACACCGGCTTATCGCTTATGGTGTCTTTTACTTTTTTTTAGCCCTCGCATTTTTAACCAAAGGATTGCCGGCAATATTATTTGCGGGTTTTACCCTTACAGGTTGGGCGCTTTGGAATCGTTCCTGGAAGATTTTGTTTTGTTGGCAGCAGTTTGCCGGACTGGCTCTGTTTCTGGTTGTAGCGGGTCTTTATCTTTTACCTTTCCTTAGTGCCGGCGATATGGATATTCTGTTGAATACCTTCTGGAGTCAATCGGTTGAGCGAACTGCCGGAGGACAATCCCTTTGGGAGAGGGTACAGGCATTTCTTTTGTTTCCGGTTTCTTTAGTAAAAGATATTTTTCCGGCAGCTTTATTACTGCTTACCTTTTCCATTCCAAAATTCCGGAGTTATATGCGGGAGCATACGCTCTTTGCCTTTTGTATGATTGCTTTTGCGGCGAATATCTGGGTGTATCTGATTTCGCCGGATAGCCGTTCCCGTTATCTCTACATGTTCCATCCCCTGCTTATTTTACCCCTTGTTCATTTTTACCTTCAGGCAGATCCGCTTTCAAAGGGCAAACAAATTGTGCAACGGATATTTTTAATACTGCCTTATGTTATTTGCGCTATCCTGGGTATGGCCCTCATTCTTGTTCCCATGTTTTTAAAGGTTCCGGGAGCAATGCTGGTAACGGGTCTTTGTCTTATAGGAGCGCTCTTTCTGTTTTTGTTTGCAAGGAAAGGTTTTGACAATCCCATTTATCTAACGGTATTATTGCTGTTTTTAATCCGGCTTGCCGGAGGTTGGATCACAAGCAGCGAAAGAGGGCAGAACAGCCAGGCAGCAAAAGATGAACGGGCTGGAATAGAAATGGCAAAACTGATTGGTGAAAAACCGATATATCTGAAGGACAGTACGCGTATTTCCACTACGATCAGCTTCTATTTACAAAAAAAACTTGGCCGGATTGTTCCTTTTTCTCCCAATATACAGCCGGGTGAAATGATGATTCTCCAAAAAGATAGTTTACTACCTTCAACTAAAGCCTTATTCCATTTCGATTATCAGGGAAATACTTTTTCTTTAGTTGAAAATGTCAAGGTATCTATCTTTTAAAAAGGCTTAGGCATCTTTATCAGGAGCATAAATAATCAATAGGTTCTGAATGGGAAACCCACGTTCAGATAGGTAGACCATCCGGCCCCTTTACCACCATATTGCACCGTATATTCAAAAGGGCCGATTGGGAGATTGTAACCAAGGGTAAGCCCTGCTCCGGCAATCCACGACGGGTTGGTAACAGTAGAAGATTTTGATAAAAAATCATAATGCATCACATTGCCACTGAGGGTAATATATCCATCAGAAAATACATTATAGCGAAATCCATTTTTAAAGGCAAGCACGCTTTCCGAAACAAGATCGCCTTCCCGCAGCCCCAAAAAAGTGACCTGATTACGCATGACATTGGTGGCTCCGCCTGCAAAAAAGTTATTCGCAATACTTTGGTCAGGACCAAAATTAATGCCTGCCTGCAGCAAACTCACATTGGCCCACCGGGAATTCAGACGTAAAATTCTTTCGGCTTGCAGCGTGCTACGCAGATAATTTCCATATTTCACACCATTGGCCTCAATCGTTCCGATATCCTGTCCGTTTTCGAAAAGATTTACTTTGGGATCTAATCCAAAAACATATCCAAAGGAAAAATCGACCTTATAGCCCTTGGGCGGATAAAAGGGACGTTCATAGCTATTATAGGTAGTAATTCCATAAAGGGTAAAAAACTGATTGTGGCCATTGAAATAATCGCCTCTTTCAATGGTTGGATTGAATCCAACATATTCCCATTTGGCACCAAATCCCCCCGACCATCTTCTTCTAGCAGAGTTGAGGAACTGATTATCTATTTTGAAATAACGGAAAGTATATCCGCCCAATCGTTTAAAGTTTTCAATCAGCGGCAGATCCTGAAACTCGGCATAGAACTGTGTTCTGTTGCTCCAGGGATTGCGATAACCGAAGAGTTGCAAATGCTCTGCAAGACCCCGGAAATTTTCTCCGATATTTAAAGACACTAAGGTTCGACTCGAAGGTGTAAAGAAATTACGCAGGGTGAGATTGCCCAATACACTGAATCCCATCAGACTGTTATAATGCAAGCCCGCCTTCAAGGCAACAAGGGGCTCGGGAGTGGTTTTACATACAAGGGTATAGCCGCTGTCGCTATCCGGCTGAAGGGTATAAGTGATATTCTTGTACATTCTGTACGCAAAAGCATTGCGTAAGGAGCCGGTGATGTTCGAGGCCGTATAATTACCAGGTATTTCCAGGTTTAGTTGTTCATAAAAAGGCTCTACAGATCCCGGCCGTAATCCCGAAACAGTTATATTATTGAGTTTCAGTTCCTCAAGCATGGGTCTGCTCTCTGCCATACTTCCTGCCTGATAATGATTCAGGGAGTCTGCCAGATGTTTAAAATAGGGATAATATTTCCTGCCGGTTTCCAAGCCAAGATCTATAATATCAATAGCCCTGTTGAAACTGCCGCTTGAAAAATCTCCCATGGGAACATCAATCAACAAATTACATAATGCTGATTCCTTTATCCGGTCTTTGTTTTCATTTAAAAAAACTACCTGTGTCAATATCTTGAAGGCATTGTCCAATTCCTTAACATCCAGTAAAGGGCTGCTTACCGAAACCCCGATAGCATAGGTCGCCCCCAGATCAAGAGCGTCTTTTACAGGGAAATTCCGAACCACGCCTCCATCTACGTAGCGATGCCCATCCATATCTACAGCGGAAAAAATACCCGGGATAGCCATGCTGCTACGAATAGCTGAAACAATATCGCCCTTACCCAAAACCACCGCATTGCCGGTAGCAAGATCGGTAGCAATACACCGAAAACGAATGGGTAGTTTATCGAAGTCTTTGATATAAGATACCGGGAAGAACAGTTCCTGAAGTTTTAACCATAGTTCCTGACTTTCTAAAAATCCGGTTGGTAAGGCAATCTTGCCTTTAGAGGCAGTGAGTTCCACAGCATACTTGCTATACTCACTTTTTTCTTCCATAGTATAGCTTTGCATGCTTACCGAGTTGGATAGTAAAATCCGCCAATCAATAGCTCTTGCCATTTTCTCAATACTGTCTGCCGTGTAACCTGCTGCATAAAGCCCGCCAACAATGCTCCCCATACTCGTGCCGGTTATCAGATCTACTTTTAATCCGGCCGAATCAATGGCTTTCAGAATTCCAATATGTGCGAGCCCCTTTGCGCCACCTCCAGAAAGCGTAAGTCCGATGACCGGTTTCTTTTGGGCAAATGTCCACAGCAGGGTAGTGCCTAGTAATAAAATGGTTAAAGAAAGTTTCTTATTCATTTCCTGCAAATAAATCAGGATTGGGGACAATGCCAAATCCTGCTGCCTGTTTGTTGATGGTGACCTTCCCCATATCGTACTCAATACCGGTTGCAAGATCCTCCTCCAACAGCAACGGACCATCCATATCTACATAATCGATCAGGGGCAACAGGTGACCAAGGGGTGCAGAACCAATAGTGGATTCATTCATAGAGCCTACCATTACTTTCAGCTCACGTTTACGTGCTTCGCGGATCATACGCAGGGCAGGAGTAAGGCCGCTGCATTTGGTTAGTTTGATATTAATCCCATGAAAATGGCCGGTGCATTTGGCTACATCGGTTTCTCCAACGCAACTTTCATCTGCAATCAGAGGCAAGGGGCTTCTATCATACAACCAGGACATACCTACCCAATTGTCTTTTGCAAGCGGTTGCTCGATAAATTCGACACCCAGCTTAGAGAAGGCGGTTATTTTTTCCAGCGCTTCTTCCTTTTCCCAGGCAGCATTGGCATCGATCCTTAGTTTGGATTTGGTATGCTTTCTAAGGGCCTCCACAATAGCAATATCCTGATCCGTACCGAGTTTTATTTTATAGATCGGCCAGGGCTTAGCCTCCATTTTTTCAACCATTTTTTCAATGGAATCGATTCCTATGGTATAATCGGTCAGTGGCAGCACTGTTTTGGGCTCTGCAATCATATTGCAAATGGGCTGCCGGCGCATTTTACCGAAAAGATCCCAACCGGCAAGGTCAAGTGCCGCCACCAAAAAGGGATTCTTAGGGAATAAATGATGCAGAAAATGCCAGAACCTTCCCGGATCATTGAAATTGTATTTGGATAAGATATCCGCTTTAAGAAACAGATCCGCTTCCATTTTTTCCAAACTGATATCGTAGTAGGTAATGGCAGGAGCCTCTCCATATCCGGTAAGTCCCAAATGACTGATTGCCACAATAAAAGTAGGCTGATGGGTCTTGGTTCCTTTTGAAATGGTAAAAGGGTACTGAAACTCCAGGTTAAACGATTGCCACTGTAGATGCATGCTTTTTAATATATTTAAAGACAAAAATGCGTTATTCTGCCGGAAATTAGGGGTTTAATCCAATTAGTGTGTAATCAATGGTATTTTTTTGTTTTTGAAGGCTGCATATCCTGTTTTGGACACACAGCAATCTTTACGTAATTTTGCCCATTGTTTTAAAAAATGGTTTTTTAAAGCCTGTTTTTAAAAAATAAAACCGGATTCTATCCCACCAATTATCAAGTATGGCAGATATTTTTGAAAGATTAGTTAAAAACTCCGGGCCGCTTGGGCAGCACCGCGAAAGAGCACATGGTTATTTTGCATTCCCCAAGTTGGAAGGACCTATTGCTCCTCATATGATCTTCCGGGGAAAGGAAATGATCGTATGGAGTCTGAACAATTATTTGGGGCTGGCCAATCACCCGGAAGTGAGAAAGGTTGATACCGATGCGACGGCAGACTACGGACTTGCCTACCCAATGGGAGCCCGTATGATGAGTGGCAACAGCAATCATCATGAACAATTGGAGCGTGAACTCGCAGCTTTCGAAATGAAAGAAGATACCATTTTGCTCAATTACGGCTATCAGGGCATCATGAGTACGATCGATGCAATCTGCGGTCGTCATGATGTGGTGGTTTACGACAGCGAATGTCATGCCTGTATCATTGATGGTTTGCGTTTGCATCCCGGACACCGCTACGTGTATAAACACAATGATGTGGAAGATTGTGAAAAGCAATTGGCCCGCGCCACCACTTTGATTGAGAAGCAAAATGCAGGCGGTATTCTTGTTATTACCGAAGGCGTTTTTGGAATGGCCGGCGATCAGGGTCGCATTCGTGAGATTGCAGAACTGAAGCAGAAATTTGATTTCCGTTTATTGGTGGATGATGCTCATGGATTCGGCACACTCGGTGAAACCGGTGCAGGAGCCGGTGAGGCACAGGGATGTCAGGATGAAATAGACTTGTACTTCAGCACTTTTGCAAAGAGCATGGCTTCTATCGGAGCATTTCTTGCAGGTCCTAAAATCATCATTGATTATATCCGTTATAATATCAGGAGTCAGATCTTCGCCAAAAGTTTACCAATGCCATTGGTTATTGGAAATCTGAAGCGTTTGGATATGCTTCGTACAATGCCGGAACTGAAAGACAAGCTCTGGGAAAATGCAATGAAACTTCAAAATGGTTTAAAGGAGCGCGGTTTTGATATTGGTAAAACCGACAGCGTGGTTACTCCCGTTTACATGAAGGGTGGGGTAGAAGAAGCCACTGCTATGGTAATGGATCTCCGCGAGAACTATAATATTTTCTGTTCGATTGTGGTTTATCCCGTTATTCCAAAAGGACATATCATTTACCGTCTGATTCCAACCGCATCGCACAGCGATCAGGATATTGAGCGTACCCTTGAGGCATTTAGCGAAACAAAAGCCAAATTGGACGAAGGTGCCTACAAAGTGGAAATGATTCCGGATATGGCTGAAAAAGTTTAAAAAAGTGCTTCTTTATATTTAAAGACCGGGAGATACTCATAGTGTTTTCCGGTCTTTTTTTATGCTCTTTAAGGAACTCAGGCAGGCAAGTGATTGTTTAGGTCCGGATTTTTGGCAACTTTTCCAATCTGTTTTCCTTTTCCAATCTGTTTTTCAGGCACAAAGGAACCTGCTAAGGAATAAAAAAATGGTTTGCTCATAATCCTAAAACTGCATTTGAATGAATAAAACAGGAAAAAGAAGGATGGAATAACCAGGACTAAAAAACATTTCAATAAATACCGGGAACCTGTTTTTTGATGCTGCTTCTTTAGCAAGAGCATGCCGAAATATCAAAAAAGACTATGTTTGTTCGTATACTTTAAATTAAAATATATCTGCATGCATCGTCGTTCCTTTTTGAAAAACTCCACAGCTGCCGGCATTTCGGTTGCCGCTGCCGCTACACTCACGGCCTGTGCCACAGGATCCTCTGATTTTTCCAATGCATCCACAGAAGGAGAGGGCTTTCCGGATTCCTTTGCTTTGAACGAGGTGACTATTGATGAATTGCAGCAGCAAATGGCTGCAGGAACCCTAACGGCAGTCGGGCTAACGCAACAATACATAGATCGTA
>JBGSNV010000232.1:0-2606 GCA_041739485.1 Chitinophagaceae bacterium
TTGCGTACACAGCAAAAAAGCGAATGACCTTGCTCCAGCAAAACCGGAATCAGTCGCTGCCCGATATAACCATTTGCGCCGGTAATAAGAATGTTGGAGGCCATATATATTTTACAAATTATAAGAGGGAAGGTTCCCTGAATGGTCCTTTTACAGGGCATTCGGATAAGGCACATCCATCAATCCGGTGCATGCCATGGTTTTTCCCGATTTTGAACTTTCAAAAGCAAGCTCTATCAATTTAATGGTGTTGTAGCCATGTGCCGGCAATTCCCTTGGTTTGGTATGGTGAATCATAGCTTCATACAAATTGGTATAATAGGTTCCGAAATTGCCAGGTAGGGTAGGGATGAATTGTCGGACAGGTACACCATTTAGTTGAGTATGTAATAACCCATGCGTGCTCGTTTCTTCAAGCCCCCAGGATTCGCCCACCGGCATGTGGCCTTGTTTCAGCAAGCCTTCCTGCGGGTCATCGCCATATTTCAGATAACTACCTTCAGTTCCGTGTATGGCATATCGGGGCCCCATTTCTCTAACAAGCATTCCTGATTTTAAAATAGCCACACAATTATTATCAAAGTCAAGACGCAATTCAAAATAATCATCTACCTCAGAAAAAGAACGTTGACTTTTTACAAAAGCTGTAATGGTTTTGGGAAGACCAAACAAACAAAGAGCCTGATCGATAAGGTGCGGACCAAGATCGAATAAAATACCGCTTCCGGGCAGGTTCCGTTCGCGCCAGGCATTACCGGCCTTCGGTTCGGTTCGATAGCGGTCGAAATGGCAAATGTATTCATGCACTCTGCCTAAGGTTCCCTGATGTATGATTTGTTGAATGGTTTTAAAATCACCCACATAGCGCCGGTTTTGGTAAACCGAAAATATATTTTTACTTGCTTCTCCAAGCGCTACCAGTTTGGCTGCTTCTTCGGTATTGTTCGCAAACGGTTTTTCAAGCACCACATCTTTACCGGCCTCCAACGCCATCAGCGTATAGGGATAGTGGGTTTCATTGGGCGTGGTGATAACTACCAGATCAATATCCTTTCTTTTCAACAAGGCTTCTATCGATCTTTCGGTAGCTATATATGGATAAGTTTGTTCAGCCTCCTTGCGGTTGCGTTCCACCACTGCGCATAATTTGTATTGAGGCAATGTGTGCAAAAAAGGGGCATGAAAGACCCTTCCGGACATTCCGTATCCCACAAGCCCGACCCGTATTATTTTTTCCATAACGGGAAGATAAAACAATGGGTTCGAATTGTTGATAGGTTGATCCTGTTTTATCTCTGAAGTAAAAGCCCCTTCTGAGCCATCATCCTTCGCCTATTTCCATCCAGGTGTGGTCAGCAAGCAGTTTTACACCCGAAATGAAATGCTTAAATGGGCCGGAACCACCCCATTCTCTGGGATTGACCAAAGAAAGAATATGGGTGCCGTCATGTTTTTCGTAGAGAAAATAATTTTGACTGATGATCGGGGTAAAACTGAGTTTTGCTGCATAAATCATCAGACTGAGTTCTTTCCTTTTCCGCAATTCCTGTGCCTGTTTAGCCAGTAATTCAATTTGTTGACGGATCTGATCGAGTTGCATATCCGTTTGCTGCTCCATGGCAAGCAGCGCTTTGTGTTTAATAGCACCTTCTTCTGTAGGTTTTATGGCCACACTGCCAACAGACGAAGCGTAAGGAAGTACACTCAATTGTTTGTGGTATACCTCGATATTGGCAAAAGGTTTGCCATCCGCATCTATACCTTCCTGTGTGATTTTAAGGTAACCATTGGGCTGAATCTGTTTGGTTACTTTCAGCATCAATACATTTTCTTTCAAAAATTCGATGATCATGGTAGAGCCATCCGGTACCTCGCCTTTTACAGCATCGGCAAAATCCTGATTTTCAAAGGGCTGCAGGTTGCCATCGGGCATAAAACGATATTCGGAAAAAAAAGCACTATTATCTTGTGTTACCCAATTGGAGGTAATGATCAGTTGCTGTTGTTGTGTGTCTGTCTCTATTTTATAGTTACCGCTTTTGGGCGGAATGCCTTGTTCGAAAGTACATTTTTCGGGAAAAAGCTGCCAGGCAGCTAAAAAATTATAAGCCTTTACCATAGATATGCGTGCAAAGTTAGGTTGATTTCAGATTGTAATAACGGGTTAACAACAAGACTAGTGTGGGAGTGTTCGGAAAAGAAATGTAAATCTTTGACAAGACGGTCCGGAACTGTAAATTCAAGGGTGCCGGTTGATATTTACCTTAAAATGAATATCTTTAGTTGGTAATCTTAGACAGGACCTATCACAACTCAGCATTGCTCAACCGTTTATTAAAATTAATTGAAAGGATATAAATGAAGGAAATTTTAGAATATACTTTGTTTGAGATAGGCAATGTAAAATTTACATTAAAGGGGCTTCTGTTTTTAATTCTTTTCAATACAGGGGTGTCTGTCTTTTTAGTCGTTCTGAAAAAAAGTATAAATAAATTCGAGCGGATAGAAAAAGCAAAACGCTATTCGATATACTCCTTATTGAAATATCTGATCATTGTTATTGCTATTGTTATCTCTTTGCAATTGATCGGTTTTAACCTCTCCTT
>JBGSNV010000265.1:0-17114 GCA_041739485.1 Chitinophagaceae bacterium
AAAAATTGAGGCGCAAAAAACCGTCATGACAGATACACTTACAGCAAAAGACATAAACCAAACCGCCTACCCGGTGATGGAATCGTTTTACACCTTACAGGGTGAAGGAGCGCATACCGGCAGGGCTGCCTATTTCATCAGACTTGGGGGTTGCGATGTAGGCTGTGTTTGGTGCGATGTAAAAGATAGCTGGGATGCCAATGCGCATCCTAAAAAAACGGTAAAGACGTTGGTTGCAGAAGCCGCTTCCTTTCCGGGAAGGATGGTCGTTATAACCGGGGGCGAGCCTGCTATGCACGACCTCACCGACCTGACAAAAGGATTACAAAATGCCGGTTTCAGCATCAATATAGAAACCTCTGGATCGCATCCGCTATCGGGTCATCTTGACTGGGTCTGTTTTTCTCCCAAAAAATTCAAAGCACCGCTGCCCGAAGTACTGCCGGTAGCCCATGAGCTGAAAGTGGTCATTTTTAATAAATCGGATTTTGCCTGGGCAGAATCTTTTGCAAAGGATGCGGGGCCACACTGTCGTTTATTCTTACAACCCGAATGGGAAAAACGCGAACAAATGACGCCCTTAATCATTGATTATATACATCATCATCCAAAGTGGTCTTTGAGTTTACAAACCCACAAATACATTGGTGTACCCTGATAAAAGGCAGATGAATAAGTAGGAAAAGCAGAAAATCTGTAGATTTTCCATTTAATTAACAAAGTATCAAAATACAGACATTGTCTTACAAACACGATAAGGTAGTTCCCTTTGTGGAATCGGATAAAACGAAAAAAGAACAGGTGGCCGACATGTTCGATCAGATCGCTCACCGGTACGATTTTTTGAATCGTTTTTTAAGTGGGGGTATTGATATAAGCTGGCGCCGCAAAGCTTTGGCACAATTCAAAGGCCTCAAGACAGAGCAATTGCTGGATGTAGCAACAGGCACTGCTGACGTGGCATTGATGGCCATGAAATACATGGATCCTGCACCCAAAAAAATCATTGGCATTGATATCAGCGAAGGCATGCTGAATCTGGGCAGGCAGAAAATCAGAGAAAAAGGATTGGCAGACCGCATCACCCTTTTGACCGGCGACAGCGAAGCAATAAACTTTCCGGACGGGTCGTTTGACGCTATAACTGTAGCCTTTGGCGTACGCAATTATGCCAATCTCGAAAAAGGCCTGCAGGAAATGTTGCGGGTATTAAAACCGGGAGGCAGGCTCGTTATTCTGGAATTTAGCAAACCCAAGTTGCCGGGGGTCAAAAGTTTTTATAATCTTTACACCCGGTTAATTGCTCCGCAGGCAGGCAAATGGATTGCGGGCAATAAGAAAGCTTATAAATACCTCAACGACAGTATTGAGGCTTTCCCCGAAGGCAATGCTTTTGTGGAAATCATGGAAAAGGCAGGATACACTGATTGTTATAAAAAAATGTTGAGTTTAGGCATATGCACCATTTACAGCGGAAACAAATCATAATCACCCTTGCACTTATAGTTTTAACTGGTAACTGCATTGCGCAACTTAGCCGCAAGCCCATGTATCGGGAGGAAAGGGACATGAAGCCTTTCTATTTTGGCTTAAGTCTTGGTGGAGCACAAACCGGTTTGCACCCCAATAAATCGACCTACTTTCTGGAAAACGATTCGATCCTTGTAGCCGAACCGGGTAACGGTCCCGGCTATTCGCTGCGCCTGCTTGCTACAGCAAGGCTCAGCAATCGGTTCGAATTGCGGTTCAATCCAGGTCTTGTACTTGGCGTAGATCGTTCTTTCTCCTACCAACTCGGAAGCAAACAGCTTTTTGAAGAAGAAATGGAAACCCGGCTGATTCAATCGAACCTTGCAACCCTGCCTTTGCATTTTAAATTAAACAGCGACCGGATCGGAAATTTCAGAGTGTATGCCTTAGCAGGAATTAAATACGATATAGACCTCGCAAGTGGTGCCCGTAATAAAAATAATGATGGCAACATTAAACTCAAAGCAAGTGATTTCGGCGCAGAACTTGGTATCGGTTTCAATTTCTTCCTGCCGTTTGTAACCGTCAGTCCCGAAATAAAATTCAGTAACGGATTTTCCAATCTGCATTTCCGCGATGAAAGCAACAAATACTCTGCAGCGCTTGACAAACTCACTTCAAGAATGATTCAGTTTACCATTCATCTTGAGGAGTAAGTAATTCCGGCAAGTAAAATCAATAATCATAATCGCGGCGGAACATATTCCAACGGAGTCCGATTGTTGCAACATTGGTGTTTTGAAGGGGCGCTAAAGCTCCGGTTTTAAAGACCCGGTACAAGTTATTTACATCTAAAAAAAGATTCTCTTTTACTTCGTAGGAAACAGTGATGGCCATGTTAACACCTTCACGCTCCAGTCCGGCCAAAAGCTCTAATTGATCGCGGGGTCTCAATCCGCGGGTATTGCCTCTTGAATTATCAAGTCTCGGATTGTTGCCAAAATTAAGATTGGCGCTGTCCAAACCCTGTTTCCAATAATTTACCCTGCCAAAAATATATACACGGGGAACCGGCTGATATCGAAGAATACCGACCAACTCGCGGAAATTAGACCCGAGGGGATGTGCCATTGGCTGGCGGTAATTGGTCCAGCTTCCGCCATTTTGAGAACTTGAATACATAAAGGGTCGAACCTGATTGATCTCTGCCTGCATATCCAGATTTTTTACCCCAAATGCATCCACATATTTGGCGCCAGCCTGAAAACCAAATCGATTTTTCCAGGAGTCTCCCCCTTCCCTTTCCTCACCCATATTGGTCCCCTGCACAATATATTGCCCGTAAAGCTGTACATGATTGAAGAGGTTGGCCTTAAGATCAAATCCAAGCATGCTGTTGGTATTACCCTCCTTATCCCTCAAAAGAGAATTCAGAAAAATAACGGGCTGTAAATGTTGAATCTTCAGAATATCAGGCTCACCAAAAACAACCGTTTCGAATACACCAACATTTAACCAGGGAGTTGCATTGATACTTAGATGGTGGGTAGCCGCATACTGTTTGATTCTTAATACATCCCCTCTTGGAGCTTCCGGTGTATATAATTCAGAAAAAATATTGGTATAATTCAATTTCCAGAAACGGGTATTGAATTTAAGGAATAAGGAAGGCGGCGCAAAATTACCCCAAACAAGACTGCGATACCCATTGCCGATAAATTGCTGATCGAAGCCAAACTGCATATTTATAAAAGAAGAAACATTCCAGGAAACACTACCCCGGGCATCGAAATAATCGCGCCCCCGGCCATCCTTGAATACCTTACTGAACCCTGCCCCCGGCGTTGCCGAATTATTGGCCACATATTGGCGAAATTGAATCGGTCCCTGTTCCTGATTATCCGTAGCGTAAAAATGGAATCCTATTTTGTTGGCAATCATCCCCCGGGCGGTCAATCCTTTGGCATTCACAAATACCCGGTCATCAAAATCAGTTTCAATACTCTGCTGTTGATTCACCACCGGATTCACCACGAGATAGAAATCCTTTTCATTTACTTCCACCGCATTGCCTTTCACATTCCATAAAAAGCCCAATACATTTTTCTTACTTTTCCACGCTGGCAGTATGGTAGTATTAAAAACACTGAACTCGCTATTATTTGCCTGAAAGCGATCGAGATTATACTGATCGACCTTGGTAAGGTTCGCCGGGTTTTGACCCGCCAAAAGCAAACTCCGGAAGGAATCTGCCACTTCCACATAGGTTTTCCGCATGTAGGGTTTCACTGTTGAAAGATTCAGATCATTGTCCGTCCCTGCCTTAATCTCAAGCCGGTCGAGCAACCAGCCTTCTTTTGCCCATAAAGGAATATAGGTTGTTTGAGCCTGTATACTCAATCCAAGTCCTGACAAACAAACAGCAAAAATTATTTTTAAAGAACGCATGGTTGCGATTTTATCAGTGTACTAATAATCATATTCTCTCCGAAACATATTCCAGCGGATACCCAAAGAAACGGTTGAGGTAGTTACTTTGGCCTTATTATTTTCGTCATAAACCCGGTACATACCACCAAGTTCTGCAAAGAGATTCTCTTTCAATTCATAAGAAACATTCAGAGCAAGATTCAAACCCTGCGCAGGCTGACCACTAAATAAGGGATATCCGTTTTCGCGAAGTCTTTCTCCACCTTGTCCAACCCTGTTGTAATTATCATTGGGGTTGCTGCCAAAATTGAAACCGGCACTATCCAAACCCTGCTTCCAATATTGTACCCTGCCATCAATGTAAAGTTTAGGCAATGGCTGATACCTGAGAACTCCGACCATTTCGCGGAGATTACCCCCAAGAGGATGCGCCAATGGTTGTAAGGCATGAGCATAAGAACCTGCTGTATCGCGAAACTGATACATAAATGGCCGTATCTGATTGAACTCCGCTTGCAAATCGAGGTTGGAAATACCAAAGGCATCCACATACTTCACACCAAACTGAAAAGCCTGTTTGTTGGCCCACCAAAACTCCCTTGTTCCCACAAGCTCATCCTTTTTAAATTCATCGAGCATCAACTGAGCATAAAACTGAGCTTTTTTTGCCACATTGATTTTCAGATCCACCCCGATATTGGCATTATCCGGACTTCCGTTCTGCTGTTCCATGCTCCGCAAAAAGATCATAGGCTGCAGATAGGAAAAATCGTAATGCTTACTTCTGCCAAAAATAATGCCTTCAAAAACCCCGACAGTCAGCCACTTGGTGGCATTGATGCTGAGGTGGTGCATGCTTGCATATTTTTTGTCCACCTGCTTGTTAAAAGCCCGGAACGGCGAAGGCGCCAACTCCATAAAAAGATTGGTATAGTTGAGTTTCCAGATCCGTGTATTGATTTTAAAAAATAAATGTGGTGCTGAAAAATTACTGAGCATCAAACTCCTGTAGCCGTTTCCGATGAATTGCTGATCGCGGCCCGCCTGAAAATTAATGTATTTGGAAGCATTAAAAGTGATACTTCCCCGGATATCTGCGTACGTGTAACCATCGCTATTACTGTTGGCCTCGTATTTCTGAACTCCCGGAATCGCGTTATTTTTCGCCACAAACTCCCGGAAAGGCAGCGGTCCCATTTCATTATTAGCAGTAGCCAAAAACTGAAATCCGATTTTTTTGCCGATCAAACCTCTTCCTGTGGCACCAAAAGAACGAAAGTAAACCGGATCGTCATAATCCGATTCAATGCTTTGCTGTATGGCAAGCGCCGGATTGATTGAAAGGTAAAATCCTTTTTGGTTTACTTCCAACGCATTACCCCTTGTTTCAAACACCCCTTTGCCAATCTGTTTTTTACTTTTCCAGGAGGGAATACCCTCAGAGGTATAATCCGAGTATTCGCTGCTGTTTGCCATCAAACGATTTAGATTATATTGATCCACCTTTGTCAATGCTGCCGGGTTCTCTCCTGCATTCAACATTTGCTGAAACGAGTCTGCCACTTCAACATAGGCTTTCCGCATATAAGGTTTTACCGTAGATAAGTTCAAATCCTTATTGGTCTGCGCTTTTATCTCCAGTCTGTTGAGCAACCAGCCTTCTTTGGACCAAAGGGGCAGGTAGGTAGTTTGAGCGCCAACCGACAAGGAACTGAGTACAATGCCTATAAAAAGCAGGGATTGCCTATTTTGCATGCCGTTAGTTTAATGGTAAAATTAAATAAATCGATGGCAAAGTACATTATTAGAAACATACAACTTGTAAATGAGGGAAATATTACGGTGGCGGATGTCCTCATTGATGAACAAAGAATTAGTAAGATAGCTCCGAAGCTTGACATTTCAGGCTCCTTTATGGAGATTGATGGCACCGGAAAATACCTGCTTCCGGGGGTTATTGACGATCAGGTACACTTCCGGGAACCGGGGCTTACCCACAAAGCCAATATCGCCTCCGAGGCTAAAGCAGCAGTAGCAGGGGGCATCACTTCCTTTATGGAAATGCCAAATACCGTACCCAACGCATTAACTCAGGAACTACTTGAGGAGAAATATGCCATCGGGGCCCGGTCTTCGGTAGCCAATTACTCCTTTTTTATGGGTACAAGCAACGATAATGAAGAGGAGGTATTGAAAACCAATGAAAAGAAAAAAGACATTTGCGGCATTAAAATTTTTATGGGTTCCAGTACGGGAAATATGCTCGTGGATAATTACCGTACCCTCGACAGGATTTTCAGTGAATCAGAACTATTGATTGCGACCCATTGCGAGGATGAAAGGATCATTCAAAAAAACCTGGAAAAATACTCCGGTACTATTTTCGAATCCAAAGACCACCCCATAATCCGGGATACAGAAGCTTGTTTTCAATCCAGCTTTTCAGCCATTCAACTCGCAAAAATGCGCAATACCCGCTTGCACATTCTTCATATTAGCACTGCCAAAGAATTGCAGCTATTTTCCAACATGATGCCTTTGAAGGAAAAAAGAATTACCTGCGAAGTCTGTGTGCATCATTTGCATTTCACTGCTAATGATTATGATAAACTCGGCTATCAGATCAAATGCAACCCTGCCATTAAAGCACCCGAAAACCGGGATGCCCTATGGGAAGCATTGCTCGATGACCGGCTTGACGTAATAGCCACCGACCACGCCCCGCATACCATGGCTGAAAAAGGCATTTTCCGGGACGGAAATGGCATGCTTCATCATCACCCCGAAGGCATTGCTTATAACAATGCCCATAGTGGCCTGCCGCTCGTACAACATGCACTTCCCCTGATGCTCTCTTATGTAAAACAACAAAAAATCAGTCTTGAAAAAATGGTTCAAAAAATGTGTCATGCGGTAGCTGATTGTTTTGATATTGCCGGGCGGGGATATATCCGCGAAGGTTATTTTGCTGACCTTGTGATCGTAGATCTCAATCATGAACAAACGGTATCCGAAGAAAACCTGCTTTATCATTGCGGGTGGAGCCCGATGGGAGGGTCTTCGATGCCGGTGGTAACCCATACTTTTGTAAACGGGCACCTTGCCTCCATGCATGGGGTGGTAAACGATGATAAAAAAGGCATGCGGATTCAATTTAACAGGGATTAATTTATATCAGACATCTTGCAAAAATTTTAATACACCCCATTAAAAAAACCGAACTAAAGGCTTCATGCAAATAGATAAAACCACCTTACTGGATCTCGCTATATTTCATGCCGAAGAAGATCAATCCGTTTGGAATAGTCTCAATTATTGCAAAACCCATGGAGGCAGTCAATGGTTGCGACATATTCTCAGCAATCCGCATCAGGACAAAAAACCCATCCTCGAAACACAGGAAAGCCTGAAAATCATCATGCGTCATCTGGATAGCTGGCCTGAAGATATTTCTAACGGGACCCTATTGGTGCTGAACCGGTTTTATGAATCGCAAATAGACAAAGTACCCGGACATCCCGGAACAATGGATGCCTTTAGCTACCGCTGGTTTCATGCTCCCGATTTTGGTTTGGTAAAATATACAACGGGGCACGCCATTGATTTTTTTAAGGGAATGTTTCTTCTTGTACAACTTCTGGCACAGGACAAACTGCCCTTACCCCTAGAAAAGCTGTATGATGAAACCATCCTGCTTTTAAGTCATCAGAAAATAAAGGAGATGATCGGAGAGCCCTCTAAAACAAATCTTTCCGGCAAAAAAATACTGGACTACGGACATTGGCTCCTATACCATTTCCGAAGTAAAATAGATCGCTTAATCGATATTTATTATCAGATAGATGCTTTTTACTCTATGGCCTGCGCCACCCGTAAACAAAACCTTCAATTTCCTGAATTTATCGATGACCAACGGCCCTATATTGGCGCAGAAGGGTTGTATCACTTACTGCTAGAAACACCCACACCCTACAATCTGGAAATGAAACCTGAAAATAATTTTATTTTCCTGACCGGAGCCAATATGGCTGGCAAAAGCACCTTCATCAAGTCGGTGGGGGTAGCCGTTTATCTAGCCCATATAGGCATGGCAGTACCTGCCGCTTCCATGCAGCTTACGCTGTTTTACGGGCTATTAAGTAATATTCAGGTGGCTGACAATATTACCAAGGGAGAGAGTTATTTTTTCAATGAAGTGCAGCGTATCAAGAATACCATTCTCAAAATAAACAATGGTCAAAAATGGCTGGTACTGATCGATGAATTGTTTAAAGGGACCAATGTACAGGATGCTATGCGATGCAGTTCGGCGGTGATCAAAGGCTTACTGAAAATAAAAAATTCGCTGTTCATCCTTAGCACCCATCTTTATGAAATCGGAGAGGAACTAAAGCCCTACCCCAATATCGCCTTTCGTTATTTTGAAACGGAAGTTACCGATGAAAAACTTTCTTTTAGCTACCAACTCCGGGAAGGCATCAGCAACGACCGGCTTGGCTACCTCATTCTTAAACGGGAAGGGGTGGTAGACCTGATGGAAAAACTGTAAGATAAAAATAGCTTTAAAAAAAGGCTACTGAACCCGACGATAGCCGCCCCCCGATTTATAAAAGCAGATGACTATAAAAACGTTTTATGAAGGAAAAGATACTAGAAAAGGAAGCAGAAATAAAAATGCAATTGGAAGCATTAAAGAATAATCTGAATAATGGAAGAAAAAGATGGAATGAAAACCCCCATGACATTGGGTACTATCCTTCCCTCGTTTACACCACGAAAAAGCTGGATGAATTGCTGGAGTATTTTAAAACAGAGGCCTGAAAATACCCAATCATTCTAAAGATACAGATGAGAGAATTTGAAATTTGTGTCTTCTACGCTTTAAAGCTTCACCCAACCCATGCCCCTTACCATTTGATTGTGCAGTGAATGACTGCCTAACGGACCTGCTTGACGAAAAACAGCATTTGCTTAGGGAAAAGCTGGCTAACTATTAAAATATTTCGCATATAACAACCTGCTTAAGGGGTTAGTACCGGGCATTAGATTAGAAAATCTGCGAATTTTCAACTATTTTTATTTCCGCTATTATTTGCCTATGCTCGTAAAAACATTTGGAAGTGCTGTAGTGGGCGTGGATGCTATCACCATTACCATTGAAGTGGATGTTAACAATCAGGGCAATTATGGTGCGGTGATTGTTGGGCTTCCCGACAGTTCGGTGAAGGAAAGCATGCAGCGGGTGGAAAGTGCCCTGAAAGCCAACGGATACAAAATGCCCCGCACCAAAGTGGTGGTTAATCTTGCCCCGGCCGATATCCGTAAAAGTGGAACCGCTTTTGATTTACCGATTGCCCTCGGCATACTCGGTGCCTCCGAACAATTAAAAAACCCGGATGCAATCAGTGAATATATCATTATGGGTGAATTGAGTCTTGATGGTGAAATACGACCCATCAAAGGCGCCCTGCCAATTGCTATTCAGGCCCGTAAAGAAAAATTCAAAGGGCTTATCCTTCCACTTTCCAATGCAAAAGAGGCCGCTATTGTAAATAATCTTGAGGTGTATGGAGTACAGCACATCAAAGAAGTGATCGATTTTCTGGAGGGCATTAATATCATTCCGGCGACTCAGGTAAATACCCGCGACGAATTTTACCACAAACAATACGAATTCGGGATTGATTTTTCTGAGGTCAAAGGACAGGAAAACATCAAACGGGCACTTGAAATAGCAGCATCCGGCGGGCACAATGCCATTCTGATCGGACCTCCCGGAGCCGGAAAAACCATGCTTGCCAAAAGAATCCCGACCGTGTTGCCGCCGCTCAGTTTGATGGAAGCACTAGAAACCACCAAGATTCACAGCGTGGCGGGCAAGCTTCCCGAGAACAGTACCCTCGTCAGCAAACGACCTTTCCGCAGTCCGCATCATACCATCAGTGATGTAGCGCTTGTCGGTGGCGGCGGTTCGCCTCAGCCCGGTGAAATTTCGCTCGCCCATAATGGGGTTCTTTTTCTTGATGAACTACCGGAGTTTAAAAGAACGGTTCTCGAAGTGATGCGCCAACCTATGGAAGAGCGTCGGGTAACGATTAGCCGGGCAAAAATGGCGATAGATTTTCCGGCTTCCTTTATGTTGATTGCAAGCATGAATCCCTGCCCCTGTGGTTATTACAACCATCCGGACAAGGAATGCACCTGTCCTCCAGGGGCTGTACAGAAATACCTGAACAAGATAAGCGGCCCTTTGCTTGACCGGATTGACTTGCATGTGGAGGTAACTCCGGTTCCCTTCAGCGAACTATCGGCAATAAAGCATGCTGAAAAAAGTGAAGCCATCCGGGAACGGGTCATTGCTGCCCGCGAAATACAATCCAAACGCTACGAAGATCATCCCGGTATTTATTGCAATGCTCAAATGAGTCCTTCGCTTATGGAGCAGATATGCAGCCTTGATACTGTGAGTGCCAATTTACTAAAAGTGGCTATGGAAAGATTGAACCTGAGTGCAAGGGCATACGATCGGATACTTCGGGTAAGCCGAACAATTGCTGACCTCGATGCAAGCGAAAATATTCGGTCAGAACATATTGCCGAAGCCATTCAATACCGAAGTCTCGATCGAGAAGGCTGGGGTGGATAGTTTGATGAAAAATTAATGGCTGTTTTTCGGTGATTTGTCTTTATTTAGAAAAAAAAATCAACAAAATGCAAACTTTGACACCCGATGTACCGGTATGCAAAAATTGCGAAAATGCCATGCTATCCGGGGGCAACTTCTGCGGACATTGCGGGCAATCCGCCGATATCCATCCCTTTACCCTCCCGCATTTATTCCATGAAATGACACATGCCTTTACCCATGCAGATAAAGGTATCTTTTTGCTGATCAAGTCGCTGTTTATCAATCCCGGTGTCGTGCTATATGAATACATCAAGGCCGGCAAAAGAAAAAAATATTTCAACCCGTTTACCTTCATCGTCCTGATTGGCGGTTTAATTCTTTTTACTTCGGTTGCCTTCACTTCCAATAAAAAGGAAATGGAAGCACCTAATTCAATGGTTTCCTTAAATGCAGACAAGAGCAATATGGGGGAACATATCAAAAGCAGATCGCAGCATTTCAGCAGCTTTATGTCAAAAAAAAGCAAGTTTGTCATGCTGAGTTCTATCCCGATTATCTCGCTGATATTCTGGCTGGGATACCGGAAAAATCTTTTTAGTTATGCAGAACATCTTGTTACCAACTGCTTTCTGACCGGTTTTACAATCATCATCTACAGCATCCTCATTATTCCGCTTATAGGGTTTACAAAAGGCACTTCCTATTTCCTGATTCCTACCCTTTCTTTTTTAGCTTTTCAAATTATTTATTATGGTTGGGGGTACCGGGTTATGCTAAAAAAAATGGGTAACCGGTTGGTTTTTAAACCCTATTTACTAGCTGCCATAGCCATTCTATTTTGGAGCATCCTTTCCTTAGGTATGGGTACCCTGTATATTTACTGGCCGGTATTATTTGCCTAAATTCAATACTATTATTTGATTCCCATTTCTAAAAATACTATAAAGAATGCTTTCAGAAAAAGTAAATACTAAAGAAAAACTCGCCTTGTTTTCCGATCATTGGAATCCAAGAATTGTGGGATCACTAAACGGGCAGGAGGTAAAACTTGTTAAATTTAAAGGAACCTTTCCCTGGCATAAACACGAGGAAGAAGATGAATTATTCTTTGTGTTGAAAGGGGAATTTGATATGGAATTCCGTGATCAAACTGTGCGTTTAAAAGAGCAGGAGTTTATAATTGTACCCAGGGGGACAGAGCATCGACCGGTTGCTCATGATGAAGTAAGCGTCATGCTGTTTGAACCCGCTAATACCCGAAATACGGGAGATCAGGTCAATGATTTTACCCGACAAAATATTTCCACGCTTTAAATGAATTCATGATACATACCTCACTGGTTCAAACCGGCAATCTGGTATTCGACCTTCTTACAGATGGCGACAAAGTAAACGGTATACCTGTAATGTTGCTGCATGGTTTTCCGGAAACCAATCAGATGTGGGTACCCCTTATGGAAGAGCTTTCCGAAAAGGGTTATTATTGTGTGGCACCCAACCTGAGAGGTTACAGCGTGGGTGCCCGTCCGGCAGGAAAAAAGAATTACCAAATTAACTTACTGAAAGAGGATATTTTACAATTATCCATTGTGCTTAGGTTGAAAAATTTTCATTTAATAGGACATGATTGGGGGGCCGTTATCGGATGGCAATTTACAGCGGCACACAGGGAGCAATTATTAAGTTGGACCGCATTGTCTGTGCCCCATACCAAAGCTTTTTCCGAAGCTATTATTTCAGATCCGGTTCAGCAAAAAATGAGCGCTTATATCCGTAGATTTCAATGGCCATGGTTACCGGAATACCTGATCCGTAAAAATGATTTTGGCTTATTTCGAAAACTTTGGAAATACTGCAATATAGAGGAAGTAGAAGCGAACCTAAAAGTATTTCGTAAGCCGGGAGCCTTAACTGCAACCCTTGGTTATTACCGGGCTAACTATGGCTACTTAAAACAAAAAGATCACGCTTTACTACCTGGCAATATTCAAACACCAACGCTTTTTATTTGGGGAGAAAAAGATTTTGCCATTGGACCTTATGGCACCCAAAAATGTGCTGAGCACATTACAGGACCTTACACTTTTTTAACGCTTGATGCAGGACATTGGCTTATTCAGACAAATTATGCTGAAGTTTCAAAAGCAATTCTTGATCATATTCAAAAAAATAACCTAAATAATTCCCAATAGATATTTTGGATTCCTTGAATATTGGTTCTATTTTGAAAAGGAACAAAAACACTACCATTCCATAAGGGATTTATCTTCTGAAATGAGTTGTCAACCTCACTAAAGGCCGGTCAATACGAGCGACAAAGAAGTCCGTGCCCCTGAAATTCATATCATCGTAATATTCTGAAAGAACTGATTGATTTGAGAAATCGATTGCTGTAATTTTCAGCACACGCCGATTGTTGTCATCCTGTCGGATCCGCGATATCTCCCAGTTTCCCTGATAGGAATTATTAAATTCATCCAGGTAAGTAAGGGTTCCATTGCTGTTGAAAGTAAAAGTTCCATCCCTGAAAGGAAGATTTTCCGGATTACCTCCAATACCCAATCTGTTTACATTGGTTACTTTCCAGGAGCCTACAATCCGGTTTTCATAACTGCGAAAAAGATCCTTGCTACAACCACTTAAAAAAAATAAAGAAAGGAAAATGAACAGGGTGTATACTTTTCTCATAGACAAATTTTTAAGGTATAACCATTCGCTTTTAATACCTTAAAATTAATTATTTTAACCCCTGTTTACTTCCTGTAGGAATGGAATTATCAAAATATTTACAATCACTTAAGAGCTTTTTAACAGGCACAAAATAAATTAAACAGAAACCAAAATACCTGGTATAGTCATAAGATACAGCATTATTGAAATTTCCGGAGTTACGGGTAGAAATTAAATTCAATGTATTCATTCTTAATAAAAAAATTTACCAATACATTCAATAAACAGCTTCAATAATATAACTGGTATCCCGAAAATCAAAGAAATCCCCGGCTTTTTTCCCTTCCATAGCAGCATAGATAGGTGCCTGAAGGGAAATACCAAAAATATCTTGTCCATCTATATCTACAGACTCACTAGATACTCCAATAAAAAAGGTTCGATGATTGGTAACGACTACTGCTCCGGATGAAACGATATCATGTTCAATCCCGGGATCAATGGATTGTAAATAGCCCATCTCCAAACGGGCAAAAGAGAGCTCACTTTCAAGCGTAGTTAACAGGGTCATTTTACCGGATGATCTGTTTTCTGACTGACTTGGCGAAGAGGGCTTCCCATATACATCCTCTTTCATTTCAGAATAGCGAGCCTGAAAACTATCAATCAGTAACAACTGCTTGGTCTTGCACGCATCCAATATTTTTTGCTTTGATAATAAGTAAGACATATAATAAGGTTTTTAAAAATTTATATCATTTGAATATATTAAAAATAATCCGATAAAACAAACCATAGGAAACGAAAAAAATCAATCATTCAAAAGGAATCAGGTAGGAAAGCAGCAACTTATTTCATCTTTTTCAAATCCTTAAGTATAAGTCTTGCTCTTGCCTGAACTGACGGTACTTCTGATGCGAGTACCTGCTCACAGCGAAACAAAACTTCCTCTTTATTTTCTGGAATGTATTTAACCAATGCATAAAATCCATTCAATGCCCAGGCACGAACCATCTTTTTCGGATGATTGGCCTGCCTTCTCACAAATAAATCCACCACCATTATCTGTTCCCTCGGTAAGGAAACGTGTGGTAACAGTTGCAACACGTGTAAAATGGCTTCCCAATCCGTTAATTCATCACAAATGGAATAAATCCGGTAAATAACCGCCGCTCCAAGCTTCCCCTTTTGATCATAATGATGTTTGAAAATCCATGAGGTCGCTTTTTGCAGCGAGGGGATTTGCACATAAAGCTGTGAAAGATCTTCAAAAAAAGCATCTTCCTGTGCATGCTGATCATATAACCCTGATAAATAAACCATATGCCTCCCATCCCAGTGTAGCAGTGCGGCCGGAAGATTTTGATTATTTAGCATGAAAAGCATTCATCACCCCTGAATTAGTAATTCCCATAAAGGTAAAAAAAGTACATAGTTATACCAACCCACCTATTCCAATCTTCTGAACCAAGACTCCTTTTCTTCGTAATTCAAAAGAGAAAACAAGGCATTTCCGGTAATTATCGTGGTTCCCTGTATTTTTATAGCCTGGAATTGTGGGAAATCGAAGATTATCAACCATTTCAGATGGGATTATGCCCATCCTTTCACCAAATAATCCAATTAAGAGGCATGAATCTTCAGGTAACCGGTAGTTTTCTGATACCTGCCATCAGGAATAAAAAATTATGATAAACGAATAATCAATCCTTTTAATGAAATTACTTATCCACTATTTACGTCCCTACCGTTGGTTGGTCGCTTTATCTCTATTGCTTGCAGCCATTAATCAGGTTTTTTCGTTGCTTGACCCACTCATTTTTGGTAAGATTATCGACCAATTAGCCAACAATCCTCACCTTGCAAAAAAGGTGGTAAACGGGCAAACGATAGAAGTCCCCCGCACCGAAGCGGAGTTTATGAAAGGTGTCATGTGGCTGCTCTTTTTAGCCATCAGTGTGGCTATGGTCAGCCGCATTGCCAAAGCTTTTCAGGATTATTTCAGCAGTGTTGTGATTCAAAAATTTGGAGCTAGCATCTTTACCGTTGGTCTCCGGCATAGCATGAAGCTTCCTTTTCAAAATTTCGAGGATCAGCGAAGCGGGGAAACGCTCTCTATCCTTACCAAAGTAAGATCCGATACAGAAAAGTTTATTTCTGCATTTATCAATGTGGTATTTGGCATTCTTGTCGGGCTTGTTTTTGTAAGTGTGTATGCATTCAACAAGCATTGGGCCATTATTCCGGTCTACCTTGTGGGGGTGCTTTTCCTGAGTGTACTTACCTCTTTTCTAAGCAAAAGAATCAAAGTGATTCAAAAAGATATTGTAAAGCAAACCAATGTCCTTGCTGGCACTACCACCGAAAGCCTGCGAAATATTGAATTGGTAAAAAGCCTCGGACTCACCGATCAGGAAGTAAACCGGCTCAATGCCAATACCTACAAAATTCTTGGACTCGAGTTGCGAAAAGTAAAAAGCATCCGGATGCTCAGTTTTGTACAGGGAACATTTGTCAACCTGCTCCGTCAGATCATCATGTTCACGCTACTGTATCTTATTTTCCATGATGAACTGACTACGGGAGAGTTGATCACGCTTCAGTTTTACTCCTTCTTTATTTTCGGTCCTTTACAGGAAATTGGAAATATCATCATTGCATATCGGGAAGCAGAAGCCTCGTTGCAAAACTTTCATGAATTGATGGAAAGGCCGCATGAGCCTAAGCCTTTATCTCCTACAGCTATTGGCCCTATTGAATCGCTGCAATACGATCAGGTATCTTTTAAGCATCAGTCTGCCACAAGTTATGCTTTGCAAAATATAAATTTCCATGCCCATAAAGGCGAAACCATCGCTTTTGTGGGGCCTTCCGGTAGTGGTAAGTCTACCCTTGTAAAATTATTGGTAGGACTTTACCGGCCAATTGAAGGCGCCATTTTATTCAATGAGGTCAATGGCAAGGATATCGATTTCGACGAACTTCGGAGTCAAATCGGTTTTGTAACCCAGGATACCCAGCTGTTTGCCGGAACCATCCGCGAAAACCTTCTATTTGTAAATCCGGATGCTAACGATCAGGATATATTGGAAGCGCTGCAACAGGCTGCCTGTTATAATTTGCTGGAAAGGGCCGATAATGGCATTGAAACAGTTATTGGCGAAGGCGGAGTAAAAGTGTCCGGTGGGGAAAAACAAAGACTATCCATAGCAAGGGCGCTTTTGCGTAAACCCAAATTGCTCATTTTTGATGAAGCCACTTCCGCCCTGGATAGCATCACCGAAGAAGAGATCACCAATACGATCAAAGACATCAGCGCCAACAACAAACAAATTACCATCCTGATCGCACACCGGTTGAGTACCATTATGCATGCCGACCATATTTTTGTACTGGAAAAAGGGGAAGTGGTAGAAACCGGCAACCATCAGACTTTGATTGATGAAAAAGGTTTGTACTATGCCATGTGGAGACAGCAGATCGGAGAACGCAAAGTTTCGCGACCGGTAGCAACAGTCTAATAAGGCGACCGGGTTTCTACTGTTATGCATTAAGGCTTTTTGCCTACATTTAAACACCTAATTGACTCACAATCAGTTAGTTAATGCATTTCCTTTGCTTACGTAACAAATATCACAAGTTCCCGGCACCCCGGTTATTATTTTTGCAGGTATCTTATTCAAATTTATTTAGTTTAAATAAAAGGAACCTCTTTATGTTTTTTCAACATGTTTATGACAAGACGCTGGCACAGGCCAGTTATTTTTTAGGATGTCAAAAGGCCGGAGTAGCCATTGTTATTGATCCCAAACGCGATGTAGATACGTACCTGCAGATAGCCAGAGAAAATAAAATGACCATCACCCATATCGCAGAAACCCATATTCATGCTGACTTTTTGAGTGGTGCCCGGGAA
>JBGSNV010000273.1:0-4579 GCA_041739485.1 Chitinophagaceae bacterium
GGGCGGATCCAGAGTGCCTTTTGTGGCCCGTTGGCCCGGCAAGATCAAGCCGGGCAGTGAAACCGACACCCTCGTTTCTTTGGTGGACTTCTATGCCACGTTCCGGGAGTTGTTAGGTCAAAAGGAGGACGGACAAGGAATGGATAGTTATAGTTTCCTCGGCCAACTGCTTCCCGGACATGCGAACAAATCCAAAGTTCGTGATCACGTGGTGTACCATGCCGGCAAAAATAGTTTTCTCGGAATTCGCGAAAAAGAGTGGCTACTTACGTTTGGCGGCGTTCCAAAGCATATTATTACTGGCAAGACCGGCGAGTTGACGTCTGGTAGGCTTTATCATCTGGCTAAAGATCCAAAAGAAAAAAAAGACGTGTATAAGCAATACCCAGATGTAGTTAAGCGGTTGGAGGAGGCCATGCGAAAGGAACTGGCAAAGAAAGATTCACCATTTTCTGTCAGCAATGGACAGATCATTAAAAATGAGTAATATATCGAATAATGAAATATAATAATCATCAGATAAAAGAGCACTTATGAAGAAACTTACATTACGTATTTTAATGGTCACGGCTACTTGTCTGGGAATGAGTTTTTTAGCTTTTGCTCAGCCGAAAAATGTGTTGTTCATTGCGGTTGATGATCTTAAGCCGATCATAAATAGTTACGGCTCAAAAGAAGCCATCACACCAAACATTGATCGGCTGGCTGCGGCCGGGACGGTGTTTCTGAATGCGCATTGCCAGCAGGCACTCTGCGGACCGTCACGCATGAGTCTGCTGACCGGGTATTATCCGGATGCGATTGGCATCTACGGTATGAGTGCGCAAAGTAAGTTCCGGGAGAAGTATCCGGATATGGTGACGATTCCGCAGCATTTCAAGAACAACGGATACAACACCATCGGAACCGGCAAGATTTATGATCCACGCAATGTGGAGGGCGACTGGCAGGGGCCGCAGGATAAAATCGCCTGGACCACCTTTTTCGGGACGAATCCCTTCAATGCCAAAACCGGTAGACCGATCGTCGTTGGCCACTATCATGATCCGGCGCTTAAGGCGGTGTCTGAGAAGCTGGAAAAAGAAGGCAAGGCCAAGGGGCTTAAGGGCATGGAGCTGCGCTTATATGTCCGCTCTCATGGCGGCGAGCCAGCGGTGGAGAGCTACGACGTACCTGATGATGCCTATGCCGACGGCGCGATCGCTAACCGTGGCATCGAACAGTTGAAAATATTGCAGCATTCCGATCAACCGTTTTTTCTGGCGCTCGGATTCCTGAAGCCGCACCTGCCGTTTGTCGCACCCAAAAAATATTGGGATCTGTATGATCGGGATCAGCTGGAGCTTGCCCCGTTCCAGGAGTATCCCGAGGGTGCGCCGGAGAGCGCCGAAACCAAGTATGTTGAAGGGCGTACCTATAGTGACGTTCCAGTCGAAGGAAAAATCCCCGAAGCGACTCAACGGGAATTAATTCATGGTTATCTGGCCTGTGTTTCCTATATTGATGCGCAGATCGGCAAGGTGCTGGATGCGCTGGAGGAGACCGGGAAAGCCCATGAGACGATGGTGGTCCTTTGGGGGGATCATGGATTCCATCTGGGTGATAAGCAGCTTTGGGGGAAGCATACCACCTTTGAGCAGTCCACCCGTTCGCCGTTGATTATCTCCAATGCGGGGACACCTGCCGGAAAGTCGGGATCGCCAGTGAACTTCATCGACATCTTTCCGACGCTCTGCGAGCTGATGGGTTTGGAAACGCCCAAAGGATTGGATGGCAAGAGTTTAGTCCCGATTTTGAAGGATCCCAAGGTCTCGATTCAGGACTATGCGGCCAGTCTCTATCCACACGACGGCTATTGGGGAATCGCAATCCGGACGGAACGCTACCGGTATGTCACTTGGTATAAAGGTAAAAATGATAAGGCCTGGCAAGGCCAGCGCTTCGCGGATGAACCGAGCTTTACGGAACTTTACGATTACGAAAAGGATCCCGATGAGCGTAAAAATTGGTCCGGGCATACAGAATATAAGACCGTTGAAAAAAAACTGGCGAAGCTGAATCGTGAGCATGTCGAATTCACTCAGAATAAGCAGTTTAAGAAATAAGCGTAGGAATAGAATTATTTATTGTGCTGTATTTATGGTTTCGTTTGTCTTGTCGGCTTTTTCGGCAGAGCGGGGGAAACAGTAGTATGGTATGATTCCGTAACCAGCGTATGCAAATAAATACATGACAATTAAAAACCCAATTTTTCAAAAACAGCAATATCAATTACGGTCTGTACTTTCTATACTATTGTTGATTGTTTCTTCTTCGGTATTTTCACAGAATGCCACTTTAAAGCCTCGTTTAGTGGTGTTAACTGATATAAAAGACTTCGAACCGGATGACCAGCAATCATTAACGCGCCTGTTGGTTCATGCCGATCAGTATGAAATTGAAGGAATTGTAATTTCAACCAGTTGGGGGTATAAAAACATGTATGAACATTTAGATGCTAAAGATATTGCGCTGAGGGTAATTGACGCTTATGAAAAAGATTTGCCTAATCTTTTAAAGCGCTCAAACCAAACTGGGTTTTCAAAGGACAATGAGCATCAGGAAATCGGGTATTGGCCGAGTGCTCAATATTTAAGGGACCGCACCATGTTCGGGAGTATGTATCGGGGAACAAGTTTCCTTGGAGCAGAAAATAATTCAAAAGGCAGCGACCTCATTATAAAACTAGCCGATGAGGAGGATGATCGTCCGATTTGGGTCACTTTTTGGGGCGGAGGCAACACCCTTGCCCAATCAATATGGCAGGTGCAGCAAACCAGAAGTGAATCGGAGCTCAAAGCATTTTTGCATAAAGTCCGTGCCTATGCGATCACGGATCAAGACCGATCAAACATTAAAGGCGATGGCCGGCAGGCCAGCTTTGATTCCAGTTCGCATGCCTGGATGCGCCGTAATTTTTCCGATGATCTACTGTTTATTTGGGAGGAATGTGCATGGTGGTATCAGGTTGCGGCAGCCAAAAAAGGCCTTTGGCCTGAATATGAAAGACATATACAACATCACGGTAACCTCGGCAGTCAGTATCCAAAATTCCATTTTGGTGTCGAAGGAGATACCCCGTCTTTTTTACATATCATACCTAATGGGCTCAACAATCCCGATGTACCAACGCAGGTGGGTTGGGGTGGCTATTCTGAATGGGGATTGGGGGAAGACAACAACGGCTATTCATACGTAAACAGAACGGGAGATGCACATACTATTGGCATGAAATATGCGGAATACTTTTATCCTGCCACGTTCAACAATTTTGCAGCCAGAATGGATTGGGCGCATGAAGGCAAAGGCAACCGGAACCCTATTGCAATGATCAATGCAAAGGAGGGTATTGATATCCTGAAAGAATACCCCGTACAAGGAACCACAATTACACTTGATGCATCAAAATCATATGATCCTGATGGCAATACACTTACGTTTACATGGTGGGTGCAACCCGAGGCGGGTAGCTACACAAAAGAAATAACGCTTACCAATGAACATACAAGTACTGTTCATATTAAAGTGCCCAATGATTCGGCTGGAAAAACTTTCCATGTAATTTGTGAAATAACGGATAATGGCGTTCCTGCACTCACCAGTTACCGTAGAATAATCTTTGAGCCAAAAAAAATCTAATACAAACGAACGATTACAATTGCCATTATTTGTGTCACCAGCTTAAGCACGATTTTGGAATTTGGCAAGATTGTATTAAGTAATATTTGGGGTGCTTTCTATATTTGGAAGCTGTGTAAAACGATTGATAAGGACATGAAATCCCCACAAACGGGCGCTTACCCGAACACACATGATCATTGGGGATTCCATATGACAAAATTAAAGTACCACCAGAGGTGGTTAAATAAAAAATGAACATATGAAAGTGTAAAATTTTTTTCAGACCAATTATATTGATTAGTTCTTCCGCAAACAACCTTTAGCTTGTCATTATTTTGAATAACAGGAAAGTGGCTGGCTCATGTCTGAATGTTAGTGAAGCGTTTACGAACCGCTCTATCTGGAGAATTATTTAATCATAAAAATGATCCGGAAGAATATACAAATGTTGCATACAATCCTGCATACGCGAAAGTAAAAAAAGAGATGCGGACAAAGCTTTTGAAAATAACAAGTAGGAAAATAATTAATAACCTATCTATCAAAAAAAGAATTTTAAAAATTAAGTTCAACTTTTTATACAAATCAAATAGAAATGAAAAATATATTATTAATACTTATACACTTAATCTCCGGCTCTTTATGTGCTTATGCCGATGATCCAATTGGTAAAAAGCCCAATGTGATTGTTATCATGACAGATGACCAGGGTTACCCTGAGTTATCCATTCACGGTAATCCAATCCTGAAAACACCAAATTTAGACAAGTTAGCTATGAGCAGTGTTCGTTTTGGTGATTTTCATGCGGCTCCTATGTGCGCCCCAACACGTGGTCAGTTATTGACAGGCATGGATGCAGCAACAAATGGATTGGTAAATGTGAGCAGTGGCCGAGCCTTTTTAAAACCAGAACTTCCT
>JBGSNV010000358.1:0-26359 GCA_041739485.1 Chitinophagaceae bacterium
TTCCCTGATTGATCTCGTGGCGCACAGCCGATACAAACTGCTTGCCTGAAAAGCGATCCCCGACATTTTTCAAATCAACCATCACACCCGGCTTCAGTACTGCATTTGCTTTACAGGTTGCGCTTCCCCGGATTTTTGACAATTGCTGTTTGAGCAGGTTTCCACTTGCCAACTCCCGCAGTTCGGCCTCATTCATGGCAAGCGGCGTGGTCACAATTTTTTTGGCGGTACCGGCTTTGTCTGCAAGGGCGCCAACTGCTATGTTTCCGGGCTCTCTCCATCCCGAAGGAGGAGTTCCTTCGCCGGTCAGCATTTCCTGATCAGCATAACTCCAACCCATCACATCAGATTCTTCATATACCGATCTTGCATCCATGCCCACCTGAAGCGCTTTCAGATTGCTTCCATATTGAAGATCAAGCACCGTCTCACCGGAGAGTGCGGGTTTTTTCATCAACATGCCACCGGGTTCGCAAATCACCAACATGCCGTTAGCTTCTGCCCTCGCTACCATCATATCCCAATCCGTACTGTTGTATTGTACCATTTCCGGATGGGTAACGGAGGTCGTATCTGCATCCAGGGAAATACCATAGGTATCGGTAATTGCCGAAGCAATATCCCCGTCTGTTTGTTCCGTAAATATTTTACTTTGCCGGTGCTTTGTCATTTTTACGGCCGCATGTCTTGCATCTACCGAAAGCAGTGAGGTATTGTTTTCCTTTAGCTGTATGGCGTGTTTAACTACGATGCCTTTAAAGAGCAGTTCCTCTTCCCCGCCAAATCCGGCTTCAATTTCAATTTCATTTCCGGGTTCAAAATCGGGCAGGTTGCTGATAGGAAAATCACCGGAAGCTGCTGCTCCATCGAGCATCAAAATTTTTGCAAAAGGGATCCGGTTGACCCCGTGATAAACCACCACAGAAACAACATTGTGCGAACGCGGTATTTCATTTCCATTTACCTTAATGCTAAATGAAATGTCCGATGCCCTGTTCTCATTGTTATTTTGTTCCGGCATGTTTATTTTTTAGTTTCGATCGGTGGAAAATAAAGTGATTGCCCGGTTCTTAATTTCCGGAAAGCAATCAATTGATTGGCTTCTGCTACGTCAAGATAGTACCGGGGTGTTTTATAAATCAGAGCAACAAGGTTCCCTATTTTTTCTTTCCCTTTTACCGTGCGTATATGCGTGATATCGGGTGATTGTGCTTTATCGGTAAGCACTCTTTTCTGATCATTTACAAAACCAAGAAACTTTGCAGTAATCTTTGCCCGGAGGGGTCTTCCATCGCTTCTGAAAAGCGTAAAGGAAATATCGGCATCTTTCAGTACACAATCGAAAACAAGATAGCTCCACACCACCCGCAGGTAATTGTTTTTATGCTTGCTTCCTTCGTACCGGTAGGCAAGTGCCAGAAAATCATCTACCCGCTGATCCACAAATTCTCCGGGTTCATTGGCCACCCCGGTTCCATCAAGAAAAAACTCGAGACTCAGCTCCTGCTGCTTCATGTTGGAAAACTTAGGAGCCGGTGGCGAAGATCCTGCCGCCCCTTTGCGGTCATACTCTATTTCGTATTTCAGATTATACTTCGCAGGATTGAGCATCGCGGTAAACGTTTCGTCGCGTTGCTGCGAAAACTGTTCATCGTCATATGCCTCGATGTACATTTTTTCCAGTTTACCGGATTTTGCTTCTTCACTCATTATCGTTCCTTTTTATCCTGTAAAAGTTCCATTAATTGTGATACGGCTTCTTTAATGATCTCGGCTTTGGGGACGGCTTCTTCTCCGCTTTCGTTGGCATTGTTGCTATCTCCCTGATTAGGATTCCCAATCGTTGCTTTAATGATCAATTCTCTGATTTCAACGGGCATGTGTATTGGCTGTTATATATGATCAGGCAGTCTTTTGTATATAATACTGATACGCCAGTTCAAGCGTTTCAATAACGGCGGCATTCTCCTGTGCCTTCAAATCTGAATTACTCCATTTTACCGGCCAGCATTTAATAAAATCCCAGGTAACCAGCGGCTCGTGTTCGGGATTTAGCAAGGTCACCGTCAGATTTACCGGGTTGATATCGAAATCATCCACAGCACTGCTGATCCAGTTAATGATCGAAGAATTAGTAAGCATGCCCCGCTTCAAGACGAGGTTGGGATACTTGGTGCCTTTGGGGAAACGATACAAGAAGCGGTTTTCACCACCTTCCACAAACTCCTCCGAAGTCATCTCCTTATTGAGCCCGGAAACCTCCTGAAAATTCACTTCCGATTCGCCGCTTCCGTCATCAAACAAAAAGGTGACTTTAAAATGAAATCCTACCGGTGGATATAAATTGCCATTTGCCATATTCCTCAGGTTGCTTCAATAGAAAATCCTTCATGAGCAAGCTCTACCGATTCGATAGCTACTTCATTGCCGCTTGCCTTCATACCCGGTGCTTCCAACTTTACGGGGAAAGCATTTTTTACTTTCCATACCATAACGGGGTTATGCTCTTCGTTGAGTAATTTGATGGTGACATCCCGTCTTTCGATGGTATTCATTTTCACCGTATTGAGCCAGTCAAAAAATTCGTTATCGCCCGAAAAAACGCCCCGTTTCAAAGTGATGTTGCTAAACTTTTGAAGACCGGGCATTTTCCCCACATGAAATTCGGGGCTTGCCCCATCGCGGTATTCAATAGCCTGAATTTCGTAAGTAAGTCCGGAAACCTCGGTGAAACCCACATTTTCGCCGCCCCAATCCACAATGAAATGAAAGGCCGGCAAGGGATATTTATTTGCCATAATGATGTTTTTTTAATATAAATATTTTATAATACATTATAAATCTCTAAACTCAGGAAGTTTGAACCTTATGGGAGAATTCAAGAATGATGAATTCGGCAGGACGTACGACCGCCATGCCAATCTGCACGATCAGCCGGCCTTCGAGGATATCAATAAAACTCATGGTTTGATTCAATCCTACTTTCACAAAAAAGGCCTCTTCAGGTTTGGCACCCGCAAGCGCACCGGCGCGCCATTGTAATATGAGAAAATTTTCGATCATGCTTTTCACCTTCACCCAGGTATTGGCATCATTGGGTTCAAATACCACCCAGTTGGTTGATTTTTTCACCGACTCCTCCACCATATTGAAGAATCTGCGTACCGGCACATACCGCCACTCGTTATCGTTACCGGCGAGGGTGCGTGCTCCCCAAACCATCGTACCTTTTCCACTGAAAACGCGGATAGCATTGATGGACTTCCCGGCATTAACATCCACGTTCAAGCTCGCTTGTAAAGTATCGGTTATATTAACCAGGGTACTGTCTGCATAAGTAACACTAACGTTAGCGGGAGCCTTCCATACACCGCGTTCATTATCCACCCTAGCATAGATACCAGCCATTGCCCCTGAAGGAGGTAATGCACTCAAACTGTTATTGACTGCGTTCAGCAAATTTTTATATACCGGCCAGGTGGCTTTCAGACTTTCTTCGGTGGTTTTTTCGAATACTTCACCAAGCGCCCTGGCACTGCTGATGATCCCTGCGAAATAGGTAAATAGCCCTTTTAAAGCGGTAACCGTCGCCTTTTGATTGGCGATTCGGTCGGCATTGTTGGCCGGAGCCGCCACGGTTAAAAGCCCCGCATTGACAGCCGCAGCGGCCATCGGATAAACGGCATAAGAACCACTGAAAGGGGCAGTGGTCTGCATTGCGGCACCGGGCTGTGTCAAAGCGATTGCATCAAGTGCATTATCGGTCAATGTTCCATCCCATTCGGCCAATTCTGTGATCTTATCATCGAAGGTTCCCGGATCGAGAGGCTCCTGCACATCGCCAAGGGTTGCTGCAAAGGGTTGCGTGTATCCCATTTCGTTCCATATGTGCTCGAGCAGCGGAATATGCTTCATAAAACCAACCTGACTGCAAGCAATATCATCAATGATAAACGTAAGGTTGTACACCTGCCTGAGCATTTTAATAACTTCACTCGCAGCCGCATCCACATTCACATTGGTGGCCGAAGCCTCGGCCACAGCAATCAGGTTGCCGACGCTTTGTACCAACAAATCGAAACCACCCTGCAGCGAAGGCAATGACTCTCCTGCAGCCAAACCAATGGGACTGTATTGTGCAAACTGCGCATTGGCATTACTTAAGATAGCGGAAATCCGACCACCCATAAAGGCATTATCGTCGGTGACATTCCCGATACCTGCCAACAGGCCCTGAATGGTGGCGGTGTCGGAAGCCGAAAAACCCTGCACAAGCGTTGAAAGATCTATAGGTACCGTGGTACCGGCCTTTACCACATGATCTTTAATATCGCGGTAACGGGCATTTTTCTGAATGCCCACCTTTAACCAGGGCGTGTAAGCGGCTCCGTATTTGAGGTTCGACATGCCGATACTATCACGGAAGTTTTGAACCACGGTATCATGTTCGGATTTGGTATTTGCGACCGGAAGGTCAAATACACCAACCCGATCCATCAGGTCACCACATTGTTTCAATGCATCTTGCTGTAGCTTAAATAGATTGGTTCCCATAGAAACCGCATCAGGAAAAACCAGCATGGTAGGTTCATCCACTTCTTCAAGCACGGCTAACCCGGCATTCATTGCACCATAGTCAACAGTACCGTCGCTTCGGTAATTATCAACAGAGACTATATAGCATTCCCCGCCTCCATTGGCAAAAAACATTTGCATGGAATCATAGAGATAATACAATTGCTTGTTTTTGGCTTTAATTACCTGATTGGTGGCTGTATCGAACTCGATACCATATCCGGTGGCTGCATCAAAATTAAGATCGGGGCTTCCGCCATAATATTGGATAAATTCCAACATCGAGCCAATCTTAAAAGGTTTGTTTTGCAAGGTATCGCCCTTTTCATCTTTATGCATTTGCGTGTAGCCTACAAATGCCGGAATGGCGGTTTCTACCTGCGCCACCGATGGGGGGAAAATGCTGATTTCCTTTACATAGACACCAGGTGTTTTTAAACTGCTATAGCTCATAGCTGACATGTTTTAATAGTGATGGATAGCGTTCATTTTTTATATATTGACGATAACAGAAGATGCGAGTTGTTGCGGTGCGGTTTGGATAAGAGTACCCGTCGAAGGCATGGGCAACCGCGGCAGAACCACTGTAGTTGGTGGTCTGATAAGATCGAGTTGCAAAGCCCTGTTGGGGAAGCTAATCGGAAGATCGCTTTTGAAAGTGACCCGGCCGTTTACATTATCGGCCACACCGGATACAGAGAATCCGAAGGGAGGTGCAGCCCCTTCGGGCCGGTGCACCAACTGCAACTGATTGGCCGGATACAAGGTTCGGTTGCGGGGATGGATATACACTTCGTAAAACCAATCCACAGCCCGGGCAGCAAGCTGAATTAAAAATTGCTGAGCAGGGGTCGCTCCGGTATAGGCCGGTCCGTTTTGATACAGGATCCCGGCTACGGCAAGTACTGCCGGCTCATAATCGCTGCTTACAAAAACAGGATAATCTGCAGGCCCACCGGCAAATACATGACGAAGGGTATAATTGCCCTCCCCCTGTTTGCCAAGGTCCGCAACCACCTCTATTTTACTCCCTGCTGCTTCGCCGGCTTCAATCGGGCGTACGGGCAGGATTCCAACTGAAACACCGGTATCATCCAGAATATCCACATAGGAAGCACCGGGTTGCAGTACAACCGGTTGTTTGAAACTGAGTGGTGCAAATCGTCTTGGATTGAGTAAAGGACCATTGTGCATGATCATTTCTCCGGGCAGGTTATAAACCGGATTTCTCAATACATAAATCGTATCGGCTTCCCAATTCCTGATATCAGCGAATCCATTGATCGCAGGATCTATCGCCTTGATTAAAAAACGGAATACGTGCTCAGTTACAACAGGTCGTTTGGCAACTATGGAATGATCGATCGGTAAGGTTTGATAGTACAGGGAAATACCCGAGGGTTCCTGCCGGTAACGAATGGCAAATCTATCCAGTAATTTTTTACACCCATCGGTAGGCGTTACAGAAAAGCCCGCATAATTATTTCCATCCCCGGCAAAACCCGCCTGCACCCGAAGGCCGAACAATGGATGGAATCGCAACCGCATCAGGTATTTTGATTTTGAAGGGTTTCAAAATCGGTAATAACCGTTGCTTCTTTGGCAACCTGTTGTTCGCGGAAAGTGAGCATTCTGCATTTATACATGAAAGAAGGCAGGTACTTAGCCCCCAGCGTTGCCCATAAATGATTTTGTTGCTCGAAGGTCAAACTAACCGGGTCCATCATTAGTTTTTCTATACCCGCATCTTTTAAAGCAAGATAATCCTGTGCCCGAAAAACCTGTCGGAACTGAAAAAACAAAATAACCTCATCGAGCATTTTAAGGGCTCTTTCATACCCCGATAAAGAAATACCCCCTCCGGTTGCCGGATCGGCATAAGCACTAAATAATAAATATAAATTCATTTTAATATCCGGATGCTGAACCTGCAACCGATCTTCCGGATTTTTGAAATAAGGCAACTGAGATTTGCCTACGGTTTCCTCTTCTGTATTTACCAACGTCAACCAGACTCCATCATTGGTATTCAGCAATTTATTATCCTGATCCACAATAGACGTGATAGTAACCAATTGTCCCCCGCCACCTGCCATATTCAGGGGATCTTTCAGCTTAATGAATGTATTGAGCTCCCCGGATAAAAACGAAAGTGTGGTGTAAATCATGATAATAGCGCACAATAAAAAGAATTAAAACAGATGCAATGGAATCACACCCTATTTTAATAATTCAGGTAAATGTTGAGAACAAGATAATTTCTATTTTCCTGAAATGCAAGCGATACCCTGATTTTATTTTATATGCGTATGTCTACCTTACTGTTACCGTAATCGTATTCTGTCCTGAAAAAGAGAAGGCAGCTTCATTGAAATAAGGCGCTCTGAATTTTGATCTTGCATTATTGCTGAAACCATAATCTTCTTTAGGAATACCTAAAAAGTTAGTATTGAGTTCGCCATCACTGTTCACATCATGAAAGACAGCAAGCGCATAGGTTCCGGGTGGAATCTGATTTATAGTGAGGGTTATGGATGGTTTACTTGCAGGAACGTCAAGGATTCGGAATGCTTTTTGTGGTGTACCCGGAAACCCTTCTTCTTTATTAAAGAGGGCCAACAACATTTTCCCTTTTGAGGAAGAAATATTCTTCAGGTTTACTGTCAAACGCTGCGCTTGCAATAGACTACAAAATCCAAAACAAAAAAGTAGAAGAATTCCTGCTTTTTGATAGAACATACACTATTAAGACTGACTAATGATAAATAAGTATAACAACCTTCCGGAAGAAAAGTTATCAGGCGCTTCTGAAGTTTTGATAAAAATAAGTGGGCTTTCCAAATAGCACTGTTATTTTAGCATCTTTTTTACTCCACACCTGGCAACCAGTGAAAATGTTCCTGAACGATCCCCTGAGCATTTTCCCGTAAATAGGCAATCAGTGCTTCCGTAGCAGGCATCATTTTTCTTCCCCGCAGCCAGATCAACTGCCAGTCGCTGATGAGTGGAAAATCAGGAATCGGAATGATCCGAAGATCCCCGGCTGCCAATTCGTACTTCAAACTCACATGCGGCAACACGGAATATCCAATACCGGCAAGCACCGCCTGTTTGACCGCCTCGTTGGAAGTAAGTTCCAGTTTTTGAAAATATTCAATCTTGTGGTCAATCAGGTATTTCTCCATTAAATATCTGGTGCCTGAACCTTTTTCCCGAAAGATCAGCGGATTGTTTTTCCAGTCGAATTGACCGTCTTTTTGGTGTACCAGATTTTCAACGCCGGCTTTTCCGAAAAGATACAATAACTGAGGCATCAACACCAAGCGTTCCACCGGTAAAAAATCGGGCAACACTGAAACAAGGGCAAGATCAATTTCGTTGTTTTCCAGATTTCCTAAAACCTTTTGACGGTTGGTTACATCTACCGAAATATCCAACCCACTGTGTTGTTTTAAGAACCCCGTCAGAAAATAAGGAATAACATACTTACCGGTGGATACCACCGATATCTTGATCTTACCGGCGAGTTTTCCCTGATAGGCAAGCGTTTTGTAGTTAATGCGCTCTACTTCACTGAGGATAGAAGTTGCTGCAGAGGCGATCTCTCTGCCAAAATCGGTTATAAAAATCTTACGCCCTACCAACTCTGTAAGCGGGATATCAAACTGCCCCTGAAAATTTTTTAACTGAATGGAAACCGCAGGTTGTGATAAAAAAAGCGCTTGCGCTGCCTTACTAATACTTTCCGATTCTACGATTTTTAGAAAAACCTGTAATTGATGTAGAGTATAATTCATAAACAATACTTATACTGTAGATAGTAAATATAAATAAAATTAAATAGGATTGCAATGATTCCTGACCATTAAAGAAAAGGACTACCTATTGTGGTTTGTCAGGCAGGAGCTAATCAGTTGGAATTTTCCCGCTGCTTTAAAAGAAGGAGACCAAAAAGTTAGTATTTATATTAATTATGAACGGAGCACCCAACATTTGGCCGGAAGAATTTAAGGAGACCTTTACACTTTCAAAGGCAAACCTGCTTAACCGGTAAACCTTGACCGAAGAGCACAATCAAAAAAGAGTCTTTATAACTTCCGGGATTAAAATTCGGGAAACCCGGATCAAGGAATTACAAAGGGAACTCGTTGCTGCGCAACAATATATTGACAGTAAATCAGGAATGATCAGTTTGCAAGGAGTAATAGAAATAGATTAAAATAATCCCCATAAACTCCCGTTTACGGGGATTATTTTTTCAAAGAAATTTACAAGCCACCTGCTGAAGCAGGTGGGAATTGATTACGGGAATCAATTCGCCAATCCACCTGCTAAAGCAGGTGGAAATTGAAAACGGAAAATCGTACTTCTTCTTATAAAAAGTTGAATTCAATCGGGGGTAATTAACGATCGCATCTTTCGGCTAAAGCCGATTACGATTAAGACTCTTTATCAATCCACCGAATTGATAAAAGAATGCATGATTTCTCGTAAAAGCTTCAATCGGATGGGGCTTTAGCCCCTTCCCCGAAAGCGAACCCCAGACAGCGAAAGGCTTTAGCCGAATTCCAACCAATATTTTTTTGAAAAAAGGATTTTAATCGGATAGTGCTTTACATCCCCGGTTGTTTCAATGGTCCGTATTTTTCTTTGGCTTTCTCTACTATTTTCTTTACATCCGCAAGCAATTGTTTGGCATCGTACACAATGCCATCTTTGATGGTAAAGCGGACGCCGCCTTTGCGTACGACTTTGTTTTCTTCATTGAGAAAAATGGCACCGGTGCCATAGAGATATTGTAAATTCTCAAGCGGATTGGCATCTACCAATACCATATCGGCGAGTTTGCCGGGTTCGATACTGCCAATTAAACTATCCATTCCCAATGCCTGAGCACCGTATAAAGTGGCTGAACGAATAACTTCCAGCGGGTGGAAACCAGCTTCCCGCAGTAGTTCCAATTCGCGGATGTATCCAAATCCATAAGTTTGGTAAATGAAACCATTGTCACTTCCTGCCGTTACGCGACCGCCCCGGTTTTTGTACTCATTTACAAAAGTCATCCAGAGTTGATAATTCTTTTTCCAGACAATTTCCTGCTCGGTGCCCCAGTTGAACCAGTAAGAACCATGGCTTACCCTGCTTGGCCCGAAAAAATTCCAAAGCGACGGCAGGGTATAATCGTCGTGCCATTCTGCGCGTCGTGCCCGATGCAAATCGCGGTTTGCTTCATAAATATTGAATGTGGGATCAAGCGTAAAATCCAGTTCCAGAAGTTCATCCATTACGGCATTCCATTTTTCACTATAAGGTGCTGCTGCCTGTGCCCATAACCTGCCAGCCTGTTCAAACCGGTGTTGTTCGTTTTGATAATTGTAATCGGCAGGATAGTCCTGCAAGGTTCTTTTATCAAGCATAGCCTCGGGCAATCCGTACCAGTGTTCCATAGAGGTTAATCCGGCACGGGCACTTTGCACTACATTCCACCGGGCCACATCAAGTTGTGCATGATGACAGGCGCTGCGCAAGCCAATTCTTTTATTTTCCTGCAAAGCGGCTTCCATCACCACCGGAGTTGCTCCAAAAAACTTGATGCCATCTGCCCCTTTTTTAGCATTTTCCTGCACCCAACGTTTTGCCTCTTCGGCAGTGGTAATAGGCCCCCGATTGCCCTGTCCAAATACGGTATAAGCCAGGATACGGGGTGCTGTTATTTTGTTGGCCGCACTCCATGCCTTGTGCCGGAGTGTCCATTCAAGTCCGTTACCGGCGCTCGGATCACGGATCGTGGTAATGCCATGTGCCATCCACAATTTAAAAACATACTCCGCCGGCGTTCCCTGACCGGTACCACCGATATGGCCATGCATATCTATCAATCCCGGCATCAGGTACATGCCATTACAATCCATTTCCATACCGCCTGGTTGAAGTTTAGGCCGGCGGTTATTATCAATGGGTACACCGGGATTACCTACGGCAACCACTTGGTGTATGCGATTGCCGGTTACCACTACATCCACCGGACCATAAGGCGGAGAACCGGTTCCGTTGATCAGCATCACTCCCCGCAATATTAACTGCGTGTATGGCCCTTTTCCCTCCGACACCTGAGGCGCATCGGGTATCTGGGCAATGGCTGCACCACCCATAAGGAGCGACAGAAACGCTATCATAATTTTCTGCATATATATAATGGTATTTTGGTAATTCAATCCCGAAGTGGAGGGAAAATCAATGAAGCAAAAAGTAAATGAAGGTAGCCAATGCACCGCCAAACAAAGGCCCAAAAACAGGAACCCAGGCATATCTCCAGTCGCTGTGAGTTTTACCTGGAATTGGCAGGATAAAATGCGCAATCCGCGGACCAAGATCACGGGCCGGATTGATGGCATATCCCGTAGGACCGCCCAAACTTAATCCGATACCCAAAACGAGCAGCGAAACAGGCAGGGCATTCAGCGATCCCATATTGCTTACCGGACTTGCGATGTACAATACACCAAGCATAAAGGCAAAGGTGGCAATGACTTCACTCATAAAGTTCCAAAATTTGTTGCGTATTGCCGGCCCCGTACAAAAAGTAGCCCGGATCAGATCGGGATTGGTTTCGAGATCGTAATGCTTTTTATAGGCCATCCAGTTAAGTACCGAACCCGCCACACCACCAGCTACCTGTGCTGTAACATAGCCGGGCACCTGATCCCAGGGAAGCCGGCCAAGATAAGCCATGGTAAAAGAAACTGCCGGATTGAGGTGCCCGCCACTCCCATCGGCAGAAACATAGACCCCGAGAAAAACCGCCATTCCCCAACCAAAAGTAATGACAATCCACCCCCCGTCCTTTCCCTTGCTTTGAGGCAGCAATACATTAGCCACTACTCCGTTGCCCAAAAGCAACAACAAAGTGGTTCCCAGAAATTCATACAGCAAAGGTTGCATAGGCAGTACAACGTTTTTAAAAGGCCAAGATAGCAATATTCATTAAAAACGGACAGGATTCGAAAAGCTTATTCCATTGACTTCAACAACGCCTCATGCTGGGCATCAAGTTCAGCTTCAAAACGGGTATTTGCCTTGAGCATGGCCAATCCCTTTTTGAGTGAAAGATAGGGTACGCCCTGCTGATGTTGCTGCCTGCTGATGTTGTATAAATAACTCCAGTGCCGGATGATTTCCTTCCAGGCAAAAAGCAAATTATGCTGCGGGTCGTAGATATGGGTGGGTTCGCTGCCTGCACCATTCAATTCGATGATGCTGAAATTTTCGCCCTTAAGTAACTCTTCCCAGGTATTGAAACGAATATCGAGCCGGCCATAATGAAAACCTTCAATTTTTTGTAAAAGCGGATCCAGCCATGCTATTAAAGGGGCATCAATCAAATGTGCCCAATCATAAAAAACAGCCCCTCTTGCATGGTTGCCGAATGGAATCAATATTTCCACCTTCCCGGCGGGAAGAACCTCTTTCATTTTATTACCCAACTGAGCCTCCAAAGCGGCGTATTGCCGCTTCAAACGATCATCGGCCAAAACCAGTGTGGCTATATCCGACAAGCCATCACCCGTTACTGTACCAAATCCCTTGCCCACAATTCCTGTTACTTTGCCGCTCGCCTCATCCGGATACCGTATATAAAAGATGCCCGCTTCCTGCGGATATTCGATATAGGCCTGTATCAGGAAGGCCATGGTGAACCTTGCAGCATAATCCCTAAGGGCTACTTCGTTTTTTACAATAACCACCCCACGTCCTTTACCTCCGATATCCGGCTTCATGATAAACGGATAATGCACACCTGATTTCTGAACGTGCTTTACGATATTTTCGACAGGTGTCCCCGGTTGAAAATGAAGGGTTTCGGGGTAGGTGCCGGCCGGCAACAGTTCGTAAATATTCCACTTTGATTCAAGCACGAATCCGCCGTTCTCAATAGTGGGATTGGCAGCCGTAAAGAAAAACCGGAATCCACTTCGAATGATATACCATACGAACACCAGATAGATAGGGCCATATATATAATGAAATGGCCAATATTCCCAAGCTTTTAACCGATTATACCAACTGTTTTTTTGTACCAATTTCCTGTTTGAGATTTGTATCCTGAAGAGTCATCTGATAATTGTTTTCAGCAGCATAGCGCTTATCTGCATATAGCATTTGCAGGTGCTGACCGGTACAGGCTACAATGGTAGTACTTACTGTTTCCATCCCATCAGGCCTTTTAAGTTGAATGCTGAAGGATTCGGGTCCGGAAGGGGTTTGATGAAAAGCTTTTAAGGCTTCTGCATCAGGAACATGGACAGCATGCAGCCAGGTTTGAAACCAAGAACCCCTAACTTGTCGCTGCTCAGTATTGTACAGGGTAGCAGAACTCCAGCTATGTGGTAAACGACTATCTAATAACCGTTGGTACCTTTTTTCGCCGTCCCAGCGCATTTCCCAGAGCTCTAGTCCATTGGTCAGGATCAGGGTAAAAGGTTCTAAACGCTCCAGCCGGAATTCATTCCAGGCTTGTCCCGGGTGATCCTGTTCGAAAAGTTTGGGAATGATAAGACCCCGGCTATGCCGGTACGGCGGCTGCGACACATGTGGTTCAAAAGCACCATTGAGCAAAACCATTGACCAGCCATCTTCGCGGGACCCTATCCAGGTTCCACCCGCTTTTCCATCCATTGGACTCAGATATTTAGCCCCTTTCGCTTCAGTCCTTTGTTTGGCAGGCGGTTGCGCAGGTTTGCGCATAATATGTTCGTCGCGGTTGCTGCCCAGCAAATATCCTTTTGGTATCGAAATATAACTTACGAAGCACATGTATTCTTGTATTTGATGGTGGAGGGCGCAACTCCAAAATGAGTATCCACCTCGATTTGTAATGATTTCAACCCTATTTTAAGAATGGCCATATGATGAATGGCATGTTCAATATTATAGGATAATTCCCGATACAGCGAAGAACTCGTGGTAAGGTGTTCCTCTTCCGGACTTGCCCCAAGTTCTACGAGCAATGGAATATCAGCAACACTGAGGCTTTCTGAAAATGTTCTCATAACCTCCAGTGCAAACACTCTGTCGGTTTCGAGTTGACGTTGCCGGTTTCGCCGGGCGTAATTGACCCTTCCCGATTCAATTCCCTTGTTAAGACATTGGAAAAATTCAATAATATGCCGGGTATGTTCTCCAATGCTTGCCCCCGATAAAAGCGGCAGGGGCATGGCATATTGCTCATCGGAGCATTGCTGAAAGACTTTGTGCAAATCGTTGATGATTGCATGTACCTGTGTAGTTAAAAAGCGTCCTGTTTGGGAATCCTGCACCATGAAAAGAATAGAATGTAGTGTATAAAAAATGAAATTAATCAGCTATATGGAACGGATAAAACCCGGAATGAACGGATAATTGACAATGTCTTTTCGGTAAACAAATACAATAATACTACAGAAAAGCAATACAATCCATGCCAATAAAAACAATTGTCCTCCATCTCCTGCTGAATCAATACCAAGTACGAGTAAATGAGATATAATAGCACCGGCCATTAGTCCGATTCCCAATAGGGCACCCAATAAGGCAGTAGGTCGTATCAATAATAAAATACCTGTGATCAGCTCAATGACCCCGGTTCCGATTCTGCCCCAGGGTTCTACCCCAAGTTTAGTAAATAAAGCAACACTTTCCGGATGTCCGGTAAATTTGAAATATAGAGTTTGTAATAAAATAAGAGCCGCTACAAGCCGGACTATGAATAAGATTATTTTTTTCATCACTTTGTTTTTTAATTTGATTCGTTTGGCATTCAGAGAATAGTAACCGGGAACTAATAAAATTTCATCCAGCTTTTATCGGCGTTTGTTTTGAGCCGCTGTTCTTCCTTATTCCATTTGGGAAGCGTATTGTTCGTCCAGCTATGGTAAAACAGATAAAGCTTTCCATCGAGGATTTTAAAAGTTTCCGGATCCACCGGTACTTTTTCTCCGGTTTCCCCCATAGCATAAGCACACCATCCGCCATATTGGGGCTCGTAAGCGGATGGATTTTTAAGGAAAGTATCCTTATTGGCGGGCGACGAAAACCGGTAAACAATCCCCTGATGCGAAACTGAAAATTGCGAATTGCCTTTAACCGCTTTTTTAGCAACAAAATAGGCTACCGGATCATATCCTTCAATAGCCAATCCTTTATCTGTGTTGAAACTTTTTAAACGCTTGTCTGATTGTGCGAATCCCACACTGCTTATCAGCATCAGACCGAAGAATATATATAAGAAATTTTTCATTGGTTTATTCTTTAATTTTTAGAGGGTAATGTTTTCCAGTAATTTACGGCCTGAGGTATGCGGCTCGTTGTATCCGGCAACCACAGCGTTTTCACTTTGGGGCTGAAATTCAAATACAATTTGTCCCCGACGATGGTCCAGGCATTCGGGTCTGTAGGAGATAAATGGCCTTCGCTTGCTCCATAGGCACAAAAACCTCCAAACTGCGGGGAATACTTTTCCGGATTGGTTTTAAAAGCTGTTCGGTTTGACTCATTCATAAATAACCAACGGACGCCCTGCCAGTCCCATGAAAAAGACTCGGATCCTTTTATTGCTTCATTTTGCCTGAAATAGGCTACCGGGTCATACCCCCGAATAGCCAAACCCTCTTTTTGAAAGATCCCCTGCTGCTGTGCAAAGCCGGAGAACCCATAACAAACCATCGCAAAGAGGATCAGGACTTCTTTGAATGATTTTAATTTTTGATGTTGCATCTTACTTACATTTACTTGGTGATTAAACAGAATGCAAAAATGGTGCTGCTACACCTTTTGCACAATGGACAAAACACCTGATAGCATGGCTATTCTTCCCTATTCTACTCCCTTTTGTAATTTCTTAAGATCTGTTGGGGCACATCCAAGTTGCTGCCTGATAAAACGACTGAAATGTGCCGGATCCTCAAATCCCAGATGCTGCGCAATTTCCTTAACAGACCGGTCTGTATGGGTTAATTGCCGCTTTGCCTCTAAGGTTATACGTTCCTGAATGATTTGGCGTGGCGATTTGCTGCCATATTTTGCAAAATAATTGGCAAGGGTCTTTGGTGATTTAAAAAGGCGGGCAGCATAATACTGCACTTCATGCGCTGTTTTATAGTGTAGTTCTACAAGCAGGTTGAACTGCCGGAGCAGATTAAACTTCTCTTCCTCAGCCACAACATTGGGTACTATTCTTTCCCGGGCAATTCTTGTAATGGTAATGATGAGCCGAACCAAAAGCATTCTAAGCATATCACCCTGTATATCGTCCCGTTCATCAAACTCCTCTTTAAACACCTCGATTAAAAGCCGTAATTTCCGTTGCTCGGGGGCTGCGGTTTCAAGCATCAACTGACCCCATGAACCGTAAAACAAAAATCCGGCACAACCCACCTGTTCATCATGATCGACCACACAATAGAACTCCCGGTTAAATTTCCAAAGAATAATATCAACCGCATCCTCAAAAGCATAACTCTGACTAAACATGACAGGCAGAATAGCAAAAGAGGGCATTTCAAAGGATTCTCCGTCTAATACAACCCGGGTGGGCAAGCCGGTATTAATAGCAAGCGCATAGTAGTTGTAGGGCGATTTTGTCAACAGATTATTGCCCGAAAGCTTTGGCTCCCCCGCAAAAAGAATAAATTCTCCACCGTTGATTGTATCGCGATAAGTAAACGTCATATACCCATTCCATATTGGTGGTTGTTCAAATATATTCTTAAACGCATTACATTGCAAGTCCATGCGATCGATCCTTCTCTTTTGTTTGATGATACTGCAAACTTCGGCAATCAGGGCACAGGATAAAGTGTATACCCTGCAGGGAGATTCCATCCCGGTAAATATTCCCGCCGATCCGTGGGGGGAACTCCGGATCAATTATTCCAATCTCGGTCAAAGCCGCGATTATGGTTTCCAACGCATTGCCATCCTCTATAAAAAAGATTCCATCCGCATCCATACCCCTTTTCAAATCCGCGGATTTTACCGCGAAGCTCCGGGAAAACATCTCGGAAACGGCTATTTTGAAAGCACCGTTATCTATGAACAGCAGCTTTTCCTGCATGCCCGGCAGCGGCGTACCCTGGAAAAAACACCCCGGCGGGTTTTCCGGCAACTCCTTTTCCGAGGCAATGAACTGTCCATCTGGCACTACCGCGAACATGCAAGCTACAACCTCCCAAGCAGCTACTTCTTCTTCGAAACCCCGGGAGATACCACAGTATTTGTAAAATATAGCGAATTCAAAAACTGGGCAACCAATCATCCACCATTTAACGAGCTGGCAAACAAGGTTACCAAACCCGCGAAAACAACCGGTGGACTTTTCGGCTATTTTCAAAGATTGGCGACTCAATATCAAAACGGGAAGCAAGAGTAATTTTTTACCTTTGTCCCTATGACTCCTACTATCTGGTACTGTTTCGATGCTTATTGCGGTTGGTGCTATGGCTTTAGCCCTGTTATCAAACAGCTTTATGATACCTACAAGCAATATTTTGTATTTGACGTTTTGAGCGGCGGCATGATTATCAACGAAAATCCCCCGCATATTTCAGCCATGGCAGGCTACATCTCCGAAGCCTATAAAAACGTGGAAAACACTTCGGGTATCCGTTTTGGCGAGGACTATCTCTGGCATATTCAAAACCCGACCGAAAGCGACTGGCACCCCGATAGCCTGAAACCCGCTATTGCGCTTAGTGTGTTTAAAAAGTTTTTTCCGGAAAGAGCCGTGGAATGGGCGGCCGACCTCCAATACGCCTTACATTACGAAGGCCGCGATCTGACCGATGATGAAGCCTACCGGCATCTTGTGGAAAAATACGACCTGCCTACAGAACAATTTTACGAACTGCTGCACAGTGAGCAATACCTCGAAGAAGCCCAATACGAATTTCAATTGGTAAAGCAATTGCAGGTAACGGGCTATCCAACGGTGCTGTTGCAGGTAAGTGAGAGTAAGTTTTACATGATCTCAAGAGGATACAGTTCCTTTGAAGATGTGGAAAAACGTTTACGCAACATTTTGGAAGAAATGGCTGCTACAAAATCATCCTCCTGATTAAATGTGGCTGGCTAAACAGAGTATGTTATTTTTGAGCTTATGATTATCACCGTTACACTCAATCCATGCATTGATAAAAGCTCGGTTGTGCCCAAACTGAAACCGGAAAGCAAACTCCGTTGTACTGAAGTGGTACACGAACCGGGAGGCGGGGGCATCAATGTGAGCAAGGCTCTTAGCAGGTTCAACCTAAAGGCTGTAGCACTTTTTCCAAGCGGAGGCCATAACGGGGATATGCTGAAAACCCTTTTGAAGGAAGCAGGCCTTGATTTTCATGCCGTAGATACCCAGGTAGAAACCCGCGAAAACTGGATTGTGCTGGAAAAAGAGTCTATTCAGCAATTCCGGTTTACTTTTCCGGGCAGGGCAGTGGTAGAATCTACCATTGTACAGTTGATAGATGATATCCGAATGTTCTCGCCAACCTATGTGGTGGCAAGTGGCAGCTTACCGCCCGGCCTGCCCGATTATTTTTATGGATTGATTGTAAAAACGGCGAATGCATTGGGTGCCAAATGCATTGTAGATACTTCGGGGCCCGCCCTGCAGGCACTAAAGGGCAAAAAGGCATATCTTATCAAGCCCAATATCGGGGAGCTTTGCAAAATGCTCAATATCGGCTACCTGCAAAAAGAGGAAGTTCCGGAGGCTGCACAACAGGCAGTACGCGATGGATTTGCAGAACTCATTGCGGTAAGTATGGGGGCGCAAGGTGCGTGGCTGGTAAGCGCCACAGAAGCACACTTTGCAGCCGCACCCGAAGTGCCAACCCGCAGTACCGTAGGTGCGGGCGACAGCATGGTGGCCGGCATGACCCATATGCTACAAAAAGGTGCCGGACTCGAACAAACCATTCAATTTGGGGTTGCTTGTGGCAGTGCCGCAACCATGAATGATGGTACACAGCTTTTTAAGGCAAGCGATGCGAGGGAGCTTTTTGAAAAGATCAGGGCAGCCAAAGCAGGAAGCTAAAGCCTTAAAGGTGATGATTGATTATTAAAAATTAAACCCGGGTTCGGGAAGTGCATCCGGTTGGGCTTAAAGCATTATGGTATTCTCAAGTGATTTATTGGAAAATGCGGTAGCCGAGTTCAGCCGGCTGCCGGGTATTGGTAAAAAAACAGCCCTCCGGCTTGTGCTCCACCTTCTCAAACAGGATGCGTCGCAGGTACAGGGCTTTGCAGATACGCTTTCCAGAATGCGCAACGAAATCCGTTTCTGCAGTCGCTGCCACAATGTAAGTGATCAGGAACTTTGCAATATCTGTGCCAACCCCATGCGCCGCCAATCCACCGTTTGTGTGGTTGAATCTATCCGTGATGTGATGGCCATCGAAGCCACGCAACAGTTTAGCGGGAGCTACCATGTATTGGGTGGAGTGATATCGCCACTCGATGGAGTGGGTCCGGATCAACTCACCATCGAAAGCCTGTTATCGCGTATTGAGGAGCAGGGGGTGGAAGAACTCATCTTTGCGCTGAATCCTAACATTCAGGGGGATACCACGCTTTTTTATATTCAGAAAAAACTACAGGGCCGGTCCATAAAAATGACCACCATTGCCCGGGGTATTGCCTTTGGCGGTGAACTGGAATACGCTGACGAAATGACCCTTGGCAGAAGTCTGCAAAACCGGCTTCCTGTAGAGAAATACCTGCAATCCTAGTATCATCATTTAACAAAAGACAATTTCTTACGGTTTTTGGACGGGTACAAAAACAAATGCCCTCAATTGGTGTAAGTAAAAACACTAAAACCAAAAACTATGCGTAAAATTTTATTTTCCGGTCTCCTTTTTTTTATTTGGGGTATGTCCGCAAATGCCACTATCCATACAGTGGAAGTAAGCAATTTTCAATTTTCTCCGGCTGTGCTAAATGCCAATGTGGGGGACACTGTACGTTGGACCTGGATAGCAGGGTTTCATACAACTACAAGCACCTCCGTGCCCTCAGGTGCCGCCTCCTGGAATAATCCCATGACTTCCGGAAATACAAGTTTTGATTACCAACTGACCGTAGCAGGATCCTATGAATACCTTTGTCAACCCCATGCTTCTTTTATGGTAGCTTCCATCAATGTGGGAGGTGCGCTGCCCCTAAAATTCGGAGCAATCGCCATCAGCGAAAACAAACCCGGATTTGTTGAAATCGAATGGGAGGCTTTGTCTGAAGAAAACGTATACAAATACAATGTGCTGAGAAGTAGCGATGGCATCCGTTTTACGGAAATTGGTTCAGTAGCTGCAAATAGGGAAGTTATTCCGGTAAAAAAATACGAGTACACTGATCTTCGAACCGTTGCCAATCAAGCCTTCTTCTATTATTATATTGAAGGAGTGGATCGGGACGGACGAAAAACTTTGTCACCTGTAAAACTACACAAAGCCGGTACCACAGTCAGCAACCAAATTATCCGGAGCCTGAGCCCCAATCCTTTGCCTGCCAACGGCCATCTAAAGCTTAGCTTTAATGCAGAAGAAAACGGTACTTTATACCTGAATCTTGTGGACAACAACGGACGAATTGTAGAGCGTACACAAATGCAGGCAAAAACAGGTATTAACAACGGGCATTGGCATCTTCATTCCATGAGTCCGGGAAAATATTATATCCAAAGCAGTCTTGGTAATAAGAGAGAAACCACTGAAATTATGGTGATTCAATAAAACCGGATTTCCGGCCAGATCGTAACTGTCCTCAAAAACAGATTATGGCAAAGCAGCAAAAACACAGTGCCTTAAAAGTTATTTTCCTTTTAGGTACTGTGTTTTTAGTAGGAGCCCTCCTCTTTCTTTACATCTGGTTCTTACCGGCAAGGGATCCGCGCCGGGAAGAAGGTATTGCTATTACCGCCAACGCCCTGTTCGCCTTCTATAACGATAATCCCGATGCCGGTAATCAACGTTTTTTGGACAAAACACTTGCGGTAAGCGGCACTGTTTTAAAAACAGGATCCAATCAACATGGACAGACCAATATTGAACTCAAAACAGCTGTACCGGATGGCACTATCTTTTGCACGCTTAAGTCCCCTTCAGAACTTCAAATAGGCAAGCCAATTACTTTGAAAGGGATTTGCAAAGGATACCGCAATCAGAAGCTGTTTGCAGATGTAGTGTTGATAGATTGCTATCCCGTTATCACCAGACCATAAAATATATTCCGGCATTTACCTGCTGCAAAAGAAATCATTTCACTGGAGGAGATTATTGTATTTTATAAAATCATAGATCACGAGAATCTGATTGGGTAACCGAAAGTAAATCAGATGTATTCAAGCATTCTAATAAACCAAACGATTGCTTCGTACCTGACAAAGCGCAGTATTTAAAAGCGTTTCAATAATCAGGTCATAGCCACGCGATTAAAAGCAAAAAGCTTTTCTCTGTTATTCCAGGTATCATAGCTTTTATGTCTCTTATTACATTACAGGCCTGCACCTGAAGCAAGAAGGAAATTGCTTAACCGGCTGATAACCAACCAACCTGCAATACGATCAATGTAAGTTATGTTGGCACGGTGATTCCTATACTCAATACCAATTGCCTGAGTTGTCATGAAGGCAATGCCTGCCCTCTTGCATTACAATATTATGCCCGAAGCAACCAATCCCAATGACATGCTCTTTTCAGGCATGGCAGGCACTGTATAACGCACCAACTTCAATGTGGAATATTATTTAAACCTCAAGAGCAAAACTGGCCTATACCCGAAATGCCATAGCTATGGGTTTTGATATTGGTACCGGAGGCCATGTATTTCAATTGCTTTTTACCAATGGACAAGGCATTGCAGAGCGCCCGTTTATCAGCGAAACCGAAGGTGATATTTTTAATGGCGATGTCCACTTCGGATTCAATATGAAAAGAGTGTTTCAGATGGCCGGCAAAAGGAAAATGTTAAAGCAACCCGGCAAACTTTAAGCAGGTTCCTGCACATGGTTTGATTCTTTTCCCTCCTTTCAACCCGATCTTAATCTCCTTGTTTGTAATTCCCCGAATTGAATTACTTTTGCACCTGCGGGTGGATTTGTTTATTGTTCGTACCGCTGAAAATCCTGTAAAGGCTTTTCAAAAAAAACGGAACTAATAAACGATGCATTCGCCCACTACAGGCAAAATACTCGTTTAAAAGTTTCCGTTTAGAGCATTTTTATTTTTTGTTTACCGGCTGCATCGCATAGATGAAACATCGTTGCGACGCTCCGTTCAAAAGTTGTGCATCTATTAAACTTATGGGAAACAGCATTTATACGACACTTGAGCAGCGAATTCTTATCATCGATGGCGCTATGGGCACCATGATTCAGCGGCATCAACTGGAGGAAGAAGATTACCGCGGGGATCGTTTCAAAAACTGGGAAAGCGACCTGAAAGGGAATAATGACCTGCTTTGTTTGACACAACCAGATATCATTACAGGCATCCATAAACAGTACCTCGGTGCCGGTGCCGACATTATTGAAACCAATACTTTCAATGCGCAGCGGGTGAGTATGGCTGATTACCATATGGAATCATTGGCTGCTGAAATCAATACCGCTGCGGTGGCCTGTGCCAAAAAAGCCATTAAAGAATATTTTGAAGAACATCCGGAAGATACCCGCCAACAGGCATGGGTAGCGGGTGCGATTGGCCCCATGAATAAAACACTCAGCCTGAGTCCCGATGTAAACAATCCGGGTTTTCGCGGTGTTTATTTCGACGAGGTTGCCGATGCGTATTACGAACAGGTACAGGCACTTGTGGAAGCTGGCGCCGATATCCTGCTGATCGAAACAATTTTTGATACACTCAATGCCAAAGCTGCCATTTTTGCCATCAAAAAATACTTCCGCGAACACCCACTTCCTGCGGGGGGCACCCTTCCTGTTATGATAAGCGGTACCATCACCGATGCAAGTGGCCGTACCCTGAGCGGACAAACATTAGAGGCTTTTTACACAAGTGTGGCCCATGCCAATCCGTTGAGTGTGGGACTCAACTGTGCACTCGGGGCACAGGAAATGCGCAGCCATGTAGAGGAACTTAGTTCGCTTGCGGGTTGCTACACAAGTGCCTACCCCAATGCCGGACTGCCGAATGCGATGGGCGAATACGACGAACAACCCCATGAAACAGCCCATTTTATTGAAGAATGGGCCAAAAATGGCTGGGTAAATATTGTCGGGGGCTGCTGTGGCACTACCCCGGATCATATTAAACATATAGCGGATGAGGTAAAAAAACTGGCTCCCAGGAAAAGACCGGAATTACTGGCAGTTTGAACCACAAAGGCACGGAGGCACAAAGGCTCACGAAGGATTTTTAAAGAACATAAAGCAATTATAGATTTGTAATCAGACGGTATTTCAAAATAGTATGCATTGTTTATTATGGAAAATCATGACTTTGAGTTTTATGAACGGCTTAGCGACCGGGAGGAGGAGTTAGGCAAGATTATATTTGAGATTGCATTAAAGCTTCATAAGTATTTAGGACCAGGCCTTCTGGAGAGTATATATGAAAAATGTTTTGTTTACGAGCTACAGAAAAGAGGGATAGCATGCGAATCTCAAAAACTTATTCCAATACATTATGAGGATTTAGTAATACCCAATGCACTTAAAGTTGATCTTTTTATAGAAAATTTAGTCATTGTAGAACTGAAGGCTCAGGAAATTTTTCATCCGGTTTGGGATGCCCAAACACTGAGTTATTTAAAATTGACAAAAAAGAGGTTAGGATTTCGAATAAACTTTCATGTCCGGCTATTAAAAAATGGATTTAAAAGATTTGTTTTATGATAATAACCTGTAAGAATGAATGATTTGGAAGTAAATGAAGATAAAAAAGTTCATTTTGTATAAATTCCTTGTGAACCATGGTGTTCATTATGCCTTTGTGGTGAAAAATAAGTTCCAAAGGAACTTTATGTTTGAAATGACGGCTCAGGAACTAGAAGATTGGAGATCACAATTTGTGATGTCCAATTCGGACAAAATGGGTTTGCGGCATCCGCCTTTTTGCTTTACCGAACAAGGGGTTTCCATGCTTTCAAGTGTGCTAAGCAGCGAAACCGCCATACAGGTCAACATTCAGATTATCCGGGTGTTCTCCCATATGAAACAACTCCTGCTCGACAATCAGGAACTGCAAATAAAAATGGACCAACTTGAAAAAGTGGTTACCAAACATGATAAAGAAATCAGCGCCATTTTTGAGGCTGTGAAAAAGTTAATAGAACAACCTCCCAAACCAAGGAATCCGATCGGGTTTCCTTATCCGGGCAAAAAATAAAAGTAAAATGTCAACAGCTATTCATCCATACTTACGCCTTGCTGGTCTCGAACCACTTGTAGTGCGTCCGGAGACGAACTTCATCAATGTGGGGGAACGGACCAATGTAACCGGAAGTAAGAAATTTGCCCGGCTTATTCGCGAAGGACTTTATGAAGAAGCCCTGAGTGTGGCCCGGCATCAGGTAGAAAACGGCGCACAGGTGCTCGATGTAAACATGGACGATGCACTGCTCGACGGGGTAGAAGCGATGGCTACTTTCCTCAATATGCTGCAAGCCGAACCCCGATATTGCCCGCATTCCCATTATGATCGACAGCTCAAAATTCGAGATCATAGAAGCGGGGCTGAAGTGTGTACAGGGCAAATGCATTGTCAACTCCATCAGTATGAAGGAGGGCGAGGCCAAATTTATTGAACAGGCGCAGATTTGTCAGGCATTTGGTGCTGCAGTTATTGTCATGGCTTTCGACGAAAAAGGACAAGCCGATACCAAAGCCCGTAAGGTGGAAATCTGTCACCGGGCTTATAAAATATTAACCGAGCAGGTCGGTTTCGCCCCACAGGATATCATTTTTGACCCCAATATTTTTGCCATTGCCACCGGTATTGAAGAGCACAACAATTATGCTATCGATTTTATTGAAGCCACCCACGAGATCAAACAATTAATGCCGCTTACCAAAGTCAGTGGCGGGGTATCGAATATTTCTTTCAGCTTTCGCGGCAACGACCATGTACGCGAAGCCATGCACAGCGTATTTCTGTATCATGCCATCAAGTCCGGTATGGATATGGGTATCGTCAATGCGGGACAGTTAGTGGTGTACGACGAAATAGAGCCGATGTTGCGGCAGCTTTGTGAAGATGTGATGATGAACCGTAATAACGACAACAACGAAGCCACGGAAGCACTTATTCGGCATGCCGAAAAGGTAAAAGCCAAAGGCAAGGTGGAAGTGCGGGACGAAACCTGGCGCAAGACCGGGGTACAAGAGCGAATCAAACATGCCCTCATCAATGGCATTACCGAGTACATAGATGAAGATACCGAAGAAGCAAGACAAGCCTATACCCGACCCCTCGAAGTAATTGAAGGGCCATTGATGGCAGGCATGAATGTAGTGGGAGACTTATTTGGGGCAGGCAAAATGTTTTTACCGCAGGTGGTAAAAAGTGCCCGGGTCATGAAGAAAAGTGTTGCCTATCTGACGCCATTTATTGAGCAGGAAAAACTCGATAATCCGCTACTCGATCAGGGCTCGGTACCTAAAATCCTGTTGGCTACGGTAAAAGGTGATGTACACGATATTGGTAAAAATATTGTGGGCGTGGTATTGGGTTGCAACGGCTATAACATTATCGATCTTGGGGTGATGGTATCCACAGACCGTATTCTCGATGAAGCACAAAAACAACAAGCCGATGTGATCGGATTATCGGGATTGATTACCCCATCGTTGGATGAAATGGTGCATGTAGCCCGGGAAATGAAACGTCGCGGTATGACGCAACCCCTCCTGATAGGAGGTGCTACCACAAGCCGGATGCATACGGCGGTAAAGATTGCACCGGAGTACGAACATGGGGTGATTCATGTACTCGATGCCAGCCGCAGTGTGACCCTTACCGGCACGCTTCTAAATGCTGAAACCAAGCCTGGTGTTTTAAAAACCGTTCTGGAAGAATATACAGCGCTTCGCGAAAGCTTTGGTAAAAAACAAACGGCCAAGAACTTTCTGCCATATAAACAAGCTAAAGCCAATCCTGTACAAATTGACTGGGAAGGCTATCAGCCACCCGCCCCTGCTTTTACGGGCCAAAAAGCCATTGAAGGCATCACGGCTGCAGATTTGCGCCCCTATATCGACTGGAAACCTTTCTTCATTGCCTGGGAAATGCATGGCAATTTTCCAGCTATTTTAGAAGATGAGATTGTGGGTAAAGAAGCCACCAAACTGCATAAAGATGCCAATGCCCTGCTCGACAGGATCGAACAGGAAAACTGGCTGACCCCCAAAGGCGTGCTTGGTTTCTGGCCTGCATACAGCAACGGAGATGAAGTGACTTTAACCACCGGCGATGCCGAATGCAAACTGCAGTTTTTGCGGCAGCAAAGTCAGAAAGCGAAAGGCCAACCGAATTTTAGTTTGGCGGATTTTATAGCCCCCCCCAGCCCCCCCGCAGGGGGGGAGTCTAACTCCTACTCTGGAAACGTAAATACGAATTTGACAATCGAATCAGGAAAAAAAGTTCCAGCAGTGCCATTTTCAGATTATGCAGATCCAACAGTTTATGGGTTGATAAAAGAATATGCCCAAACACATCGGGTACACCCAACGCAGGCTGAGGAAGTACTGTGGAGTAAACTGCGTGGCAAACAATTAGCACTTAAATTTCGTCGGCAACAT
>JBGSNV010000365.1:0-7057 GCA_041739485.1 Chitinophagaceae bacterium
TTAGAATTTGGATTCCATATCACAAATGAACATATTGCCCGGGTTAAATTGACTCCTCCGGAGTCGAGCCGACTTTCGAGCAACGTCTCTGCTTGCGAGCCGCAAGGCGAGCATGCAGGACGTTGCGATACGTGGACGTTGCGATACAAAGTTTACGCTTAAATTTGTAAACAGCCCGAAAGGATGCCCTTTCCTGATTTGAATAAAAGAAATTTCGGTTTAAATTGAAATGACGAAAAGAAAAATAATAATCATTGGAATGCTCCTATTCGTTCTTGGAGGCCTATTGTTCTTTGAAGGACGTAGAATTACTTTTTCATTGGAGTGCCTGTCAGCCGAGAAAGAGTTAGAAAAGAACTTTCAAGATAATAAGCCTTCCTTTTATGAACTGATGAGGCTTGTAAAAAGATCCCCTTCCATTCAGTTTGACATGTTCTCAGGCGACACCATTTACCTGTCTTTTCATGACACGGCCATGCAATACAAGAATCTTTTTAGAGATAGTGTCTATACAATCGGCCCGCAAACAAAAACAAAGTTCAGCATCAATTCAGACGGGTGCTTAGAAGTAATGGAAACAGATACATGGAAAGTTTGCAACCAACCTTGGGAAGTACGATTTTATGGACATTATAAGGACCAAAGAATAGATCATCTGCTCAATTATTACGGTTGGACCCGATACGGATTTGAACAATTGGTCCGGAATATACAAGCAATAAATTGTAACGGCTTCAGAAAGGAAGAAAATGACTTTAGCCTTAGGTATAAAAATATATCTTATTTCAATGATGGGATTTTACATTGCTTTGGGCATCATGACGGATCTTTCGAATATTTGTATACCACTCAGCCCGAAAGTTTTCCCTGGCAAAACAATCTTAAAAAATTAGAAGAGAACTACTATACTATAAATAGCTGGAATTTTTAGCTTCTTTCGGTTTCACACGGGATTTTTTTAGGAGATCATATCTATTTTCCTGGATTGATTTAGGAATAGATATCTTTATAAGATGCGGAATTGGGAATGAAACTTAAAGGAAATTTTGATTTTAGAAATTTATAAGATGTAAAAATGAAAATATTTGCAAAGACAGAGCGACTCATTTTAAGAGAAATTCTCCCAACAGATATAGAAGGATTGTTTGAACTTGATTCTGATCCGGAGGTTCATAGATTTTTAGGCAATAAGCCTGTCAGGGATAAAAGCCAGATTGTTGAAATTATTAATGCTATCAGACAGCAATATATTGACTTTGGAATTGGACGGTGGGCAATTATAGATAAAAAGACGCTGGATTTTATCGGGTGGACAGGGCTGAAATTCGTAACCGAACGTACAAACAATCACCAAAATTATTATGACCTTGGTTACAGACTGATTAGAAAATATTGGGGGCAAGGAATTGCCACAGAATCTGCCATCGCCTCTCTGGAGTATGCTTTTGGTAAACTAAACATTGATCAGGTGTATGCTGCTGCAAGTTGTGATAATGAAGGCTCTAATCATATTCTTAAAAAAGTTGGATTGAAGTTTAAAGAAACCTTTTACTATGAAGATATTAAATGTAATTGGTATGAATTGGATAAGAAGGATTACGAAAATAAAACCCCGAATTTGGTTGTCTTTTTATATTGATTTAAATATTCATTCGAGCACGGTCTCTACCTGCGAGCTGTAAAGTGAGCATACAGGAATTTTCGCAACAGTGCAAACAGTATGTTGCAAAATAGGTAAGTAGAGTTTCCGAAACAAGGATTCACTATGTTGCGAAACATTACGCACCCTTTCCTGACTAAAGTATTCCGTCAGTCCACAGCCGCTGCTGATTGAAAATATGAAGTTGAAGTTTAGATTTAATGCCTCAAAGTTGCTTGTCCTGCCTGGACTGAAGTTTGGCTTTAGCTACTGCTGATGCTGCCAACGTCCAGCCAAACTTTTGCTAATACAATGTTAGCTGTTGCTTCATTGTTCGATTATCCTGTAGAACTTAGGAGCATTGTTGGTACTTGCCTCACTCCATAAAGTGTCATTGCCAGCAATCAAATACGCCCCTAGCTGTTCCATTTTACCCACTCGAAACCTCTTTATTTGAGTAAGTCTCAACGTAATAAACTTTGATGTATCAATTTTATATTCTCTCTTTTCTGGACTTATTAAGAAAATTGTATCTAACTTTTCATCTACTGATTTTATTTGGTAGACACTATTAAATCTTTTTATTTCAATCAATTTGACATCTATCAACTCATCTTCTATTGCGGAAACACTACCAATGTTAGTCGGCTGGCAAGAGTAGATAAAGATGATAATACTTAAAAAGGCTGCTATTTTATTGCGCACAATTGGATACTTTATAGAAGTAACGGCTAACGGTCAAGTATAAGAGCAGTAGCGGATTTCAAGGCGATTACCTGTCCGCCACCACCAAAGTTTATTAAATGCACAGACCTTGAATTTACCACTTCACCCGCTATTGCTCTTATACAATGTTGTGCCTTCGTGCTTTCACTTCTGAGATTTTTTATTTTTCTCTATTCGCTCTTTTATTGAAGTAATGTCCTTCTCAATTTCAGGTAGAATGCCTGCCAATTCCTGTTGTCGCTTTCGATAATTATCATCCCATGTATTAGGGTCAGCAGGATTAATTCCTTTCTCTCGGGCATATTTAACTAAATCAAAGATTTTCTCGTAATTGTTGCTCATAACTTTATTTTGTTTCGTGAATTAGACCAAGACACAATAACGCATGTATTACTCTGTCAGAAGTCTGGTGGTTAAACATATTTGGTGAAGCCATTCCATGGCAAACATTATTTCTTATATTCCATCCTCTTTGGTCTGTAAAAAGAATTCGGAAATAATCAGCAAAATCTTCACCTAATGCTTCCTTTATTATATCATCTCGTAAAATTTCATCAAATGTTCTTAAGTGATAACCACCTCCTCTAGAAGGTTTTAAAACATTGCCTCCTGCAAACTCCACTATATTCCTAATCGCTTCTTCAATTTGAGGAGCCAGTAGATGAATTGTTACCAAAAAATCATTTAAGAAATAGGCCTCTAATCCTCTACTTATTATCTCGAATCTATCAGTATTGATTATGGGTGAGTTTTCAATGAATTTTAAAATTTGTTCTTTATCAAGTCCTTTTTCATTATTGGACTCTTGAAAAATGGCCCTTAAGAATATTGATGAAAAAGAAAGGTTTTGTGAGACTTGTCTGACGATATGTCCTTCTAAATCATCTTCCAAAGAACCTATTGTTGCAATAACACGCCCTTTTTCATCTTGTAATTGATGACCTATTAGAAATGTCAATGGAGCCTTTTTGGAAAGATCGAAAATCTGCTCCTTTACTTGTTCTTTAATCGGAATATATCGTACAGCTATTCTTTGGAGAACTTCTTGAATATCTCCGTTTGTCATTGCAGAGATATACTCATCCATTTCCTTTTTTGGCAGGTCGAATGAGTGAGAAATAGGCTTTAGTTCTGACGCTACTTTTGGCCCTAACTCTCTAATCCTTAGCAAGATTTTAGCTGCCTCCTCTTTAAGGTTAAATTTAAAACAAAGTTTGAGAAGATGATCGAGCCATCTAGATGCTTGCATGGCCGAAGCATCACCTATAATTTTATCAAACGCTTTTCCAACTTCTAAAATAACCCTATTTACATCTTCATTTTTTTGGGCTTTCCTGTAATAGACTGCAAGTCTTTCGGCAGCCGCTTCAGCTGCCCATGGATCAATTTTCTGACCTTCGGTATCGTTTTTTGTTAATCGCGCTAGCTTCTCTTCTAATTCATTGATTATTTGATTTTCCTCTTGTTCACTGAGATTTATTCTTTTGTTACCCACAAGATGGTCAAATGCATAACCCCAGAGGCCAGGCTTAGTATCTTGCGAGTGCCTATTTTCAAAATTGATAAGGGAGTCTTTACATTTCTTGATTAAATCATCATCGTTAAGGTTAATCGACAGTTTTAACGCTCGTGCTAGTTTCCGAAAGGTATTAACCTCATATTTATGAAAATCACCATTTGCCTGATTGATTAAAGCTTCCGTATATGTTCTGCAGATCTCATGTGATGGATTAATCCCTGTAGTTTTATTTTTGAAGTCCCAAACTAATCCGCTGTAGCGTGCTATTATTATTGGATTTACACTTTCAGTCGCCCTTCTTTCCCAATAATCAATCATCTCTGGAGTGATTAGTTTGATTGATGGTGATTCTGTTGCTGTGCCATCTCCATTGTTCCAGACCATCATAGGCCCAAAGTAAGTTCCCCATCCAGTCTTTTTATCTTGATAATCCTCAGCAAAATCAAAGGCCATTAACTCAGCCTTGAGTGTGTCATCAATTTGTGATTTATCTTCTGGGACAAGTTTTCTTAATGCAGAACTGATATCGTGTTCATCAAACCCTCTTCTAGAGTCTGTATCAAATTGTTCAATGATTTCCTTTATTGTCATCGGGTTCTTTTTTAGCATGACCACTAACTACTTATATACGCAATAACCCCACCCACTTATTGCGTACATCGTTCCCAGTTTGGGTAGATGTACGCAATTTAAACTCTTTTTTTATTGCGTTTATTCATAGCCGGGATTTTTTTAAACCTTACAGGTTTTAAGATAAGGTTACAAGGTCGGATGGCACATGGAGGGTATTCAGGAGGTTGCGATGAATGATCCTCCCGTTTCTTCCTATTTTTGCAGCATGAAATCTCCACGTCCGAAACTTCGGTCCGAAGGTTCGGTCCGAAGTTTCGGACCAATGGCACACCTAGTCCAATTGAGTATCAGGAGATTCCATATGGCAAATAAAAAAAAGCAGGCTTCAGCCTGCGCACTAAAAATGAACATATGAATGCGCATACAGAAGGATATATCATAGTTACCGGTGCTGCCGGCTTTATTGGCAGCGCTATGGTGGCACATCTCAACGAGCTCGGCTATGCCAACCTCGTGTTGGTGGACGATTTTGGTACCGAAGCCAAAAGACCCAATTGGGAAAATAAGCAATATGCGCATGTGGTGGAGAGGCAAAGCCTTGAAAACTGGTTGAACGATTGGGGCAACGAAGTGGGGTATGTCATTCATCTCGGTGCAAGAACCGATACCACCGAATTTGATTATGCCATCCATCAGGAACTGAATGTGGAATACAGTCAGATGCTTTGGAAATTTTGTAAGCTGCAACAAATCCCGCTTATTTATGCCTCAAGTGCAGCTACCTATGGCAGCGGAGAATTGGGTTACGACGATAACCACGAACTTCCTTTGCTCTTAAAGCCCCTGAACCCTTATGGTGTCAGCAAAAATGAATTTGACAAATGGGCTATTGAACAGGTCGATGGACTCCGGGGAGACATTTTGGAGGAGGATGGTTGGGTGCGACCCGATGGCAGTCATACCCCCAATCCGGTAGGCGGTCCTCCGTTTTGGGCAGGGTTGAAATTTTTTAATGTGTACGGCCCCAACGAATACCATAAGGCCCGCATGGCATCCGTAATCTGGCATAGCTTTAATCAGATAAAAACCACCGGCGAAGTCAAGCTGTTTAAAAGTCATCGCCCCGATTTTGAAGACGGGCAACAGCTTCGCGATTTTGTGTATGTAAAAGATGTGGTACAGGTCATTGCCTGGCTGTTTGAGCAAACCAAAGCAAAAGAAACCGGCAGTTTACCAAAATCGGGTTTGTACAATCTCGGAACCGGCAAGGCACGAAGCTTTTACGATCTCGCTGCCGCTACCTTTCGCGGACTCGATCTTGAGCCGAATATCCGGTTCATTGATATGCCCGAAGATATCCGGGACAAATATCAATATTTTACCGAGGCCAATATGCAAAAACTGCTCGAAGCGGGTTATAATCAACCGTTCCATTCGCTTGAAGCCGGGGTGGAAGATTATGTGCGGAATTATTTAAAAGAGATGCAATACCTCTGAGGACTTTTGGTTCCCTTTTTATTATCCTTCATGCAATGGTAATAAAAACTTATCCTCCAAACCTGATACAGGAAGGATAGAGCGATTAATCGGGTCTTTCTTTTTTCCGTTTATCTTTACCCGAAATGGCTGTGTGTTTTTTGACAGATAGCCCCCTTATTGACTAAAAGAAAGTACGATGAACATTACCATTATTGGCGGCGGAAACCTCGGTTCCGCCATTGCTGAAGGCCTGATTGCATCGGGCTATTGCGAGCCTGAAAAACTAACGGTAACCCGTAGAAATACCAAACCACTTCATGGATTGGCAACAAGAGGGGTACATGTGATGAGTGACAATCATGCTGCGGTAAAAAATGCCACCGTCGTCATTCTGGCTGTAAAACCCTATAACTATCAGGACATCCTGCTCGATCTGAAATCTTCACTTCAGGAAGATCAGCATATCCTCGTAAGTGTGGTCACCGGTGCATGGATTCATCAGTTGCGGGAAGCAATAGGTATGAAGCTACCCGTTTTGAGAGCCATGCCCAATACAGCAATTGCCATCCGCCAAAGCATGACTTGTTTATCTTACGCCGATACCAATCAGGATCAACTTGCATTAATTCAAACCATCTTTGATCAGTTGGGACGAACCGTAGTGATTGATGAAAAGCTGATGGATGCTGCCACCGTTCTGGGAGCCTGCGGAACGGCCTTTGCCATGCGCTATATCCGGGCCAATATTCAGGGTGGTATCGAAATTGGCTTCGATGCCAAAACCGCTTCGCTGATTGCAGCGCAAACCGTTTTGGGTGCGGCCGAATTGCTCTTACAAACAGGCAGCCATCCTGAGGCTGAAATAGATAAGGTAACCACCCCGAGAGGCTGCACGATTGCGGGGCTCAACGAAATGGAACATCAGGGTTTCAGTTCTTCGCTTATTAAAGGCATAGCCACGAGCTATGAGAAGATTCAGAAATAAAAGCGGATAATAAAGGGCATCTCTAAAAACCCCTAATACTGCGTTATGCCAATTTCCTAACTTCCTCATTTACAACAAGTAAACTCCGGAGTTACGAAATTAGCAAGCCTTGTCTGAGGGGTTTTTAGAGGCGCCC
>JBGSNV010000367.1:0-10038 GCA_041739485.1 Chitinophagaceae bacterium
TGGCTAATAAGTTCTTTGGGATAAAAAAGTAAATCCATCCATCCATTCATCTTTATGGACCGGTTGGCATTCACAGCTATACAGGCATCATAATGTGCCTTGGCCATAGGTCCATCCTTAAAATATTGAGAAAACCAAAAATGGGAGAGGAATCTATTATCTTTTCCATTGTACAAATAATCATCGCCAAATGTTGCTGTGCCAACAGGACCTGAAACCATGTAAGGAAACATGCCTGTTTTACGGAAGCCCGGTTGTTCAGCAAGGCCATAAGTGGTACTTAATACACGCTTCATACTTTCAAAAGCCAGAAAGGTATTGGTAAGGCCGTAGGACCAATAAGACATTCCTTCTTCACTAGCGCCATCCGGACCTAGTGATTCCATGTACTTTAGCATTCCATTTGCACACTGTGCAATTAACTGACTATGAAATGTAGGATCTGATTCATAGGTGGCTAGAGAAGCCATAATCATACCTCCATGACAAATGCCATTCCAGTTATCATCTGTGAGCCACCATTTAAAAGGATTTGGCCCACCCTGTATTTGAGATCTTCCCGGATTTAATACAAAATTTCGCACTGCTCCTGAAAGTTTGTTGCGCTGCTCTGCCGTAAGATAATTATATAATCCATCATACGCCATAGCAACCGCTTTTGCACCAATGCCGGCATCCAGAAAATGCCTGTTTGCACCCCAGTCGGGCCAGGTGGTCATGCGGTCAAGTTGTTGCCAGCAGCGGAGTGCGTAGCGGGTATCTTTTGTAAATAAATAGGCAAGCACCAAAAAGGGGACTTGTTCATTACTGAATTTATGAATATTTGGAATTCTCAGATTTGCACCGTCCAGCCCATAATCAAGCAAGGCAGTAGGTAAAATGGCGTTGGCTTTAGCAATAATATCATCATAAGTACTTTTGGCAAAAGCATCTGTTTGTGCTTGTGATTTTATACGATCAATATCCGCTGTGGAAAAAAATAACCTGGGGTGTACATTCTGAAGTCCTACACCATAAAAACAATTGTTTACCATAAGGTCATTAATAGGGATAACGTCAGTAGAAACAAATGAACCAGGTTCAATTACTTCAAATGGTTGAGCAGCCCTTGTGGAATCGGAACCTACTTTTACCCAAAGCTCATAATTGCCTGCACTCATTCCTGAAGGCAGGGTAAACGTTAACTGAGTGGTACTTGAAGTTGTAACTGTCATCGGGTTGTTGCTGATACGTACTGCATTATTATTTGCGAAAGCATTAAAATTTTGCCCGGTAATAGTTACTAAAGATCCTGGCCCACCTTTTGATGGACTCACATTTGTAATGGATACTTTTTTGGAAGGATCAGGAACATTTCCGCTTGAAGAAGTTTTACTACAGCCCATTACACATAAACATAAAAACACAACTACCCATTTCAAATAAAACATATAATCATTTTTTTAAATTACCAACCCGGGTTTTGAATAATAACCCCATTACTTTTTGCAATTTCCTGAAATGGGATAGGGTATAGGTACATTCTGTTATCAAATACTCTTGGTTCTACAGTAAATGTTTCGTAGGAAAGCAAACCAGTTACATCCCTGCTAATACGCATGCCCCGAAGGGGTTGATTTTCAGTTTGTTCGGCTATCTTCCACCTTCTAACATCAAAAAAACGATGTTCTTCAAAAGCTAATTCTACCCGGCGTTCATTTCGGATTCGCTCTCTTAATTCCTGCTGGGAAACCCCTGCAGGAATAGCCGGCATACCAACCCTTGCCCTTACCTGATTAACGGCTTCCCTTGCAGAGCGAACCGAAGGAACACCATTAAAATTTGGGCGTGCATCCGGACCAAAAGCTTCATTGGCAGCCTCTGCATAATTTAGCAACACTTCTGCAAAGCGCATTAGCACCCACGATTTGGCTCTGGTATTAGTAGCTGCGAGGTTGTAGTTTTCAACATTCATTTTGCGAAGGTAATATCCGGTAGAAGTAGCCCCTGTGCGCGATCCTATAGCATCGGCTCCACCTGTAAAGGTTTCAACCGCTCTTGGAGTATTATTCGTATTTATCCCCATGTTAGAACCATTCAGTACTACAATTAAGGAAAGGCGGGGATCTCTGTTATTATATGGATTGGTAGGGTCGTAACCGGACGCAGGATCCGTAATTGGTCTCCCGGTTGTTCTCATTTCAAAGGCATCAACCAGATTTTGAGATGGACAGGTAGCACCTTGTGCACCATTTACGATTCCTGCAGGATAATTTGCCCTTTCAAATGAATCCCCGCTACGTTCATAAGGCCTTGTCATAATGATACCTGTGTTTGCTCCTTTACGGGGAGTAAGGGTATTGGTTGTATTTTGCGACATAAAAAGATCGCGATAATTGGCAAAAAGAAAATTCACATGCGCACAATTAGGATCGGTAAACAGCTCATTTGCTGCTGCTGCTGCTTGTTCCCATTTTACAATATTGTTGCCTGTATTAAATAATGGACTCGCAGCATATAATAATGCCCTTGCTTTAAGTGCTACTGCGGCAGGTTTTTCTATTCTTCCAAGTCGGTTGATGTCGGTACCGGCATCTCCACGGCCTACAGACGCACCTGCGGGTATTCCATAGTTGAAATAATGATTGGTAAGCTCAGGATAAGAATCATTACACTCGTTTATGATAAATTGTATGCATTCATCAAATGTTGCTCTTGGAATGGAAGGTGCCTCTTCCGGAGTAAGTACTTTGGTAACCAAAGGAACTCCTCCATAACGCTTAATCAATTCAAAATAAAAATAGGCTCGTAAAAATCGAACCTCTGCCCTTAATTTGGCGAAGTCATCAAGGTCTATAACGTATGCGGCTTTGTTATTAATGGTGTCCTGTACTATTAAGCTGGGATAATCTACCGTTTTCTCAAGAAAAAGATTAGCATGCCGGATGGCTTTATAGTAATCATTAAAAACATCATCAGGATTATTAAATTGACCCCACGAACCATTGTTAAATCTTTGAATATTTCCTGTTCTGGCATAATCAGCCTCATCGCTACCCCCGGCAAGCAAAGCGTTTCCACCATATTGATTCAGGTGCGGTAAATAATCATAAACACCCATACCAAAGGCTTTCATATTATTAAATCCTGAACGAAAAAATAATTCTTCATCAAAATTTTGTTGAACACTTGTATCAAGAAAATCCTTTTTACAGGCTGGAAGAATCAATATAGTTAGTGTCAGTAATACAAAATAATTTTTCATACTTATATTTTTATAATATTGTATTTTTTCCATAATGTGTTTAGAACTTTAAGGTGAAACCAAAGTTGAAGCTCTTTAATGCCGGATGTGAAAACTGATTCATAATCTCGGGATCGAGTTCTATTTCATCCAATTTATCAATCGTGAAAAGGTTATTGGCATTGGCGAAAAATCTGAGCTGATTCATTTTTGCTTTTTGAATAATTTTTGCCGGTAGTGTATATCCTATCTCAATATTACGCAACCTCAGCAAGGAGCCATTCCGCTGCCAAAGGGTTGAAGCCCTGTAATTATTATCGTTGGCTTCGGTTGTAAGTCTCGGGAACAATGCATTATTTCCTCTTTCAGGCGTCCAGTAGTTATCCTTAACCCATTGTGTTGGCTTTACCCCCCCATTTAAAAATGGAATTACATTGGCATTGTCAAGTAAAGAAACAGAACGTCCACCGGTTCCCTGAAAGAAAAAAGCGAAGTCAAATCCTTCAAATTCTAATCCGCCACCAAAAGCATAAAGAACTTCAGGTAATGCGGGTTTCCCCAACGGCACCCTATCATTATCGTCTATAAAACCATCTCCGTTTTGATCCCGGTATTTAACATCGCCGGGCTGCACATTTCCAAATAACTGCCTTGGACTGTTACTTATATCATTCGCATCGCTAAAAAAACCTATAGCTTCCAAAACAAATGGTTGATTAATAGGATTGCCTTTAGCATAGAGGTATTCATCTGCACGAACCGGCTCCGCTATATCTACAATTTTATTTTTAGCAACAGATAAGTTGCCGTTTATGTACCATTCAGCTTTTCCGGTTTTAGCCTGGTACATAAGTTCAATCTCCCCTCCATTACTTTTTGTTTTTCCCCTGTTTTGATTATAATAGTTGGCACCTACTATACCGGGTATAAAACCTGCTGGGTTTATAAAAATATCATCCCGGTTTTCAAAGAAATAATCTATAGAAATACTCAGGCCCCGGAATAATTTTGCATCCACTCCAAAATTGGTACGATAGGCTTTTTCCCAGGTTGCATTAAGATTGGCCAAATTCCCTTCACGAAACATAGAGCCATTTTGACCGAGATTGTTACCCAGAAAATAGTTTCCTGCTCCCAGATAAAATTGGTTGTATATAAATCTGCCTGAATTTCCGGAACGGTCATTTCCTAGTAAGCCTGAGGAAGCACGAAGTTTGAGAAAATCTATAGTATTGTTTCCCGCCAGAAAATCTTCGTTGGTTAATACCCATCCGGCTGAAATTGTCGGGAAAAAACCAAAGCGATTGCCCGGTGCAAAACTTTCAGAACCTGCATAGGAATAGCCAAATTCAGCGAAATACTTTTTATTATAATCATAAGTCAATCGCCCCATAACGCCCTGCCTGGCAAATGGCATTTCGTTTCCTTGTCCCCTGTACAACTCCTGAAAATACATTGCAGAAGCATATAAAGAATTGGAGCCAAATGAATGGTCGTATTCAAAGCCGGTTAATAAGTTTGTACGATTATATTGATTGCCTGCGGGCTGGCTGATAGAAAAATTTAAATTTGTATTGCCACGGGTTATCATGTCGTATGGTATTACCCCTGGAGGCGTTTGGCCGGGTACAATCAGGTCGGGACGTGGAATAAGTTCATCATAGGCATAACCTCTTGTTTTGTTGTAGCTATCAAAGAAAAAATTACTAAAATTCACCTGTCCGAAAGCCTGAAGTCCCGTAACCAAATCACTGAGGTTGCCAACAAGTTTTACATTTAAGTCAACAGTTCTCTCATTATTGGATAAATATCCTTGTTGCAATACAAGAGCGGCCGGGTTGGCTGCATATCCTTGAGTGCCGCCCCATTTTCCCTCCGGTGTTTTTACAGGGTAGGGATTGAACAAGGCCATATTTCGCCAGATGGTTCCCTCTGAAGCATTGGGGAATTTTTTATTAACTATAGTTCCTCTGAAATTAACGGATGAGCTAAGAAATTTTGTAATGTTCACATCAAAATTGGTTCTGATATTATATCGATCCATTTTGTAATTCGAATTGAGGCTTCGTTCAGGATCTGTATTGGCATAGAGTCCACCATAGCTGGCATACCCCAATGCTACAAAGTAGCGGGCGTCTCTTTTTCCGCCTGAAAATGTGAGTGAATAGTCCTGACTGAATGCATTTGGCTTAAGCATTTCATCATACCATTGCACATCAGGATATAAGTATGGTTGCTCCCCATTATTGAAATAGGCTACTATGGAATCGCTTCGAAAATAACCTTGTGAAATACTTTTCCCATCATTAAGCAAACCTTCATTATACATGGAAGCATAGTCGCCATTTCCTAGTAACTTAGGTAACACTGTGGCCTGATGCACCCCAAATCTTGAATTAAAACTAATTTGAGTTTTTGGAGAAATCTTCCCGCGTTTGGTGGTAATAAGTATGGCACCATTGGCACCATCCATACCATATAGGGCGAGGGCACCTGCGTCTTTAAGAACCGATATATTTTCAATTTCGTCAGGCATTAGGGTATTGTAATTCGTTTCAAAACCATCTACCAATACCAGCACCGAATTATCCTGGAAAGTTTGTCGACCCCTTATAAAAAGTCCGGGGTTATCATTATTGCCCGGGGCGCCATCGTTTTGTGACACATGTAAACCGGCCATTTGCCCAAAGAAGGTATTTGACAATGTTGGGGTATTAAAATGCTTCAACTTTTCACCTGAAACCGTTGACATGGAAGAGATTAACTCCTTTTTGGGAATGGTCTTTCCAAAAGCAGTTGGTACCATTTGGGACAAAAAACTTTTATCAACGATAGTATCTGTTTCTGATTGAATTTTTTTTATCGGATCCGGCGCTTCCTGAGCTTGTAATAAGCTTGTATGTAAACCCAGTAACATTGTAAACACTGTGACTGGTTTGAATAGAAAATGAATATATATCATATGGTGGAATTAAAAAAATGGAAAGATGTAAATTACCAACCCGGGTTTTGTACAAGAAATCCTTTGTTTACTTCATTTTGTGGAAAAGGATAGAAGTACATTTTATCGGACCAAACCCTTGTTTCAAAAGGTTCAATACGATAAGAAACCCGATTATCATTTTGAAGCCTCGTTGCAGCATTCATGGCAGTAGTAGGATTTACATAGGTTCCTGTTCCATTTTCATAAAGAAAAATACGGAAAAACTGCCCCTGCATGACTCCTTCTTGTCCAGCAATCTTCCAACGGCGAACATCAAAAAAGCGATGCTCTTCACCGTATAGTTCAATAGCCCTTTCGCGTCTTATATATTCCCGCGCTTCTTGCTGATTTCCAATAATAAGATTATAAGTTACATTGCCGGGTACCAGTTCAGGCAAGCCCCCTCTGCGGCGTATAACGTTCAAAGCACTAATCATTTCAGGATTGCCAGGGCTAATTTCATTGAGTGCTTCAGCATAATCAAGGTAAAACTCTGCAAGCCTGAAAATGGGCCAATATAAATTAACTGTTCCGTTGGAAGCATTTACCAGATTGATAAACTTCTTTTGATGGATACCGTTTGGGATGCCATTGCCAATCAACTGTGGCCCGGCACCTACTTGTTGGGTATTACCTGTTGCACTCCCTCTTCTGATCAAAAATTTTGCGGTATCATTTCCACCCTGATTATTCATTAGGTTGGTATTGGTATATTGAGAGCCCGGCCACCAGGCAACCGCCTGAAACCGTGGCTCCATACGTTTCATAATAGATTTAAAATCAATAAACGATCCATTGTCAGGAATGCTGATATCATTGCCATTTATGTCTCTGTAAGTTTTGCGAATAAAGTTGAGTGGAAGGGCCATTACTGTATTACCCCATGAAAAGTAAATGGGACAACCCCAACGAACAACATTTGAACCACCAGCCTGCTGACCATGAGAATGATCAAAATGAATGATTTCTCTGTTTCGGGGATCAAACACAGCACCTGTAGCATAGTTATAACTTTCAGCTTTTCCAAGGGTGGCATCATCCAATAGAGCGTATCCGTTAGCAGTTGCCCAATCAATGGTTGCTTTTGCCGCAGCGGCTGAGGTGGCCCATCGCGAAGGATCGGCATTACCCATACAAAGCAGGCTGTCGTATGAAGATGATACCACCGGAGTAGCCGAGTTTACCAGTGGGCTTGCAGCCCAAAGCAGCGTTACACTCTTTAGTGCCAATGCAGTTCCTTTTGTTATTCTGCCAAGCTCACTTTGCGGATAACTATCCGGTAAAGGATTGATGGATTCATCACAGCTTCTTACAATAAACTCAACGACTCTTCGAATACTTTGCCTGGTTGCAGCAGGTACTACAGTAGCCTGGTTAATGCCACCATTATTTTGAATAACTACGTTTGGTACCTGATCTGTAATGGGGATGCCACCATACCGAATCATCAATTCATAATGCATTAAAGCACGCAATATTTTTGCCTCAGCTACAGTTTGGGCTTTTAATTGTTCCGTCCAATTAATGGTACCTGTATTTATAAATGGTACTTTTTCTGCATTTTCAATAAAAATACTGGCATTACGAATACCTGCTGTAACCCTTCCGAGCGAAAACTCATCCTGAAAAGATGGCCCCCATGTACCTGCATTAAATGCATTGGCACGGCCACCGGAACCAAATTGATCCCCCTCATCAGAGGCGGCTAACAAAAACCCATCAAAAGTGCCTCCATCAGATAGTCCGCTGCCACCATCACCGGTAATAAAACCATTTACTACACAGGTAGCATAGGCATTATTTAAAGCACGCATGGCATTATCCGGATTGTTAAAAACTGAATCCACTGTAATAATGCTTCCATCAGGTTGCTCGAGTATGCGGGAGCAGGAAGTACTAATAGTAAGCGAGGCAATTCCAATTGTAAAAAAAACAAGAAAATATTTTTTCAAATATGACATAAAAATTGATTTTAGATTTTAAAACTGCAGGTTAACTCCAGCGTTAAATACACGCATAACCGGATAAATAGATCCATTTGAATTAGGAATCTCCGGGTCGAAATAGGGCATTTTTGTCCAGGTGTGAAGGTTTTGCCCATTTATATATACCCTTAAGTTTTTGATTCCAATTCTATCTAGAAATGCTTTATTGAAATTGGCTGCAATTTCAACGTTTTTCAACCTCAGGTACGATGCATCCTGCATCCAAAAAGAGGATTGCCGGTAATTGTGCTTTCCTGATTCTGGGCTTGCCGTAAGCCTTGGAAGTGAAATAGGTAATCCAGCTTTTACCCTTTCTTCAGACCAACTTTCTGAAGCACTGGCAAAGGCTGTTTTGGTTCCTGCAATAAAAGGCCATGATGCTTCGCCGGCGAGATAGGTGCTTACATTGCCTGCTCCCTGAAAGAAGACTGATACTTCGAGAAACTTCCATTGCAAACCAAATGTAGAGCCATAAATAATCTCCGGAATATTAGGGTTGCCTATATTTACTCTATCGTTATCATCAATAAATCCATCTTCGTTCACATCTACATAGCGGATATCACCGGGTCTAAGACCTGAACCTTCCCATTGAGAACGTGGACGATTGGGGTCGTTAATTTCATCTATCGTATTATAAATTCCATTGGCTAGCAAACCTTTCATTTGACCAATCCTACTACCTGTCATGGCAAGGCCGGGAAAAGGTTGAGGCACCTCATCCATATAAATTATTTTATTTCGGGCGAAAGTGTAATTGGCATTTACCCAATAGCGAAGGTCTCCTTTACGGTTAGTGTTTGTAAAACCAAGTTCAAATTCATACCCACTATTTTCAGCCTGACCAATATTATAAGGTGCAACGATACCGGGATTGCCAAATGTAATAGGGATGTTCAACTGCCATAGAATGTCATTTCTTTCTTCTTTAAAATAATCGGCACTAAATGATATCTTATTATCCCAAAATTTCATATCCAGCCCCAGGTTCAGCTTGGTTGCTTTTTCCCAGGTAACATTTGGGTTGCCCAGTGTGGCTTCGCGATATCCAGGCATACTTGTATGGTTTATACCAAGAAAGTAATTTCCTCCGCTTTGAAAAGAGGAAGGTAAAAAGAGGAAACGGTTACCGCCTATTTTGTCATTACCTACTGTACCATATGATCCACGTAATTTCAAAAAGGTAATGGCATCAGTTTTCGGAAAGTATTTCTCTTGTGAAATTACATAGCCTAGTGAAAAAGATGGAAAAACTCCGAATTGCTTGCCGACTGCAAAGTTTTCTGACCCATTGTAACCTACATTAAATTCGGCCAGATACCTGCCATCATAATTATAAGTTGCACGTCCTACAACTCCCATATAGTTGAACGGAAGCTGATTGGAACCATCAAATCGGCGTTCAATAGTGCCGAGCAGCAATCCCCCAATATTGTGAAGACCGAACTTATTGGAGTACTCAATGGCTGCTTCTCCATATACTTTTCTATTTTTTGCAAATGATTCACCATCAAAAGATATGGGGCCTTCAAACTGATTAACAACAGCAATAGGCTGTATTGAATCCTGAAAGGATGTAGCTGCTGGATTTCTTCTGAGATCCCACAATGGAATTTGTTTGCGGCGTAATACCGACTGAAGATAATAACTATCGTATGCAAGCATCACCCTGGCAGAAAGCCCTTTGGTGAGTTTATCTAATTTATAACGGGTTGCAAAATTGAGGTTAAGCGTGCTGCTAAAGTTTTCGTTAAACCCATTAAAAAGCAACTGGTATAAAGGTGTATTGGAAATTTGCAACGCAGTAAGTCCGTCTACATTTCGAACAATTTTATTTTCGAATAATA
>JBGSNV010000409.1:0-13486 GCA_041739485.1 Chitinophagaceae bacterium
CTCCCAAGGTTTTGATTCGCTTGGGAATAAATTTGCTTTCCCATTAAACTTAGCATCCCTGCCACCATCTGTCCCTTGTGCAAATGGAATAACGCCTTCGCCAAGAATCTTTCTACATAACAGTGTAGTTAAATTCTCAAATTCCTTATCGTCAAGGTCATATATTGGGTATTTTCTCATTTTTTGCTCAAAGTTAATTAATCCAATGTCCGTTTCATAAAATTATGTCCTTTTATACTTTTCGCTTGTATTTGTGTGTTCTCTACGTTTGCTGGTAACGGATTAAGTACGCAATAACCCCACCCATTTATTGCGAGTATCCATCTGATTTCGGATAGATATACACAAGTTAAGCCCTTTTTCAATTGCGTACATCTGAAGCCTTTTTTTTATAAATTATCTAAAGGACTGGTAAAATCATCCAGGTTTTTTTGAGTGATCTGTGTGTAAATCTCCGTCGTTTTCAGGCTTTTATGCCCTAATATTCCTGCGCCTTAAAGTTGGACATGTGCGGGCTGCCTGCCTGCCTTCCAAAAGAAAGCGGTGTACCGTTGGTCAGAACCTTCAGACCGAACCTTCGGTCCGAAGGTTCGGTCCGAATTTTCGGACGTGGGGGAATTCTTTGGCAGTCTTTTTGAGTTAAAACTACCGGAGGATTTTTTTCGGTCCTGTCGGAGGCAACACAAGCGGTTAACTTAGATATAGGCCATGTTGGTTGTACGTACTTTTGTAACTAAAAGTCTAGTTCGGTCATAATCCCTGCTTTCCTTCAAGGATACTCAATGCACAACCGGGTGATACTTTACAGGTTATGGCCACTTCATTGAGCCAAGTTTCGCTTAGCCAATTCCTGTTTCAGGGCCTCATATTGCTTCGGTTTTTTCAGGAAAATATAAATCAAATATAAGGGAAGGATGGTGGTAAAACCCCAGGCATTGGCAACAGCGCTATAAATAAGGATACCCATTAAAAACCCAATAAAATAAGCATCGATCATGGGCGATGGTTTCGAGTTTTTTGCTGCTTCCAGCAAGGCTTCGTCGGATAATTGCGATAGTTCCTGTTGGTTCATTTGCTTAAATTTAATGTATAAATTTGGTGTTTGTCAGGTTGTAATACTTTTGCTAACCGATTATTCAACTAATCTGCACATCCGTTTTGCCATGACGTGCCGGTTTGCCGCTTTCGCTCAGGTTGGCAAAAACCATCCGGTCAATGGTAAGAATGGGCTGCCGCGTAATATTGTTGCGTACCTCGCAACGCACAGTGAGGGTACTCGCCCCGAATTCTGTAGCAATAATCCCGATTTCTATAATATCCCCGATTTTGGGGGCACTGATAAAATTGATCTCAGAAATGTATTTGGTTACCACCCGCGAATTCTCAAGTTGTACAATGGCATAAATCACAGCTTCCTCATCAATCCATTGCAGCAAACGGCCCCCGAATAAAGTAGAATTGGGGTTCAGATCCTCCGGTTTTACCCATTTGCGGGTGTGAAATTGCATTTCCATGCTGCTTTTCGTATTTTAGTAAGATAAGAAAGGGACCAACTCTGTATATACTATCCGGGAAGGATAGGCTATTTTTGATCATACAAAGAAAACGATGCTATTACAATGACCGAACATCCGGGAAAACTTTTTTCAGGAATGCCGGTTTTGCCGGTTAGCTGAATAGGATACTTTCCAATATTTTACTCAGGAAAAATAAATCATTATAAATATATGTCAACCACTTTAGATAATCCCAAACAATTGCTCAGCCTTTCCCAATCGGAAATAGACGATTTAGTGGCTGCCCAAAAACATTTTTTCGATTCCGGGGTCACCCGATCCTATGCTTTTCGTAAAGGACAGTTGAATACGCTGAAAGCAGCTATAAAGCGTCACGAAAAGGCGTTGATAGAAGCGCTTAACAGCGATTTGGGTAAAAATGAATTTGAGGCCTATGGTACCGAAGTAGGTTTTCTGTACACTGATATTGCGCATACGCTCAATCACCTGCGACAATGGATGCAGCCCAAACGGGTGAATACGCCGATTCAGTTTGCCCCGGGCAGCAGCCGGATTCTGCCCGATCCTTTGGGTACCGTGCTTATCCTCAGCCCCTGGAACTACCCGGTCAATCTGTTGCTTTCCCCTTTGGTAGCAGCTATTGCCGGAGGGAATACCATCATTTTGAAACCGAGTGAACTGGCACCCGCCACCGAGGAGGCGATTACCCGTATGATTGAAGAAACCTTTGAACCCGAATTTATTGCGGTGATCAAAGGCGAAGGGCAGGGGTTGGGTCCTCAGCTGATCGAAAGACATCATCTCGACCATATTTTTTATACAGGAAGTACGGCAGTAGGCAAAATCATCATGAAACAGGCGGCAAGTCAGTTGACGCCGGTAACCCTTGAATTGGGAGGAAAAAGTCCCTGTGTGGTGGACGAAACCGCCAACATAAAATGGGCGGCCAAAAAAATTGCCTGGAGCAAGTTTATCAACGCCGGTCAAACCTGTGTGGCACCGGACTATGTATTGGTGCACGAATCGGTAAAAGACGCCCTGATTGCCGGGATCAAAAAGCAGATAGATGCTATGTATGGAAGCAATCCGCAACAAAGCCCGGACTATCCCCGGATCATCAATCACAAAAGATTTGATACCGTGGTAAAATATCTGGATACAGGCAATATACTTGCAGGCGGTCACCACAACCGTTCAGATAAATACATCGCTCCTACCCTTTTAGAAACCGACGGTATGGATCATCCGGTTTGGCGGGAAGAAATTTTTGGGCCGGTGTTGCTCATCCGCAGTTACCAAACTCCCGAAGAAGCTCTCGAAATCATCGCCCGGAACCCATATCCGCTTGCCTTTTATCTGTACACATCAAGCAGTGCAAGCGAACGGTTTTATACCGAACGTGTCCGTTTTGGAGGCGGCTGTATCAACAATGGTCTGATTCATTTGGGCAACAACGATTTGCCTTTTGGTGGCGTGGGTTACAGCGGCATGGGACAATACCATGGAAAGGCAGGCTTCGAAACCTTTACCCGTCCCAAGAGCATCCTCAAATCAGCCACCTGGTTCGATACCCCGGTTTGGTATCCGCCGGTAAAAAGCTGGTACATCAAGGCCTTGCGTTTTTTAATGAAATAAACACCGATCAGCCACCTCCTATTTAATGTATGGAATTATGTACGCCAATATCTTTATCGATCTGAGCTATGCGCAAATACTGCAACGGCTGAAAAACCTGACTGCAGCGGCACCCCGTCAATGGGGGAAAATGAATGGGGCTGAAATGCTGCGGCATTGCCGGTCGCAGCTTGAATTTATACAAGCACCCTCCGATGCGGTAAAAGTGTACAAAACGCCTTATCGTTTTGCTCCGGTTCGTTGGTTGGCTTTGTACGGCGTTCCCTGGCCCAAAAACACAGCCACTGCCCCCGAAATGGATGTCACCAAAAAACTGACAGATACCACCGAATTCGATAAAGAAAAGCAGCTCCTGCTCGAAGCCTTACAGCAATTGTCCAAAGCAGAAAAAGTAGAGGCGGTACACCCGCTTTTTGGCCGCATGGGTAAAAAGCAATGGGGACGGGTGGTTTGGAAACATTTAGATCATCATTTGCGGCAGTTTGGGGGGTAACATAAATTTGTTATGCAGAAAGGCAAAAGGCGGGGACTATTGTAATTAAATACTCGTGGTGCTAAATGAAATTGATCGTAAATAACAGGCAGTCAATAATTATACTTAAAAAGCACTGTATCAGGAAATCCGACGTCTTTTTCATCATTCAATACTTTTTTCATCACCCTGATCTATCTTTCGGGAAATACCCTTTTTTTCTTCTTCCGCTGAGGGGTTTATAAGGTCAGGCAATTCTTCCCGATCATTGTTATAGCCAACCTGCAAATCGTAAGTATTATTCAAATGTAGGCGCAAGGATATTTCTCTTTCGCTTCATGCTGATGCGTGCTTATGTTAGCCTGCTGATATTGTTCGAAGCAATCAAACTGTATTTCTACAGATCCATTTGATAATACTTCGGTTATTCCTTTTTCAATTACATCGGCCGGATCATTTTTTCTTCCATCAGATTATTATGAGGGATGCCCATTTTTTCTACGACATCAGGAGAGCAACCTGAGGCGTGGGTGCAGGTATTGAGTTGGTCGGTGACTGACCCTATATTCGAAAGGAATCCTGTATTTGCCTGCAAGGTATCCCCAATTTTTAGAAATAAACGGAGAGAGAAAGCAAAAAATACCCTCAGGTGGGTACATGTCAGTTTTACAGGGATCCTACATTTAACGTCAAAATTTATCTGTCATGAGTAAGCTATTCTACACCATTATTTCTATTTTCTGCATGCAGGCCGTTTTTGCCGGCGTACTAACCGTTAGTAACGCCCCGATAAGTCCGGGTCAGTATGCCACAATTGTTTCTGCCATTAACGCAGCCTCAACAGGAGATACCATATTAATTCAGGGAACGGCTTTTAACTATGGTAGTTTTTCAGTAAATAAAAATCTGGTTTTTATTGGTCCGGGACATAACCCGTCAGATAAACAAAATTCAAGCCCGGCAGTTTTGGACGATATCAGTATTGGAGGTTTGGGTTCCGGTTCAAAATACTATGGACTAAATGTAAATTCCTTTGTTACCTCCGCAACGGTTACCAATGTGGTGATTAGTAATTGTTTGATCAGGTATAGAATAGAATTGAGACATCGCACCTCTAATAACTGGGTTGTTGACGGCTGTATTTTCACCTCAACAGATATCAATATCAGGGGAAATGCACAGGGATATGGGGTAAATAATTTTCTTGCCAGAAATTGTGTTTTTAATGGCAGAATCTGGGACTTTCCTGCCCTTGATAATGGGTACAATTATGTAACGAATTGTGTTTTTCTTAAAAACGATGGGAGCCATTCTTTAGAATCGACCAACTATTTTTATGTAACCAATACTATTTTTTACAGAGCCCGGCCTACTTTTACCGGTTGGGTAAGTTTTGATAAATGCAGTAGCTTCCAAACCAATGGGGGTAGCAATACCTTTACGGCGAACAGCAATGGCCTTTCGCGTACTGTTTATGAAAATACAGATCCTCTTTTTGAAAATTTTCCGGCAGCAGGTGCGAGCTTCAACTATGCTCATGACTATAGATTGAAAAGTACCTCTCCCCTTAAAAATGCAGGTACAGATGCTACGGATCTTGGTGTGTTCGGCGGTACCCAATTCAGCAATATTTTATTAGGTTATAACCAAAATGGCATACCGCTTAATCCCTACATCAAACTGTTCAATATTACCGGAAGCAGCAGTGTAAATGCTGGTGACAACCTTCAGATTTCTGTAGAAGCCAAAGTGCGCAATTAAGCAATTTGCTTTTTCGGGCCATCTCATCATTCAACCTTTCAGATTATGAAAAGAAGTTGTGTTGTTCGGGGCTTGCTGTCAATTGCTATGTTGTGGATGCACGTAGGGTTTGCTCAGATAACCAAAGCCGAATATTTTTTTAATACAGATCCCGGGGCGGGTAATGGTATTGCCCTGCCTTTCAATGTAACGGCTGGCAGCTCTTTTGATGTTGCTGATTATTCCGGTAGCATTGCTGTGCCAACCAATATGAATGTGGGCTGGCATAGTGTTTATGTAAGGTTTTATGATGCCACCAAAGGGTGGGGATTGTATGAAGGCAAGCCTTTTTGGGTATTACCCAATGGAACACCGATAGACAGGCTTGAATATTTTTATGATGAAGATCCGGGGGCAGGTAAGGGTATTTCTTTGAGCTTCCAATCTTCGGGTGCTTCCCAGGCCGCTTTTAATGGCAATATTTCTACAGCGGGTCTTTCACCCGGACCACACACTTTGTATGTGCGGGCGCTTCATAAAAACGGACTTTGGAGCCTGTATGCCGGGCAAGCCATTGTTATTTTACCGGGTACCAACAGCATTGTATCTGCAGAATATTTTTTTGACACTGACCCGGGTACCGGTAATGGAATTTCCTTACCGGTAAATGGGGTAACAGGAGGAGCAAATATTGCTACAAACATTGCTATCAATGGTCTTGAAGCAGGATACCACATGCTTTATGTGCGCACAAAAGGTGCTTTGGGTGGATGGAGTCAGGCAGAAGGAAAATCATTTTATGTAAAATCCATTATTCAGGAGGCCGAGTGGTTTATTGATACCGATCCCGGTGCAGGTAATGGAACCGCTTTATCCATAACTCCGGGTACACCTGTGGCATCTTATACCGGTGATATTACCTTGCCGGGATGTCTTTCTATAGGGGAACATAAATTATTTATCCGGGCAAGGACATCAGATGGTCTTTGGGGTTTACATGATTCCGCCAATTTTACCATTAATCAAACACCGGCAGCACTAGCTCTCACTCAGTTTCCAACCATCATGAACCCCTGTGAGGGAAATAGCTATGACGTGCAGTTTACCTCATCCGGTGCTTATGCAACCGGCAATATTTTTACGGTGCAGTTGAGCAATGCAAACGGTAGTTTTGCTGCACCCGTAACGATTGGTTCACTTACTGCTGCGCCTTCGGGTTGTGAGGTACCAAATACGGTTTCCGTTAGTATTCCGCAAGGAACTGCCAACGGGGAAGGATATCGTATGCGGGTAGTAAGTTCAGATCCTGTGCAGCAGGCAGATTCAGCACAGGATATTGTAGTTCAACCGGGAAATACTTTTTACCGCGTTGCGGATGGCGATGGGTATGGAAAGGAATCTGATTCAATCATTGCCTGTACGCAACCGGTAGGATATGTTACCAATTTTAAGGATTGCGATGATACCGATGCGGGTGTTTTTGAAGGGATACGTTATTATATAGATTCAGATGGTGATGGATATGGAACGGGTAGCGGAGAATTGATTTGTGCTTCATCGGCGCCTTCCGGGTATAGTATAAACAATACCGATTGTAATGATGAAGATGAAACAGTGTTTGAAGCGCAGCCTTATTATGCAGATAATGATGGGGATGGCTTTGGGGCAGGACCTGTGGTCATGTTATGTGCTTCTACAGCACCCACCGGATATGCTACCAATAATACGGATTGCAATGACAATGATATAAACGTGCAGGTACCTCAAAGGTATTTTGTAGATGCAGACGGGGATGGTTATGGTACTGGTTCGGGGGTAATGCTTTGCGCCTCTGTGGCACCGGCGGGTTATGCAAACAATAACACGGATTGTAATGATACAAATTCTCTGGTACATGAGCCGCAACCCTATTTTGTGGATGCAGATGGCGACGGATATGGTACCGGCACGTCAGTATTTATTTGCAATCATGTAGCGCCAATCGGATACGCTTCAAATAACACAGATTGTGATGATGCCAACAGCGCCATTCATTCGCCACGGCTGTACTATATCGATGCAGATGGCGATGGCTTTGGTACAGGCAAGGGAGAAGCATTTTGTACCACCATCCCCCCCGCGGGTTATTCCCCCAATAATACCGATTGTAATGATGAGGATGCCTTAGAAAAACCGGATCAGATCTGGTACACAGATTCGGATAATGATAACTATGGTACAGGTAGCTTTGTTACTCAATGTTTACGTCCCGTAAATGGAAAACCGGCATCCGAACTAATTGCTGTTTCGGGTGATTACGATGATAACAATCCATTGATTAATCCAGGTTCCCAAACATTGACTTTTAGTGGTAATGCAGCGTTTGAAAACAGTTTTATTGCACCTCCTTCCGGCACCCCTTATACTACGTTTAACTTCGAGGTAAAATATACGGATGCTGCCAACAGGCCTGCACCTTTTGGCTATCCCAGAGTACTCCTCGATTATGAAGGCAATGGCAATTATACGGGTGGTAATGACCGAACCATCGTCATGTCGCCCGCCGATGTAAAGGATAGTAATAACGTCGATGGCAAAATATTCAGAGGAAGTATCAGTCAGCTTGCTACCGGTACCAATTGGAAATCGGGTGTATTGGTGGTAAATGGAACCTGTTCTACCCAAACTGCGCTTGAAAGCTACCCTATTGTGCAGGTATTGCCTGACCTTGAAATTTTCGCAAATGATATTACATTAAGTACCTCCAACCCTGCGGTCAATTCCCCGCTTACGGTTAGGGCAACCATTTACAACCGTTCAGATTTTGTTGCTGAAAACTTTGTAGTTCGGCTCATTAATCAATATAGCCCGACCGTAGATTATGGAGATCTTGTTGTAGCTGGTATTCCGGCGCATGGCAGTACAACCCTAACCTGGAATATTACTACCCCCGCAGACCCGGCATGGTGCCCCTTGCAGGTGGTGGTAGATGCTGCCAATAGTATAAATGAATCCAATGAGCTGAATAATACAGCCATAAGACCCTTTACCAACGGCAATTATAATGTACCTGGTGCCATTGAAATTACTTCCAATGCAAGTCCGGGTGTTTCTTATCCGCAGTATGGTGCATCGGTTACTATTTCAGGAAAAGCCATTTACACAGGTACGGCTGTACCATTGGCAGATCCTGGTGTGGCCGGGGCGCAGGTGGTACTTACCCTGGTTGAAACAGGTCAGACCTTTACAGGGGTAACGAATTCATCAGGTAACTTCAGGATCAATATTCCAAGACCATTGACGCCGGGTATTTATCATGTTCAGGGAACTACTACGGATTTCACCTTGACGGGAGCATTTGCCACTACATTTACCCTGATTGTGCCTCCTTGTCAGCCTGATCTCATTTCCCGTATTACGCTTTCTGCAAACCAACTTGTTGCAGGCCAGTCACTCGATGCAAATTTTAGAGTAACCAATAATGGTTGTGCTGCAACTGCAGGAACAAAAATGTTTATTAATCAAACGGGTGGTACCCCTTCCACGATCGGGTTCTTTAATGTACCTGCTCTTGCGCCGGGTGACTCCTTTAGCCGTGGAGTAAATAATATCCGGTTCTCTGAAAGCGGTGCTTATGGCTTTAGCCTTACAGCCGATGCGGAATTCACGGAAACAGAACAGTTTGAAGACAACAATATTGGTTATGCAAATGTGAATGTCCTACCCAATCTACCAGATATAGAACCTTATGATGGCTTACGTGGCAGTTTTTCCTTTTGCCAAACCCTGCCAACCAATGTCAGCTATATTTTACGCAACAGTGGTGGGGTAGCAAGCGGGCCGTTTGTTACCGAGGTGAAAGTGTATTTAAATGGGGATTACACCGAAACATTAACGCACAACGTACCGGGGATTGATGCACGTGGTCTTTATTCCTTTACGCTGCCTTATACTTTTGCAACACCAGGCAATTATATTTTTGAAGTATTGATGGATGTGCCGCATCCCGATGGAGCGATTGAAGAGGTAAGCGAAACAAATAACACAGCGAGATACAATATAGTCATCACTGCCTGTCCGCCACCGGCACCCAACCTTGTTTTGCTGGGGGAAAGTTGCCAGCGTATTACGTCTCTCGATCCGGTAGACCCGATTTTCCCGGGTACCATGACTTTAACGGCAAGGGCACATAATAAAGGAAATCTTACAGCATCCGGACCTATTGAAGTGAAGTTTACGTTGAGTAACGGCATCAACTATACCGGCAGCTATGCAGGGGATCTTGCACCGGGCCAAACCACCGAAATTTCGGTTACGGTTCCTACTGTAGCATCAGGAACCACTTCGCTTACTACCATGGTAGATCCTGATAACCTGATAGCAGAAACTAATGAAAATGATAATGTTACCGGACCGGAGAGCCTTTGCTGGGACTTTAAACCAACGGTATTTTGTCAGGCTGCTCCATGGGCAAAGCGCTATGTGGTGAACCAGTCTTTCCAACCACGAATAGAGGTGATAGCCGAAGGATTATACTATGCTTCGCAGGTGAAAGTAAGATTTGAAGTAAGCGGTCCCGGAATTACCGGAAAAATCAATCTTGGCGATGCTCTTTTAGTGAATCCAAGAAGGACATGTGCTCCGTTTTGCCATCCGGTGGCTTTTTTGCCATCTACTTTTGTTTTTCAGCAAAATGGGGTATATACTTTCACCATGACTGTAGACCCGGAAAACGAATACCAGGAATGTAATGAGGGCGATAATGTGATACATTTAAATGTAGTGGTGGTAAACCAACCGGATATGCGCATACGCTCACAGTACATCAACCCTTCCAAATTGAATCCTGATGTAAATGAACCGGTAGATCTGCTGATCAGTTATGAAAACATGGGTGTAAATAATATAAACGACCGCATGAAGCTGCGGGTGCTTGTAGATGAGATGGAGTTGGCTACTGTAAATAATGTAGCAGGACTAATTTCCGGGGATAAGGCTACTATTTCCATACCTGTTCCATGGAGTTCGTCCCTTTCGGGCGCCCATATTATCCGGGCTATTATTGATGCAGATAATGTGATTGCTGAAGTGGATGAAGCCAACAATGAAGCAACCCGAACCATCATTGTAGGGGCACTCGCCAACCTGAGGTTCAACAGTTTTACACCTTCCCAATCCTTCCCTTCTCTCGGCGATGCCATCACCCTGAACGCCACTCTTTTGAATGATGGAGATGAAGCTACGGATGGGGAAGTGGAGTTCCTTTATATCAACAACAACGGGGATACCATACAAATAGGAAAGCTTCCGGTATCTGTTTTGTCCGGTAGTACTCAAACCATTCAATTACCCTGGTTTGTAACGCAAACACCAACGAATCTCGTTGCGCGAATCATAAATGCAACCCTGCCGGAAGCTACCTATGATGATAATGTAGCCACCGCTACCATTGGGCAATTTGGTGTGGTGGTAAATGGGGAAGATGCCTGTGGTCCGGATGCTATGGGAATACTGACTGCTGTTGTTAAAGGTGGCAAAGCCCCTTTTAGTTATGCGTGGAATAATGGTGCTACGGGTCAACAACTCATTGCCATGTCGGGTACTTTTCAGGTTACCGTTACCGATGCAGAAGGTCGTACCGCAACAGGCGAAGGCACTATTGGTGCCAATGCAGGTATTATTTATTTTACGGATGCAGATGGGGATGGTTATGGAGATGCAGTCAATACAACTATATCCTGCAGTGGGGCACCTGTTGGTTATGTAAGCAACAGTGGCGATTGCGATGATACCAATGCTGCCATTAATCCTGCTGCTTTGGAAATACCCAACGACGGGATAGATAATAATTGTAACGGGCAAATAGATGAAATTTATTTTCGGTCTTCAAAATCCGGAAACTGGCATGATGTTAATACATGGGAAAGTTCTCCCCTTGCCGATTTTAGTCGCGGAATAATGAGTCCTGCAATAGATATACCCGGACCCCAAGCCAACAGCATCAAAATCAGGGAGGGTCATGTGGTAAACCTTACACAAGATATAAGTGTACATCAGCTTTTTGTAAATTCTGCCAGTACGCTAAATGTTATAGGATGTATTTTAACGATTCTCGGAGACGGATGGAAATAATTATGCTTTTTATGCCCACAATGCCGGGAATAATATTACCGTAGTTATTGGCAACTATTATTGACTAAAGCAGGCTTTCCCAATGGTGGGCCTGCTTTTTACTACAATTAATCAGGAGCATGCGCCAGGATGTTCCTGTAGATTTACCTTGAGACGATGATCTCTTCCTGTTTTCCGGTATTTACAATTTCAATAGTCAAACTTTAAAAGCTGGGTGTCCCGGTTCGGAAAACAAGAGCATGAAAATCCTCAAAAAGCGGCATTACCCGAAAAGATTGTAATAGGTTTTCGTAAGCCTTCCGGTGCTGATCGAATAGATTATCGATCAGTGCATCCTTATTTTTGAAGTGATAAGCCAAATGACCCACACTTACAAAGGCTGCATCTGCAATATGCTGTAACCGCACATTTACAAAACCCCGGCTGTTAAAAAGCTTGAGCGCATGATCGGCAATATGCGTGCTTGTAGGCTTCATCTTCCCTGCAAGATACTTTGTAAAAATCGGGGATTCAACCCTTTCTTTGAATTACCTTGCACAACAACTTTCATTCAATCTATTTGTTATTCGCAAATTATGACAGCAGCTCAATCCATCAAAAAAACATTTTATCCGGCCATGAAAGCGGTAGGCAAATGGTTTGGTATCAATGGCAAAGCCGTAGCAAATACCCAGAATATTGCTCCCAACCAACCCATCTATAGTTTAACTACCCATAGTAATCTCGGGGAATTGATTTCTCTGCACACCTTCAGAAATCGTTACCTGTTGATTGCCAATACGGCAAGCGATTGCGGCTATACTGCTCAATACTCCGAACTGCAGACTCTGCAGGATACTTTTTCCAGCAAAGTGCAGGTGCTTGCCTTTCCGGCCAATGATTTTGCCAGGCAGGAACCAGGTTCTGATCAGGATATTGCCGATTTCTGTGGGGTTAATTTTGGTGTGAAGTTTCCCGTAATGATGAAATCTTCGGTTAGAGGGGACGGTAAAAATGACATTTTTAACTGGTTGACCGACAGAAGCCTGAATGGCTGGAATACGCAGGAGCCAAGCTGGAATTTCTGCAAGTACCTGATTGACCCGCAGGGCAAACTGCTCGGCGTTTTCGAAAGTGCCATCAGTCCGCTTGATGAGCAGATTACGAAATTGATCCGGTAAGCTGTCTTTTGGGAGCTGCCCTCATTTTTTTGATCCATTTAACTGCCTCATACCATATTACTGATACCATTCCCGTCAACGCACAAAAACTGAGTTGCCCAATGGTCAGGGGTTCAAATTTGAAGAAATCGCTGAAGGCAGGTATGTAAAGCAATAGCCCAACGATTGTGATGGTGAGTAGAATTATACCACCAACAAGGTTGTTTTTGTAGCGGAGGGTTGTCAGCAGCGAGAAGGTAAACGAGCGGTTGACAAGCGTGAGGAAAATATTAGCAACGATTAGCGTGGTAAAAGTAAGGGTACGGGTGAGAGATTCGCCGTAACCCATATTTACAGCATACTGATAGGCAAATAAGGTGCCCACGGTAATGGCAAGTCCCTGTACAATGCTTGTAGCGAGTTCGCGCCAAACGAAAAAGCTGTCGGAGATCACTTTGGGCGGTTCCAGCATGGTATTTTTTTCCATCGGTTCGTTCTCATAGATGATGGAACAGGTGGGTCCCATTACGAGTTCAAGAAATATGATATGCAATGGGGTAAAGATATTGGGGTAGACCCAGCCTAGGGCAAGCGGGATAAATACAGTGAGGATGATGGGAATATGAATACTAATGATATACTGAATCGCTTTTTTGAGATTGGTAAAAATCTTCCGTCCCATTGCCACAGCTTTTACCATCTGTGAAAGATCATCTTCGAGTAAAATAATCGAGGCGGCCTGTTTGGCGGTTTCGGTACCCCGTTTCCCCATGGCTACGCCAATATGGGCGGCTTTCAGCGCAGGTCCGTCGTTTACTCCATCGCCGGTCATCGCCACAATTTGCCGGTTGGCTTTTAGGGCATTGATGATT
>JBGSNV010000417.1:0-15672 GCA_041739485.1 Chitinophagaceae bacterium
TGTACCCAGCTTTTCATTTTTTCTATCATGGTCTTGTCCAATAAGTTGTAATTACCCGATACCATGATGATGGTATTGTATCGGTTCAGATCCGCCCGGTTCATATTCAGGATATCTATTTTGGTAACCGGCATCTGTAATCGCTGATCGAGTAAATGCCAGATTTCTCCCGCCTCCGTAGCTGATACGCCGGTTCCTGTAAGCATGAGTATTTTAGGAGGAGTAAGGGTTTGAATATTCCGGCTTCCCAAATCAATCCCCTGAACGCTCAAACCGGTATTCAGAGAAGCTACGTCAATCTGTGTAAGTTGGGCAACCTGTAACAGGGCCTTATACAATGAATCTGCCCCGATAAATTGTTGTTGTACCGGGATGATCAGACTGCCTCTGCCAAAGGTTTTTACCTTGTTCCCATAAGCTGTAGTAAACGGTCTGAATGCAGCCTGTACAATCACCCCTGCTTTTTGCAGATGGTAAATGGCCTGATGAATATTGTAGTCCCGGTTGTCGAGTGCATAGGCATAGCCACTTTTCTCCGGAACCTTGTTTTGCCTTTCGGGAACTGCTGTCAGTTTTTTACCGGGAGAAATCGGCGTTTTTACAGCAGCAAAAGGCAGTCCGTATGCCTGTATCAAACTCCAGGTAGAGGCATCGTAAAAGGAACTGTCTACGTAGGAAATATCGTTCTCAAACACCGATCTGACCATAATATAATTGTCCTGTGCTGTGGGAACATAATAGGTTTTGCCTGCTTCGAATACTTGTCCGTCGGCATTCACCGCTTTGTCATTGGAGTACACTTCAATTGTATGCATCAGCAGCATGCTCAGGAAAGCCTGTGTTCGGGTAACATCGTTCGGATCGCCAAATACATAACTTTTTACAGGAGAGGCTGCCTGCTGATCCCGGGCTGTTTTATAAAAAGCCTGCCGCATGTTCAACAGCATGGCTTTTTCGGCCAACGATGCGCGGATTGTGGTTAAAGAAGCTGTAAACTGATTGCGGATGGTAAAGGCAAAAGTGATCGGGATAGTGGGCGTTTCCTGTATATGTCCCCGACTGCTTGCCTGTTCAAAAAGAAAACCGGCACCCCCGTAAAAATTGATATAACTGCTGCCGTATCCCGGATAGAGTTTATCGTAAGCTTCTTTGGTAAAATACAAAGAACCAAGTTTATCGGTTGCTTTGGCAAAATAACCGGCATAAGTTGGATATACTTTTTTATACAGGTAATCCGGTACAATCGGATTATTGCTTGCATCTTCGCCCGGATCAAAATAAAAGGTGGAACTCGTACCCATTTCGTGATGATCGGTTTGAACATAGGGGCGCCATTTATGAAAAAAAGCGATGCGGTTTCTTGTTTCGTGGAAAGTGCCTAAAAACCAATCGCGGTTCAGATCGAACCAATAATGGTTGAAGCGGCCGCCGGGCCAAATTTCGGTATGCTCCCGGTCAAGCGGATCAGCTACCGGAGGGCTCGCCTTGTGCATATTTGCCCAATGTGTATGCCGGTCGCGGCCATCAGGATTTATCACCGGGTCCATCAGGATTACCATGTTTTGGAGCCAGCTTTTGGTTTCTTCACTTTCCGAGGCTGTGAGGTACCATGCCGTTAAAAGCGCCGCTTCACTGCTTGATGGCTCATTGCCATGAACGTTGTAGCCCAAATGAACAACAAGTGGAATATCGTTTGTATTTCCGGTGACCTGTCCTTCAAGATGCTTTTTGCGGATGGATTCCAATTGCTGATGATTAGATCCTGCCGTAAATATGGCTGCTATTTGCGGGCGGTGTTCAAAGGTCTCTCCGATGATCTGACAGGCGACCCGATCGCTGAGTGTCGCCAATTTCTGAAGATATTGTACAATCTGATCGTGCCGGGTATGATGGCTGCCAATCGGATATCCCAAAAATTGTTCGGGGGTGGGTATATTCGGATTAAAGGGTCCGGTCTGAGGATAGAAATAGTCGGCCTGTGCCTGTACCTGCCACAGAATACCCATCAAAAAACCAATCATGGTTAGTTTTGCACGCATCATATAGTGTTTGTTCTGATTTTATAAGAGCCTTAAAACTAAAGATTCCTGACCATAACTAAGCTTCTACAGTTTGGAAGTCTTAAAAAGAAAGCGATTTCTTAGGAAAAAATGAACTCCTTTTCAGCGGGGTAAACACAAGTGCCATTTAATTTTTTCTATAGCAGACATCTTCAATATCCAGGAGACATTTAGTTATAAAACCAAGAGCCTATTTTTAAACAGGCATTTTGTTATTCAGTTTATTACTTCAGATTTTTATCTATCCGCAATAAGGTATTGAGTAACATATTCGCACCGTTCGCCATATCTTCTTTTGTCGTAAATTCTTTGGGGGAATGGCTGATGCCTGCCATACTCGGTACAAAAATCATCCCAACCGGGGTGATCGTCGCGAGTTCCTGTGCATCATGGCCGGCACCGCTTTGCATGAATTGATAGGTGAGCCCAAGGGCTTTTGCGGAAGCCTCTATTTCCAGTTGTACCTGCTTATTGGTAAGGGCGGGCTTTACCATATTGGGTTGCTTTTCAAAACGGATAGTAGTTCCCGTTTCTTTTTCAATAACTGCGGCGCGTTTTTCAATATCTTTAAAAAGAAGGTCAATTTTTGAACCGTCAAGATCGCGGATCTCAAGCCCTGCTATTACTTTGCCAGGAATGACATTGAAGGCTCCGGGTTGTGCGTTGATTTTACCAATGGTACCGACTTGTTTGCCCGGATAACTGTTGATCACCTCATTTACTGCCACTACAAGTTTGCTTGCAGCAAGCAGCGCATCTTTGCGCATAGCCATAGGGGTAGTACCTGCATGGTTGGCAAAGCCGCTCACCGTTATGTCCCAATGCTGAATGCCTACAATGCCTTCCACGATTCCGATCTGTAATTTTTTGCTTTCCAGAATGCCTCCCTGCTCAATATGTAGTTCCAGAAAAGCAGAAAGATCGCCTTTTTTACGCATGCTGCTTTGAATGGCTTCGGGGTTTCCTCCAATCGCTTGAATGCCTTCCTTCATCGTCAAGCCGCTCTGGCTTTTCTGGTTCAATCCGTCTGCAGTCATATGCCCGGCCATCGACATACTGCCAATTGTTCCGCCCTCTTCATTCGAAAAGATCAGTACTTCGAGTGGATGCTCGGTTTGCAGGTTATTTTCATTCAGTATTTCTATCACTTCCAAAGCAGCGATGCTGCCTACACAACCGTCGTAATTGCCGCCATCTGGTACCATATCCAGATGTGACCCCAACGCGATGGGTGCAAGTGCCGGATTTTTGCCGGCACGTTTTCCAATGATGTTACCTGCTGCGTCAATCCGAACTTCCAATCGGGCATTTTGCATCAATTTCATAAACCAATCTCTGCCTTCAATATCCCCCTTCGTAAAAGCGACCCGGTATCCTCTTCCCTGCTCATCCTTTCCAAAAGCAGCAAGTTCCATGATCCGTTTTTCAATCCGCTCCGCATTGACCTTAACTAACGATGTACCTTGTGAATACTGTGCTTTCAGTCCGTAAGGAAAAGTAAAGAACAGTAGAGGGATAATAGCGCATATAAAATTTTTCATATATAAATTTTCGGTATTTTTTTAATCACAAATCACAAATTTTCCACTTAGGGTATTCAATTCATTAACCCTTTATGGAGGGGCACCCCTGCCTTTTGTCAGGTAAACCTCTCCTTGCGGGGAGGGGAAGGGGGTGGGGCTAATTTTCCCCCTCCACCGGCAATACAATACAAAATTGAGTTCCTTCCCCCGGGTTGGAGGTAAACTGCAGTTTTCCGCCATGCGCCTTGGTCACAATATTGAAAGCGATAGAAAGCCCGAGCCCGGTACCTTTGCCAGTAGGTTTTGTAGTAAAAAATGGTTGAAAAATTTTGGAACTTACTTCTTCCGGAATTCCCGAACCATTGTCGGCAATAATGATATTTATACCTTCCTTTTGTTTTTGAGTAGTTATGGAAACCTTTGGATGAAAGGGCAGGAGATCAGCCGTTATTTCTGTACTTGCTTTCTGTTGCTTCTCCATCACTACATAGTATGCGTTTGCAAGCAGGTTTAAGATCACTCTGCCTAATTCCTCACTAATAACTGACACCATAGGCAGATTTTCTGTCAAATGTAATTCCTGCCTAACTTCTTTTTGCTTATTGTCAGATTTAAAACCCTGATAACCTAATTGCGCATATTCCTTTACCAGGGTATTGATATCCGTTGTTATTTTTTTGGTGTTTCCTGATTTGCGGGAATGCTGTAGCATATTTTTTACTATCGCATCAGCACGTTTGCCATGATGATTGATCTTTTCCAAATTCTGTATGACATCTTCTGCCAGTACTCTTACTTCTTCCGTATTCCCGAATTTCAACTCAGCCTGCATTTCAGTAAGCAATTCCTTGCTTACCTCTGAAAAATTATTTACAAAATTCAACGGGTTCTGAATTTCATGCGCTATACCTGCAGTGAGTTCTCCAAGGCTTGCCATCTTTTCAGAATGCACCAATTGGGATTGGGTCGTCTTTAATGCAGCCAAAGAGTCTTGTAAATCAGCAGTACGGTCGCTTACCTGCTTCGATAAGTCTTGAAGGAGATCATAGTTTTGCCGTGCAATATACACAGTTGTCAGTACAGGAACTGCGATGTAAACAGTAATAATAAGTGGATTAATCCAATTATATTTTTCAAGATTTGTTATCAGATCAAATCCAAAAGTAGAACCAACCAATTGTAAAACATACGACAATAAAACAATACCAATTGGAAGAAAATAAGCCAGTGAAATAATGGTACGGTAAGGAGCACGTTTGCTGTTGGCTTTATTCATAATGTAAACAAGCCATGCAAAATCGAGTGCAATGAACAAAAGAATAAAAATCCAGGTAAGCATATTTGAAGTCCCTATCAAACCCAAAATGACTATGCCAACCAAAACGAGGGTAATTACAATCAACGTAAATTTCTTATCAGAAAAAGGAATATGGATGTGCATCATTTTAGCTGCAAGCCATGGGAATAGGGAAAAAATGGAAATGAACAATGGTAAAAAAAGAAGACCATCAATTGCCATTGAATATATGGATTGTCCGAAAAAATAAGAATGTGAGATGAAGAGATGTAAGAGCAATAAGAATGCCACCAGCCCAATTCCGAAATTTACCCGCGAACGTCCGAGGTAAAACAAATAGCCCTGCACAAAAAGTACAAGGAACAGTAGTCCGCTCCCAAAATAAACCCTCAGGTACATTTCATGCATGTTTTCCTCAAAAGCAGGAAATGGATCGTTTGGCGAAAACACATTCAGGGGGCCATTTTCTATGAAAATTCCCGGAAATAAACGCTCTAATAGCAATGCTTGATGGCCTGACCAACGGATAGCCAATACATGATCTGAATGATATCTGCGATTCGGTATAACGGTATAAAAAGGCTTGTCAGCCGAAAAAACCGGTATCACTTCTTCTTCTTTTGAAATAGCTGGATTTCCGTTTTTCATTATAAGATTCCCGTCAAGATATATCTCTGTTGGGGAGATAGTTGCCAGTTTCAACCACCAATTGAGAGCATAAAAAAGGGAGTCTGCTTTAAAATGCAATCTTACGATCATAAATGGTTTCCAGTTCTCCAGCTTTTTAAGTGAGTCAACCAGAGAGGGGATATTTCCGGTTGCCCAACTGCTGTCCTGCAATGCGGGATCGTAAAAGTCGGGGTGGTCTTCTACGGATAGCCGCCATTGAGACAGGTTAGAAATAACCAAGTCAGATTGCTTTTCTATTTTCGCTTGGGCGAGAGAGTCCTTTAAGTGAAAAAGTTCAGGCAACCCTTGTTGACTAAAACCTATTCCTGTAATGAGCAAACATAAAAATATGTATATACTTTTTAATTGCATGTATCTTAAAATATAATTGAATTAATCTTCATATCTGCTTTTCAATCTTGGAATCATGACCAGGCTTTTTCGGAGCATTCCTTTGAGATGGGTTTTTACAATCTGACCCATATTGGTACATTTTCTGTAGATATTTTTTTGGGTGTGTTCTGCAAGTTCGTTTCGGAGTTGTTGTATTTTTTTTTCTGTAGAAATCTGATCACTTCCCATGATGTCGAGCAGGTCTTTTAACCGGTATCTCGAAGCCGCTACCCTAAAAGCCATCATTGTGCGTTCTTCAGCCTGATATTGAAGGATAGAGTCTTCGTTCAGTTTTTCGAGAGACATCTGTACGATCGGATAGTTTTCTTTAAAAAATTGTGGCTTATACAGTTTGAGCTTGCCCTCGTAACAATGCTGATCAAAATCAATTGCCCGGATGCGGTATTGATAGTCTTCAATATCGGGCGTAATGCTTACCACAAAATTATAGGACCGCATATCTCCCAATAGCTTTACAAAACAACGTTCGTTGAATTTTACAAACTCTTTCAGAAAACGAATTTTATTGGTGGCCGGATCATTGAGGTATTGTTCAATAAATATATCTCCGGGAATTCCGGCGATATGTTCTTCCACAAGCGTATCGCCCTGTGTAAGAAAGGTGATACGGTTGGGAGAGAGAATTTGTTCAAGTTCAAGGCCGTAAATTCGGGAAGCATCCGCAATTTTTATGTAGTAATGGTCATAGTTGTCATTGTATTTATTTACGATACGGATGCGGAATGGATGTGAGTTGCCAAAAGCACAATAATCTATCCGGGATACATCCAAATGATTGATAAAGCTAAGATCGCCCTCGGTTTTTAGGGCAGCATAGGTTCTTACAAGGCTCTCCCGAAGATATTCCCATTCCCGCATATCGTAGCTGACACTTTCCCAGTAAGTGTTGTTGCCATTCCGGTCCAAAACCGGTGTACTCCAGGTGAAATGGAGCAAATCTTTATAGGTAATAGATAGTTTTGCTTCCCGGCCATGCTCCTTCAGGTAACTCCGCAAAGCAGGAATAACCGGGAACATGGGTTTCTTTTTGGATGGCTGATTGTTTTGTATGTCTTCAATTTTGTCCGGAAATAGCATGTGCTAATATAGGAAGGATTTTTAAAGCATGGCAGGATTTTACCTTTAAGGGGTACTGTGAAAAAACAGGACTGCTTACCTTTGTGAAAAGGACAGGATATGGCCGTTTCTCCCGATGATTACGCAGAGCAGTTTACCAGTAAACTTTCGAGCCTTGCAACCGAAGTGCTTACCCTTACATTGGCCCATCACCCCAAGTCGCATATGGTAAGCGGAGCTGTGCAGGGGCAATTTCTCAGGATGTTCAGTCTTTTAATGCAACCACGTCGGATCCTTGAAATCGGAACTTTTACCGGTTTTAGTGCGCTTTGCCTTGCAGAGGGTTTGGCCTCCGATGGATTGTTGTATACCCTTGAAAACCGCGAGGAGGAAGCTGTTTCGGCGCAGGTACGGTTCAATCATGCTGAGTTTGCAAATAAAATAAGGCTATACACCGGTGATGCCCAACAAATCATTCCCACACTTGACGAAACCTGGGATCTTGTATTTATGGATGCCGACAAAACAGGATACGAAACTTATCTTGATCTTGTGCTGCCCAACCTGCGAACCGGAGGTATCATCCTTGCCGATAATGTACTCTTTCACGGCGAGGTGCTGCAGGATGAAATCAAAGGGAAGAATGCCAAAGCGATTCATGCGTTTAACGAAAAAGTACGCAATACTCCGGGTATTGAACAGGTATTGCTTACGGTAAGGGATGGGTTGATGATGATTAGAAAAAATTCCAAATAAGGAAATTCTAAATAGGGATACCTGCTTGCCAGCATACAATTTCCAATTAGAAAATTCTTTTCAAAAAAATTAATAGGAGCAACAAATTTCAGGACAAAATAATAATTTTACCGTGAAAATCGTATATTTGATTTTCGTTTTACACGGTAAAAATGGAAATTAATAGAAAAATAAGCACTTTATTTGAGGAATATCTCCAAATATTTCCGGCTACTGGCATTATAGGCCCAAGGCAGGTAGGCAAAACTACCCTTGCCCGTCAAATGGCTGGCAATGACAATTTCCTCTACTTAGACCTGGAAACCCAAACGGACCGTGATAAGCTTTACGATCCGGTATACTTCCTTTCGCAATTCAGCGAAAGATGTATTATCCTGGATGAAATTCAGTTTATGCCATCATTATTTGCCGACCTGCGCGGAATCATTGATGCCAACCGCAGACCTGGTAGGTTTATTATCCTGGGTTCAGCTGCCCCACATATTATTCGTAATAGTGCAGATACGCTTGCAGGGCGGGTTGGCTACCTTGAACTTTCCCCATTTAACCTTACCGAAGTGGAAAATGAACAGCAGCTTTGGTTAAGAGGTGGTTTTCCATTGTCTTACTTAGCCACAACAGACCGTGTAAGCAACACCTGGCGGCGGAACTTTATCCAAACCTACATTCAGCGGGATTTGGGGTTACTTGGCCTGAATACCGATCTTGTTGTGATGGATAGATTTTGGCGCATGCAGGCTACAGCACAGGGCAATCTGCTCAATGCCGAAAACTTTGCCAGGTCGCTTGATGTAAGCCGACCAACCATTATGCGTTACATCGAATTTTTGGAGGGTTCATTTATGTTGCGTGTATTAAGACCTTGGTTTCGCAATATGAGCAAACGGCTGGTAAAATCGCCAAAAATATATATCAGAGACAGCGGCCTGTTGCATAACCTCCTTGGGCTAAATGATTTTGAAGGCTTAATAAATCATGTACAGGTAGGTGCCTCATGGGAAGGTTTTGTGATTGAGCAAATCATTAATTGCATGGATAAAGAAATACAGCCATGGTTTTATCGAACGCAACATGGAACTGAATGCGATTTGCTACTGGAACGAAATGGTAAAATAGTAGCTGCTATCGAAATTAAACTTGGCACCAACCCCAAAGCAAGTAAAGGTTTCTATATCTCAATGGAAGATACCGGTGCAAAAAGGGGATTCATTATAGGTGCCGTAAACGAAGTTTTTAAGACCCGCGACAATATTACTGTTTGTAGCCTTAGCACATTTGTCAATGAAATTTTACCTGAATTATGAGACAGAATAGTGTCTGCCTTATGCGATGCCAAGGTTGTGGCAAAAGTAATTGGCATTGGGGACGAAGTGCTGCTAATTGGGTAATTGTAGGTAGATGATTGGAAAGAAGAAAAATATCAAAGCGATTCATGCCTTTATTAAGAAAGTGCGAAATACGCCCGGTATTGAACAGGCATTGCTTACGGATAGGGATGGCTTGATGATGATGATACGAAAAACAGCCTAATGGCTTTGTGACTAATTCTTTTTGTGTAGTATGCTATCGCTTACCTGCATAAGGTGGCTTTACAATGTAAGAATCCATTTATATCCTCCCATAAAAAGGGCTCCTGTTTAAATACCCTTGAATCAAAGCGGTGAAACCTTGATTTTTAACGGGTTAATCGGGGTTTAAACCCGATATTTGTGATCTATTTTTACAGATTGCTTAAACTATTTTAATCATGACAACTACCGAATATCTCGAACAAAATAAAGATCGGTTTTTAGAAGAATTGCTTGCTCTTTTGCGAATACCGAGTGTAAGCGCTAAAAGTGAACATAAAGCAGATATGATTGTCTGTGCAGAAGCCGTGAAGACAAGCCTGCTTGATGCAGGAGCGGATTCTGTAACCATTTACCCAACCGCAGGCCATCCTATTGTGTATGGTGAAAAAATAACCGATCCCTCCAAGCCAACTGTTTTGGTTTATGGTCACTATGATGTTCAGCCGGCCGAGCCCCTCGAATTGTGGCATAGCGGTCCTTTCGATCCGGTCATTAAGGACGGTAAGATCTTTGCAAGAGGGGCTTGTGATGACAAGGGTCAGTTTTACATGCATGTAAAAGCCCTTGAATCGATGAATGCTGCCGGAAGCTTGCCAACCAATATCAAATTTATCATTGAAGGCGAAGAAGAAGTAGGAAGTCCCAATCTTGCCACATTTGTGGAGGAGAAGAAGGATATGCTTACCTGCGATGTGATCCTTATCAGCGATACAGCAATGATCAGCCTTGAAAATCCGAGCCTTGATGTCGGGGTGCGCGGTCTTACTTATATTGAGGTAGAGGTAACCGGACCAAACCGCGATTTACATAGCGGGGTTTATGGGGGTGCCGTAGCCAATCCGCTGACTATACTGAGCAAAATGATTGCGAGTCTGCATGATGAAAACAATCATATTACCATTCCCGGTTTTTATGATGATGTGGTTGAAATTAGTGTAGAAGAAAGAGCCAAAATGGCTGAAGCGCCTTTTGATCAGAAAGAATTCAACGAGGATCTTGGTATCAGCGAAGCATGGGGAGAGAAAGGCTATTCCACCAACGAAAGAACCGGTATCAGGCCAACCCTTGAAGTGAATGGTATGTGGGGTGGATATACCGGTGAAGGGGCAAAAACGGTACTGCCTTCCAAGGCTTTTGCAAAAATCAGTTGCCGGTTAGTTCCTGATCAGAATAGCCACAAGATGGAAAAACTCCTGATTGATCACCTTAAAAAAATTGCTCCGGCCAATATAACCCTTGAAGCCAGACTGCATCATGGTGGCGAACCTTACGTGACCCCTGTGGACAGTGTGCCTTACCGGGCTGCGGCTGCGGCAATTCTTGAAACGTTTGGTAAAGATCCAATTCCGGTAAGAGGTGGCGGCAGTATTCCTATTACTTCGCTCTTCGAAAAAACTTTAGGAGTAAAAGTAGTATTCCTTGGTTTTGGTCTCGACAGTGATAACCTGCATAGTCCTAACGAAAAGTACAATGTAGAAAATTATTACAAGGGAATTGAAACCATTCCTTATTTCCACAAGCATTTTGCAGTGATGCAATCCTAACCGGTTATCAGGATATTTCCTGCAGCCAGTTTTCAAATAAGGCAGTCACCTGTTGCGCAGACATTCCTGTTTTTCGCAGATGTTTCAACGACAGGTGACCTGCTGATTTGGAAAGTTTTTCGCGGCCCTTATTTAGCAATAACGGATGATGATAGAATCGGATTTGTTCAAAGGTTCTGAGTTCGAGTAGTTGTGCAAGCAGCAATTGAGCGGCCGTAGAGTTTAACAGGTCTTCTCCCCGAACCACCGTATTAATTCCATAAAATATATCATCCGAAAAAGAGGCTAACTGATAGGAAGGTAGTCCGTCTTTGCGTTGTATAATAAAATCTCCCATAGCTTCTGAAAGATCGATAGTAACTGTTTTTCGGGTATGCTCGTCTGAAAAAGTTACCGATACTAATTCATCAGGAATTCTTAAACGAAGGGCGGTCCCCGTTAAATCGAGTGGCAGTTTTTTTAAACGGCAGGTTCCGGGATAAACTCCTTTGGCACTTATTTGTTGGATCTGCTTTCTTGAACAATTACAGGCATACAGATAGCCGGATTCTTTTAATTGTTCAATATATTCTTGGTAAACCGGTAGCCTCAATGCCTGCGTATGGTGTCTTTTAAAATATTCCGGATTGTGGGGGCCAAGCTGTGGGTGAATGCCAAGCCATTCGAGGGTTTCAAATATATCTTTGAGGTAGTCTCTTCGCATTCTTGGCCCATCTAAGTCGTCAATCCGCAACCGTAAAGTGTCTTCCTTTCCCTTTAAAAGGGTGGAGGTGTATAAAAAGGAAAAGGCATTGCCAGCATGGAGGAAACCGCTTGGCGTAGGTGCTATCCTTGTATGAACAGCCATCTTATCCCGGTGTTTCAGCGGTTTTTTGTACAGCATCATCTATCGCCTGCAACAAGCCATCTTTGGGCATATCGCATTGCAACTCCCAGAACATGATGCCTCCGAGTTTGTATTTACGGGCATACAATACTTTCTCGTACAAAGACATCGCATTGTCGTAGGTAGCAAACAGATTTTTTGTTTTATGAAAGGCGTAAGGTGCTTTTGCCACTAAATCCCATTGATGGGCCCAACCCGAATCGGGTTCCATTTGCTCAAAGTCCCTGAAATTCAACCCCTGCTTGAAAACACCCTTCTGATAAAGTCCCCAGTTTTTATTGGAAACCTCTTTCCAGATGCGGGCATAAAAAGCAGCTCCGATAATCAGTTTACGGGAGTCAACGCCATGATTCAGCAGCCATTGTACACAATGGTCAGTACTTTCTTTTTGCAGGGGAGTACTCATCAGTGCTGTGTGGTGACCGGTCTCAGTACTATACCCATTAATCAGGTCATAAGTCATCAGATTTACCCGGTTTACAAGCGGCATTATTAGCTTCCACTCCACCGATTTTTCCAGAAATTCGGTAAAGCCACCTGCAGCAAAACTCAGGTCAGCGTCGGGGCCGATCGCCTTGCGTAGTTTCACAATTAAGTCAGTAAAATTTTCGCGGTCTTCCGCCCGGTAAGGGTGATCCGGCGGGCCTTGGATAGCTGGATATTCCCAATCAAGATCAATGCCATCTGCTTTGTTTTCCTGCAGTATTTGTGCTACGGATGTTGCGAAATGTTGCCGGCCTTTTCCCGTAGAGAAAATATCGGAACAGGTATAGCATCCGGTCCAGCCACCCAATGATATCAGTACTTTGAGTTGCGGATAGTTTGCTTTCAATGCTACCAGTTTTCGCAAGGCGGCCTTGCTGTTTTCATTGTCGAAAGCCAGCGAATCCTCCTTGAGATGCAGAAAGCTATAGATAACCTGTGTAAGTTTCGAAAAATCGTATTGAGCCAGGTTGTTGCCATCGCCGGCATAATAGCCAATCACTTCAAAAGGAGGTTCTACCTGTGCCGGTTGGGCGCAGGCATTGCAAAGGCCTCCCAATAAACTTAACCACAGGATCAGAATACGCATACTTATTTTTTTATCGGGATTCTTTTTCTGGTAACAGGTTTTGCCGTTTTGGGCGGTGTACTGCTTTTGCCACTAAAAGGGGCGTCCTGCAATTCCTGTTTTTCTTCGGTTGGTTTACGTTTGCTTTTATTGAAAAATTTAAGTAGTCTTACTTCCTTTTCGGCTAAAAAGCGCCATTTGCCCCGATCCACATTTTTCTTGGTCAGGTTGGCAAACATAACCCGGTCAAGTGATTTTACATCGTAGCCTAGCTTTTCAAACATCCTGCGGACGACCCGGTTTTTTCCACTATGAATCTCTACCCCAACCACAGATTTGTCTTTATTGTCGGCATAACCGGCAGCATCGGCACGAATAAATCCGTCGTCGAGGGTAATGCCTTCAAGAAGCTTTTCGAGATCCGCTTTCAATACAGCTTTATCGAGGGTCACTTCGTATATTTTGCGTACCTCAAAGCTAGGGTGGGTGAGGTGTTGTGTCAATTCTCCATCGTTGGTCAGCAAAAGAACCCCGGTGGTATTGCGGTCAAGTCTTCCAACCGGAAAAATCCGTTCTGTGGTGGCATTTTTTACAATATCAAGCACTGTTTTTCTACCCTTATCGTCTTCGGCAGTCGTTATAAAATCCTTGGGTTTGTTCAAAAGAATATATACAAGTTGCTGTTGCAGGGTGATTTTTTTGCCATTCACTTTTACTTCATCGTCGGGCATTACCTTATAACCGGGTTCTTTGTTTTCTTTCCCGTTTACCTTAACAAGTCCCTCTTTTACCAAGATGGCTGCATCGCGACGGCTGCATAATCCGCTATGGGCAATGTATTTATTTAGTGGCATCACTACCCCCTGCGATGTTTTGGCCGGCAGGGAGGCTACCTGTCCCGGACCTGTCTTTGCAGTGGGCTTTTCAAGAGCGGGTTTACCGGTTGTTGTGCCTGCTTCTTGTCTGATTGGGATATGCCCGGGTTTCTTTTCCTGTCTTTTTGTTTTAAAGTATTCGGCGGTCTCTTTTTTAGCAAGTCTTTTTTCCTGCTTCAGTGTCTCCTTTAGTTTAGCACCGGTGTCTGTCTTTTTCTTAAATTTATCAAATTGCCCCATGTTTGTGTTATCTGTTAATTACAACAAAGATGCTGCATATTGGCCAATAATACAGCATCCCGGCCTTTCGGACCGGGATGCAAGTATCTGTTTTCAGTGGGATTATGAGTATGTGTGAGTGATTCAGGGTCGATTATACGACCTCTGGTTGGTGCATTCTGCGGCGGTGGCCTTCATTACGGGGACCTTTTTTAGACATTGCCTTCCATTCTGTTAATTGTTCCTTTGTGAGGATTTTTTCCATATCCTTATCTAAGGAGTCTTTCAGTTTTTTAGCAGCTGTCTTTTTTGCAGTTCTGTCGAGGCTTTCGTTTTTACGAATCTTTTGCATGGCATCCTGATTTTTTTGATGCATCGCGTTTATTTTTTCCTGTTGAGGCTGAGTGAGTTTTAATTTTTGAGTCAGTCCGGCTAATCTTTGGGCTTCCATTTTTTCCATCATTTGGGTTTTCATGTCCTCCATTTGCTGTTTTTGTTCAGTTGTAAGGATCTTTTGCATTGCCGTATGGTTTTGTTGAGCAAGTGCAAAACGTTGATCGCGTTGTGCCTTTACCGTAATGTTTTCATTGCTTTCCAATGCTTTTATTTTTGTCTTGAAATCCTCTTTCAACGTTTTCATTTGTGCCTTTTGATCTTCGGTAAGGTTGATAGCCTTCATCATATGCTGCCTGTTTTCAGGGCCTCCGCGGTGCATTTCTTTTCCTTGTGGATGCTTTCCCTCGGGTCTGCGACCTTCTCCACGCTCCGGGCGTTGTGCCATTGCGGAAAGGGAGCAGAAAGTGACGGCAAAAAGAATGAGTGTGTTTTTCATAGTTGTACGATTTATCGTGTTTATTAAAATTGAATGACTATACATAGACCGGGTGCTTTATCTGATGTTTAATGCCATTAACCTTATTTAACCCTAATTATCGTTGCAAAAAAAAGACCCCCGATACCGGAGGTCCTTTCTATAAAAATGTAAATAGGGCTAAAGCGAAGCGAGTTGAACCTTTTGAGTGAGTTCCACCACATTTTCCTTAAAAACACTATCAGTATCCATCAGGTCTTTTACAGTCTGACAGCTATGAATAACAGTAGTATGATCGCGACCGCCAAAATGTTCTCCAATGGTCTTCAGAGAATTCTTGGTGAAGGCCTTGGCGAGATACATTGTAATTTGTCTTGCCTGAACGATCTCCCGTTTCCGGGTTTTTTGTTGTAGCTTTTCGTAAGGCACATCATAGTATTCGCATACCATTTTCTGGATATTGTCAATCGTGATTTCTTTACTGCTTGTTTTAATATGGTTGCGCAATACTTTTTTAGCGAGTTCCAGATCAATATCTCTTTTGTTAAGTGATGATTGAGCAAGCAGGGAAATAAGGGCACCTTCCAGTTCCCGTATATTGGTATTGATATTATAGGCCAGATATTTTACTACTTCTTTAGGCATATCCAAGCCATCATTTTTCATTTTTCTTTCCAGAATTTCGATGCGGACTTCATAATCGGGCATTTGGAGGTCGGCACTTAATCCCCACCGGAACCGGCTCAACAATCGTTCCTGAAGGCCATCAAGGTCTTTCGGGGCTTTGTCGGAAGTAAGCACAAGTTGCTTACCGCTTTGGTGTAGGTGATTGAAGATAGCAAAGAAGGCATCCTGTGAACGTTCGGCCCTTGCAAAAAACTGAACATCATCAATGATCAGTACATCAATCAATTGATAGAAGTGAATAAAATCGTTGATC
>JBGSNV010000418.1:0-2431 GCA_041739485.1 Chitinophagaceae bacterium
AGCATCTTCTACAGGATTGTTTTGATACTCCTGCCATTTGGCTTCATTTTTCTTAATAAAAAGGGCTTCCCGCATGAATCTCTTACTATTCGATGCTCAAATTAAGGCAATCTTGGGGAGTATTTATTTTCTGAGAAAAAAAAACCATAGAATACCGGTTTTTGCTTGGTCTTGTTTAATTTGCCGTGGTGAATGTAGTTCAGGTATCTACCCCTTTTAATATTGATCTTGATTTTGAAGTTGCGCCGATTTACCGGAGGCTTGCCGCCTGGTTGATCGACATCCTGCTGATGGTTCTTTTTGCCTGGTGCATGCGGATGTTTGTTACCGGTGTTTTATATTCCGGAAGTCAGTATCCTTACGGACTGGATATCTTACTGGTAAGCATGCCTATTTTGTTTTATCATTTGGTAATGGAACTTGTTTATCAGGGTCAGAGCTTAGGAAAAAAACTTACGGGAATCCGGGTACTGAGTCTTGAAGGCGGCGAACCGCAACTTGGACAATACCTGATGCGCTGGATTTTCAGGGTTTGGGAATGGCCGCTTGTATTTGGGATCGTCGCCATGAGTACCTGGAGTCTGATCGGGCAATTGATGGTGGTGGCAGTATTTGGATTACCCGTGATTGTGGTTATTTCGGTCACAGCAAGACATCAGCGTTTGGGCGACCTTGCTGCCGGTACAACGATGGTGGATGTACGCAGACAATTTTCCATCGATGATACCATTTTCCAAAACATACGGACAGAAAATTACCGGGTTTATTTTCCGGAGGTCATGCGGCTCAGCGACCGCGACATCAACGCTATCAAATCGGTGCTCACCCAAACCAAGATGACCGGACGGTTTGAAACTGCTCACCGGATTGCGGGGAAGGTAAAAGAAGTACTTAAGATCGAAAGCCGGCTCGAAGTCCTTGATTTTCTGGAAAAACTGCTTGATGATTACAACTACCTCGCTACAAAGAATAAATAGCTTTACAGGAAATTCCAAAATAAGGAAATACCAATAAGAAAAATTCCAATTCCGATAGCTATCGAAACCAAAGGCTAAAGGCCAAAGGCCAACAGCAAAAAACCAAAATCAGACATCCTCAAATCACTCCTCTGCCAGCAGTATTTTTTTTGCCTCCTGCAACTGCTCCCGCTCTGCATCTGATACTTCGGGATATCCCAGATCGAGCTTCCGAAACTCGCGGTATACAATTGCACCAAGCGCAAGCCTTGCATACCAGCGATCATCGGCAGGCAAAATGTACCAGGGCGCCCATTCGGTACTTGTATGGTTAAACATATCTTCGTAGGCTTCCATAAAATCATCCCATACAGCCCGGTCCTTGAGATCCCCTACATTGAACTTCCAGTTTTTGGAAGGGTCCTCAATCCGCTCCATAAATTGCTTTTTCTGCTCGTCTTTACTTTGATACAAAAATACCTTGATAATGGTAGTGCCGTTTTCAGTTAAATGTCGCTCCCAGTCGTTGATTTGCCGGAACCTCGTTCGGAACAACGATTTTTTCATATCCTCTACCTTCTCTATACCGGGCAAATTTTCAGCAAGTAAATATTCAGGATGTACCCTTGTTACCAATACATTTTCATAATGGCTGCGTACAAAAATGCCGATATCCCCCTTTGCCGGCAATACCAATTGATGCCTCCATAAAAAATCGTGCGCAAGTTCAAGATGCGTAGGCGCTTTAAAACCGGTCACTTTTACATTTACGGGATTCAATCCGCTCATAACGTGGTTAACTGCACTATCCTTACCCGCAGCATCCATGGCCTGAATCACTAACAATACACTATGCTTCTTTTCGGCATACAACATATCCTGCATACTCCGCATATGGTCTAATCCCGATTCCATCAACCGCTCCGCTTCTTCTTTCGTAATTCCTTTATTCTTTTTCTTAAAGTCGGTTGTGTAATCCTTCAGCTTTATTTTCTTTCCGGGTTCCACAAGCATGCGCTCAATGGCTTTATCAAAACTCATAGCAAAATGATTTTCAAGGTGATAAGTAAATCGATTTCTTAAAAATAGGAAAATATGAGTTATGAACCTCCGCCCCACCCTGCAAACTTTCAATTTCTTAAAGAATTACCAAAAATCACTTCAAAAAACCTTTCATCCATTCATTTACGAATGAAATCGTATATTAGCCTAAATTTGTTTTTATGCATGCAAATACTCCGGCTGTAAAGCCTACTGAAAGTGAACTTGAAATATTGCGGGTTTTGTGGGACGAACAGCAGGCCACGGTGCGCAAAGTGCATGAAAAACTCAGTAGTTTTAAAGATGCAGGATATACTACGACGCTGAAACTTATGCAGATTATGAATGAAAAAGGGCTTGTGGGAAGAGACGATTCCGGTAAAACACATATTTATTTCCCGCTTGCAGACAAGGAAAAAACACAACAACTGATG
>JBGSNV010000024.1:0-23372 GCA_041739485.1 Chitinophagaceae bacterium
GCACCACAGGCACTTTCAGACCACGGATATATCCGGGGAATAGAGTATGCATACCTTCAGGAAAACACACCGGATGAAAACAGGCTGTATCTTGGCATTCATGGAGGTAAAAATGATGCAAGCCACGGGCACCTTGATGCCGGATCCTTTTTAATACAGGCAAATGGTGAAAATTTTGCAATTGGAAACCTTGGTGTTGAAAATCCTTATCCATCAGATTTCTTTAGTACAACTAATCCTTTATATACTTCAACTGCCACCAATTCTGCAACCTCTCGGGGACGGTTTTATTACTATCGGGTAAGAACCGAAGGCAAAAGTGCTTTGGTTTTTAATCCTGATGCAAGACCGGAGCAAAAGCCCACCGGTGTTTCCAGTTTTACTTCACAGGCAAATGATGCTTCAGGGGGATTTTATGTACTTGATCTTAGTGATTGCTATTCCAGGGATGTATCAAACTATAAGCGGGGTATAAAGCTTAGAAGAACAACCGGCCTGATTACTATTCAGGATGAGTTTGTTGCTAAAGGAAATGGCCCTGCCTATTGGATTATGCATAGTGCCGCCACAGATGGCATTTCCATAAGCACCGATGGAAAAAGAGCCACCATGACCAAAAATGGGAAACAATTTCATGCAACCATTCAGGCTCCGTCGGATGCTGTATTTACAGTTGTACCTCGCAGTGAATCAGCTATTAATTATCTTACAGAAACAGCTCCCATTTTTAATACGATCATGAATGGAAAAAATTCAATTAACAAATGGTATGGTAAACTTCAAATAAAACTGAATAATACCACCCCAAATCAAGCGGTTACCATTAGAGTGGATTTTGCTAAAAGTCTTCAGGCAGTTGGAGCTGCTGTTGTACCGATATCCAATTGGACCACACAAAATTAAAAAACCTTTTAAGTATCATGTATTTTTGAAAAAAGAAACAACTTAAAAAGGTGGTGCCTATGAAAAGGATTGAAACTATATTTACGGCAATCTGCCTCCTATTGCAATGGTCTATTCAGGCACAACCAATTAGCTATTCTCAACAGCTTGATAATAGTGCCGGGCTATCTAACAGTTGCGTAGTTGCATTGTTTCAGGACAGCGACCGTTTATTATGGGTGGGTACATGGGATGGCCTGAATGTGTACGATGGAGCCAACTTTAACGTATTTAACTATGGTAGCGAAAATGGTCTTCAGAATATGAATATGGCCAGCAATATAATTTACCATATTGCTGAGGACAAAAAAGGTTCGATATGGATTGCAACCATTGAAGGGATCTCTAAAATTGATAAAAAGACCGGTGAGTTCAATCATTTTTTCTATAACAAAAGTCCCACAAAACAGGCAATAGGTCGTGGATACCTTTTAGCGATTGATAAACAGGGACAAGTATTTGCCACGTCAAGAGGCCATAAAATACTTTATATATATGATGAAGCTAAAAAACAATTTGTACCCTGTTCGTCCGATGCACCTTTAAATTCAGGAATCAGCAAATTCTTTTTTGATGAAGGCAACCGATTGTGGTTGTTAAATGACAGCGGCAACCTCGATGTATTTCGTCAGAAAGATGGACTTCTATTTCGGGAATTCAGGTACAATGAATTGAATGAAATAACTGATATATTTTCAGCTAATGGTGAATTGTTTTACACCACATCTGACCATAAACTTTTCAAAAGTAATAATCAGGTAGTATTTACTCAGGTCGCTCAGCTACCAAAAGCCCTACGTACCATCACATATTTCAGAGAGCATTATATTTTAGGTTGGTCATCTACCGGCATTTCCAAATACGATAAAAATTTCAATCCTTTACCTAATCCCGGAATGGAGTATGCCCGAATGGAAAATGTAAGGGTTACCATGGTGAAATCCTATAATAATGATGTCCTGTGGGTAGGTACAGATGGCAATGGGCTGATAAAAATTAATGAGAATGACAATACATTTGGTATGGTGAAACATCTTCCAGATGGTCGTTCTATGAATATACCTGTAAGGGCTTTTTGCCAGGTGGATGATGAACTTTGGGTAGGAACAAAAGGGGATGGTATTGTTGCCATAAGCCAAATGGGAAAGCCTAATAGTAGTTCCCGATATTTTCGTAATTTCAAATCGGCATCTGATCTGATGGATAATTGCGTTTATTCTATAATTGAGGGGCAAGACGACCTTATTTATATAGGTTCTGATGCGGCTGGAGTAACCCTGTATGATAAGCGGACCAAACGATTTACGCGTTGGGATGAAATTAATGGAACAGCAACAAAACCTTTTTTCCGTTCTGTACACAGTATTATAAAAGATACAGATGGAGCGGTTTGGTTGGGTACAGAATCTTTCGGGTTGTTCAGAGTAAAGATTGAACGTTCCGCAAATGGCAAACTAACCCTTTCATCTTTAGATAACTATCGCTTTGCTGACAACATAGGGCCTGCAAATGATGTTATTTATTCTTTGGCTCTTGGTCAGGGTGACAGGGTGTGGGTGGGTTGCCGGTATGGTGGGCTGAGCATCTTCAATAAAAAAACTGGCAGATTCACTACCCACAAAGCTTTCAGTTACGAGGGTGCGATTTCAAACAATGATATTCTATCGCTTTATCTGGACGAAAAAAACTGGATGTGGATTGGTACGAGTTTTGGATTGAACGGCATTAAAGAACAGGATATCACCAATCAAAACCCTGTATTTGAAAAAATGAGCCTTGCTGAAGGATTACCTAATAATACGGTTCACGCTATCACTTCAGATGAAAAGGGAGATCTATGGCTAAGTACAAACAAAGGGCTGGCTCGTATTGATGTGAAGACAAAGCAAGTGTTTAATTATAAAGAAACTGATGGATTGCAAAGCAATGAATTCAGTGATAACGCGGTATGGAAAAATGATTCAGGGTTCTTGTTTTTTGGAGGCATTTATGGTTTTAATTATTTTCATCCTTCCCGTATTGCCCTTAGCAATGAACAGCCAAATCTTTTGCTCACTGACATTCAAATGGCTGGGTTATTTCAGAACCGTCATAGCCTGAATGTATTACACAGATTGGGCATCAATAAAGCTTTATCATATACACTAAAACCTCAAGAGAACTTTTTTGAATTGAAGGTGAAAGCGATCACTTTTTCCAATCAGGAAAAGGTGCAATATGCTTATATGCTGAAAGGACACGACAAAGCCTGGAGTTATACTGGTAATGATGGTCGGATTGCCTATACCGGCATAGATCCGGGAAATTATGACCTTTTAGTTAAGTGGAGCAATGGAAGCGGCCAATGGAGTAAGCCCATAAATGCTATGCAGGTGGAAGTAGATCAGTATTTTTGGCTTACAATACCAGCATTTATTGTATATGCACTCCTGCTAGGTGCTGGAGCCTTTGCTTTTTACAGGTATAGGAGAAATAAAATGCTTATGAAGCAGCGGCTTGACCTTGAGCTTATGCTAAGAAAAAAAGATGAAGAAGTACATGCTGAACAGCTTAATTTTTTTACAAATATCGCTCATGAGTTGCAAACACCTCTTGCACTAATTAGTGGCTCATTAGAGCGTTTTTTTTCTCATAATTCAGCACCCAAGGCACCTCTACCAAACCAGAATTTTTTACGGATTGTAAACCAACAGGCATCAAGGCTCAGCTATCTTGTACATCAGTTACTGGAGTTTCGTAAAGCGGAATCCGGCAGCCTCAAGAATAGTTATACCTTCCTTAATATTTCCAATTTGTTTACCAACATAGCAGGGCTTTTTGCCCCAATTGGTGAGCAAAAATCTATTGACTTTCAGTGGGATGCAGAAGAAGCTCTTGAAGTTTGGATAGATAAAGATAAAATTGAAAAGATTTTTTTCAACCTGATATCTAATGCTTTTAAGCATGCCCCACCCAATGAGCAAATTATCTGTACCCTGAACTGCATTGCTGCAAAAGACCGGTGGGAAATGGTAGTGGCCAACTCGGGATGCACCCTTACCACAGAAGATACACGACGTCTTTTCAGCAAATTTTTTATTGCAAAAGATAATGTTCAACAGAAAATCAGTTCGGGAATTGGTCTTGCCTTTACACGTGAACTAGTAAACATGTTGAAGGGAGAAATAACTGTGACAGTTAAAAACGGCTGGATATATTTTAAAGTGGCCATGCCCCTATCCTACGAACCGCCAATTTCTGATCGTGATGAAATACTGGAAAAACCAGAACAACCTTCGTACCTGATTGAGGCAATGGCCCTCAACCAAAATGCTTTGGCACGCCCAATGATGGTAGAGAACAATAAAAAGGCCCTGATGGAAAGTTTGGACAATGATCAGCGGAAAAGCATACTTGTTATTGAAGACGAGCCTGCACTTAGGTATTTGCTTAACGACTTGCTAAAAGATAAATTCATTATTTATGAAGCCGCAACAGGCCGCGAGGCAGTAGAATTAATGACAAGGGTAGTTCCAGACTTGATCATCAGCGATATCATGATGCCCGATATGAATGGTCTCGAAGTTTGCAATATTGTGAAAAATACGCCTGCTACCTGTCATATTCCATTTATCATATTATCAGCCCGCAGTACCGAAGAACAAAAAATGGAGGGATATGAAGCCGGAGCAGATGCTTATATTCCAAAGCCATTCCGTAGCGAGCATCTTTTGATACGAATTCGAAAACTACTAGAATACCAGCATAGATTACACGAAATGTTCCGACACGATGGTGTAGCCGATAAAATTCCCACCAGCGGAATGAAGGAAGAGGATAAACAGTTTTTGAAGAGAACCATTGAACTGATTACCGAAAACCTTGACAAGGAAGATCTGGATGCAGCGTTCGTTGAAAAGAAGCTTGGCATGAGCAAAGCTCATTTTTACAGAAGGCTAAAAGCCCTAAGTGGCATGACTCCCGGCGAAATGATAAAAAGTATCAGATTGGAACAGGCCGCACAACTACTTCAGTCTTCTGATCTCACAGTACTGGAAATATTTTACCAGACAGGGTTTAACAACCAGTCTCACTTTTACAGGGAATTTAAGAAAAAGTATAACGCATCGCCGAACGATTACCGCACCAGTTTCCATTTAACCATAGATAAAAAAACGAGCGAATAGGAAATAAAAACCGTAAATGGAATTAAAGTAACAAAGATGCATCCCATCCTTTCCAACACAACATCGGAAAATAAAAAAAGAGTACGAAAAATATGCAAACATGAGTGATGGGTATTTCTAAAAAACCCTAAGACAAAACTTTCATATTTTCTAAATGACTAGTGTAATGATTGTAAATGAGAAAGTTGGAAAATTAGAGGAAAACAAAATCAGGAATTTTTAGAGGTCGCTTTATATGAAAAATATACTTATGTGATTAGCAACCGGAATATAGCCAGGAAATTTGTAATTTAAATTGACAAAGGAAATGAAAAAAAATCATACATGCTTACAAGATAACGTAAAGCATATATTACGGTTGTTTACGATTGTTGCGCTGTTTCAGTGTGGCTGCAGAGGGGTAGAAAAGAAGCAGTCTCAAAAACCAATGAACGTTATTTTTATTCTTACTGACGACCACCGGTATGATTTTATGGGATTTACAGGGAAAGTACCCTGGCTGCAAACACCTGCCTTAGATAAAATGGCGAAAGAAGGTGTGTGGGTTCAAAATGCAACTGTTACAACTTCCCTTTGTTCACCTTCCCGAGCTACCATTCTTACAGGTCAGTATGCACATACTCATAAAGTAATAGATAACTTTTCGCCACTTCCATCTGATTTACGATTCTTTCCAGAATACCTGCAGCAAGCAGGATATCGAACCGGATTCTTCGGCAAATGGCATATGGGAAATACTGGTGACGATCCGCAGAAGGGATTTGATCATTGGGAAAGCTTTAAAGGTCAGGGTGTATATTTCAATCCTTTAATGAATATAAATGGCAGTCATGTGCAGTATGAAGACAGTACCTATATAACAGATCTGCTTACAGAACACGCTGTTGATTGGATGCGTAAACAGCCTGATGACAAACCCTTTTTCATGTACGTTTCGCATAAGGGTGTACACGATGAATTCAGGCCTGCCCCAAGACATATAAAAAAGTATCATAGTCAGCCAATCGATTATGCGTCAACCATAAATATTACTGCTATGCCCAACAGTAAATTGCGTGGTGACCTTAAGAAAAGCCCCACCGCCGAATTAGCCAAAGGCGATACCAACTATAATGTTGCTGACATACCGGATTGGGTTTGGAAGCAACGCAATAGCTGGCATGGTGTGGATTTTATGTATGACGGCAAGATTGATTTTGATGATTTCTATTACCGCTATTGTGAAACGCTGATGGCAGTAGATGAAAGTGTTTCTACTATAAGAACCACCCTAAAAGAGTTGGGCATTGAAGAGAACACGCTGGTCATTTATATGGGAGACAACGGTTTCCTGATGGGTGAACATGGACTGATAGACAAGCGCAATATGTATGAGGAAAGCCAGAAAGTACCAATGCTTGTTTACGCTCCGGGAACCGCGCTACAGGGGCATCCTCTGGATAAGGTGATACAGAATACAGATATTGCTCCTACAATACTGGAAGTAGCTGGTATTCCTATTCCTGAAGCAATGCAGGGACAATCGTTTTGGCCACTGCTACAGGGTAAGCAGGTCCCATGGCGTAATAAGGCATTCTATGAATATTTTTGGGAGTTTTCATACCCTCAAACGCCTACCACTCTGGGAGTGCGGGAAGGGCAATACAAATTTATTTTTTACCCCGGCATATGGGATTTGTCTGAGTTTTATGACCTGAGCCGGGATCCGGAAGAAAAACGTAACCTATACCGGCACCCCGCCTACCAGCCAGAAATTGCCCGCTTGAGAACAGAATTGTGGTCTTGGTTAAAGGAAACCGATGGAATGCAAATTCCTTTGAAGCCAATAACGGAACCAAGGATTGATTATGGCAATAAAGGATTGTATTGATGAAAAAAGTGTTTCTGATATTACTCTTTACGAGCCTGGTACTTTTCCAATTGGTTCATGCCCAGGTAACAGATACAGGAAGGTATGGTCCCTTGTTGTCAATGCATCCTCTTTATCAATCACAAATGGTGCTACAGCAAGGAGCTGAAGTCGAATTTGCAGGAAGTGCAGAGTCAGGAACCCGGGTAGTAATTACATCGGGCTGGGGTGTTACAGCTACAACAGTAGCCGACACCGGCAACCGATGGACAACCACCCTGAAAACTCCAACAGTAAGACGTGGTGATTTCACCAACTATAAAGTGGTAGTGGAAAACAATAGCAGAAAATTACTGCTTGACAGCGTTCAGATTGGCGAAGTGTGGTTATGTAGCGGTCAGTCGAATATGGAAATGACTATGGATGCCCGGCCGCCATGGCATGAAGGAGTATTGAACAGAGAGGTTGAAATTGCAGCAGCCTCCTACCCTAATTTGCGGGTATTAACCATAAAACGTCAGGGGCTACCCTACTTACGACAAAATTTCAACGGCACCTGGGAATCTATATCTCCTGACGTAGCGGCCAATACAAGTGGAGTGGCATATTATTTTGCCCGACTCCTACAGCAGCGGTTACAGGTTCCAATAGGTATTGTAGTGGCAGCCCATGGAGGAGCAGCCTGTCAGGCATTTATTTCTCGTGAAAGCCTGCAGGAGGATACATTGCTCAACCAAAAGTACCTTTCATCTTATATCTATGACCCTCAGGATAAAAATCCGGAGTATAAGCCATCCCTTCTTTTTCAGGCTATGATCAATCCATTGAAATTATTAAAATTCAAAGGCGTGCTTTGGTATCAGGGAGAATCGAATGCTAAGGATACTACTCTTTATCCGATACTACAAAAAACGCTTATTTCTTCGTGGAAACAACATTTCAATAAGTCCGAACTTCCATTTTATTACGTGCAGATGCCAGCTTATGACTGGAAAAAGCAGGACCCATCGGCAAATGATTATTCTTTATTCAGGGAAGCACAGGAGCGTACACTCCTATTGCCAAAAACAGGGATGGTATGCACCATGGATATCGGCGAACCTGATAATATACATCCCCGAAATAAAAAACCTGTAGGTGAACGCCTTGCAGTTCTTGCCCTTGCAGAAACCTATGAACTAAAAGTAGTACACAGTGGGCCAAGGGTACAATCTATAAGATTCAAAGGAACTGAGGCCATTATTACCTATAAGAAATCAAGTGCCCCAAGAGGAATTCAAACTTCTGACGGCAAAGCACCTGCACATTTTTTTATTTCCGGCAAAAACAAGGAGTTTTATGAGGCAACAGTGAGTGTAAAAGGTCGCATTGTTAAATTAAGCGCACCTGAGGTTTTGCTTCCTATAGAAATCAGGTATGCATTTACCAACGATGCAGTAACCAACTTTCAAAATAAAGAAGGCTTGCCCGCTTTTCCTTTCAGAACAGATAACTGGTCTCATGCCAAATATCATTTTAAAAAATCTTCAAAATGAATCCGATGTATTATGAATCAATATGAAAAAAATCAAAGCTGCATTACCATCATGATGGTAGTGACAATAATTTGTCTGATTTGCAGTCCTGTCGTGCATGGCCAATACCGGATGAATTTTGGTTTGACCCGTCCACAGGCTGAAAATACACTTCCCAAAGGCAAAGCTCCTTTGCAAAAAACAGAATTAAAGCCTCGTAACCATCAGCCTGGTAAAGTAGTACCAATGGGCAATTGCACCTATAAAATTAACAGTGGATGGGAGCTTACGGATGAAATGAGCTATCTGCTGGAAAATGGTTCAGTATTTGATGAAGCATATGACAGTAAAAAATGGTATGATGCCATTGTACCCGGAACTGTGCTTACCTCTTTAGTAGCATCAGGAGTGTATCCCGATCCCTATTTTGGCTTAAACAACCTGGCCATTCCCGATTCTATTTGCCGAAAAGATTGGTGGTACCGTACTTCTTTTGAAAGTCCGGAAGCCGAAAATGGTAAGCTGGCCTGGTTATGTTTTGAAGGCATTAACTATAAGGCAAGAATATGGTTAAATGGAAACAAGTTGGGAGAAATTAATGGCGCATTTGAAAGGGGAAAATTTTCTGTAGAAGATTTACTAAAATCAAAGGGGAGGAATGTACTTCTTGTTCAGATTTTGCCACCAAATAACCCCGGTATTCCGCATGAGCAGTCTGCCCGGTCTGGTATGGGCCCTAATGGTGGTCAATTGGCCATGGATGGGCCTACTTTTATTTCTTCGGAAGGCTGGGATTGGGTACCCGGAATCCGCGACCGCAATATGGGCATTTGGCAAGATGTAAAACTTTGTTTTACAGGAACCGTAACAGCCTCAGATCCGCAGATTATCTCAGATTTACCTTTGCCGGATACCTCTTCAGCTAGTATTATACTAAAAACCGATTTGGTCAATCATTCTGATAAAAAGGAAATAGCTACCATTGATTTTGCATTTGAGAATATAAAAATAACGAAGAAGGTATCGCTTGAACCCCGGCAAACATTACAGGTAGAAATTACTCCCGAAGAGTTTCCGGCATTGCTATTGAAACAACCAAAGCTTTGGTGGCCCAATGGATATGGAATGCCCAATCTTTATACTGCCACAGTTACTGTAACCGACGCATCGGGCATAAGTGAAGTGCAGTCCATACGATTTGGTATACGGGAATATTCCTACGAAATGATGGCAGATGCACCCGGTAAACCTGCGATGCGTTTTGCCTATGGCCCTACCGACCTAAAAGCAACGCAACCCATTTTTGATTTTGCCAACCGCAGAGAATTTGAAAAGAAAATATTTATTCCTACGTTGCGTAGTCAGGTAGATGTAAAAAAATTGGAACAATTAAAGGAATCCAATAATCCCTTCCTGGTAATACTTGTAAACGGGAAACCTGTTTTTTGTAAAGGGGGTAATTGGGGTATGGATGATGCCATGAAGCAAGTGAGTCGTGACCGGTTAGAACCAGCCTTTCGTTTGCACCGTGAAGCCAATTTTAACATGATACGCAACTGGACAGGGGAAAGTACAGAAGCTGTATTTTATGAGCTTGCTGATGAATATGGAATGATGGTATGGAATGATTTTTGGATAAGTACAGAAGGCTATAACCTCAATCCGAATGACCAGCCATTATTTTTGAAAAACAGCCTTGATGTTATCAGGCGATTCCGGAACCATCCTTCTATTGCCGTTTGGTGTCCACGTAACGAAGGTTATGCTCCTAAAGGCATTGAAGATGAACTTGCAACCCAACTGGCATTACAGGATGGAACAAGACATTATCACGGAAATTCTCGGGAAGCGAATTTAAGACAAAGTGGCGACTGGCATTTTATTATGGATAATAAAGAGTATTTCAATAAATATGCAGAGGGTTTTACTACTGAAATTGGAACCTTTTCCGTGCCGGAAGCAAGCACCATTCGTAAGTTTATGCAAGTGGAAGATCAGTGGCCAATAAATGATGTTTGGCATTACCACGACCTGCATGCTGAAAAACAAAATCTGGAAGGATACCTACGTACTGTTGATAGCCTTTATGGGCCTTCTATAAACCTGGATGATTTTAACCGCAAGGTGCAATTGGTGAATTATAACAGTCATCGTGCCATATTTGAAGCCTGGAATAGCAAACAATGGACAAATGGCAGTGGTGTTTTACTTTGGATGACCCACCCCGCATGGCCAAGTATGATTTGGCAAACTTACTCCTGGGATTTTCAAACACATGGGTCTTTTTATGGTTCTAAAAAGGGATGCGAACCGCTCCATATACAAATGAACCTGAATGATGAAAAGGTAATTGTTGCAAATACTTCGCTTACATCCTATGCTGCTGTGCAGGCTGAGATTGAAGTATTTGATATGAATGGAAAAAAGGTTTTTTCAAAAGCACGTAAGTTGGATATAAATGAAAACATTAAGACTGATATTTTCGAAAACCCCCTTGCGGGCATCGTGATGCCATCAGTTTATATGGTAAGATTACAGCTAAAAGATAAAACCGGAAAGATCCTTGCATCAAACCAATATTGGCAAACCAATACATCTACTATAGATTTTACATCTTTTAATAATTTGGCTAATGCCAATATTATTTGTAAGGTAGTGAAGACCGAAAAAAATATGGTTGAAATGGTATTGGAAAATAAGTCCCTTGTACCGGCTATAGGTGTGAGGTTAAATGCTGTGGATGAAAAGGATAATATTTTATTACCCGCATACTTTAGCGATGGATACTTTACGCTATTGCCCGGCGAAAAGAAAACGGTTCTCCTACAGCATGGAGCTGGTATTGTGCCGGTAAAGGTGCAGGTTGAAGGATATAATCATGCTTCATCATTAACTGTACTTAAAATTGATAGTAAATCTACATCCAATAAGCTTGCAGGAACCCAATAATTAAAGGTTGCACAGTTAAATCACCATGTATGAGAAATGTAATCTGGGTATTTGCCAGGGTCAGCTTTTTACTTTTTGTATTTGCGGCAACCATCGCACAGCCTCTGGAACTGCCTGTAAAAATTGTGGTTACCCCCGATCATGCAAATTGGGAGTATAAATTAGGGGAAATGGCAAGTTTTTCCATCACGGTATTTAAAAATCATGTACCGGTAAGTGGGGTAAAGATTAAGTATGAAATAGGGCCGGAAAGAATGTCGCCGGTGAAGAAAGAAGCTATAGTGTTAAAAAATGGTACAGGAATTGTAGAGGGTAGTACGATGAAAACACCCGGATTTTTGCGTTGCACAGTGGTGGCCGAAGTAGAAGGGAAAAGTTACCGCAATATCGCCACGGTTGGATATGATATTTTAGCCATTCAGCCAACTGTATCTGAACCTGCCGATTTTTCAGCTTTTTGGGAAAAAGGAAAGCAGGATTTAGCGGCCATTCCTACGGATATACGTATGACACTTTTACCAGAACGCAGCACCGCCAATACCAACGTGTATCATGTAAATGCACAGGGATATGGAAATTCAAGGCTTTATGGCATTTTATGCGTTCCTAAAAAAGAAGGCAAATATCCGGCTATTTTTCAGGTACCCGGTGCTGGAATAAGACCCTACAATCCAGATCTCGAATTAGCCGAAAAGGGTTTTATTGTTTTTACCATTGGCATTCACGGCATACCAGTAAATCTCGATCCACAGGTGTATAATAGTTTAGAAAGTGGCGCATTAAAAGGTTACTTTTTCTTTAATACTGACCAAAGAGACCGGTATTACTACAAACGTGTTTACTTAAATTGTGTAAGGGGTATTGATGTAATAGCACAGCTTCCGCAATATAACGGCACGCAGCTTGCCGTTAGCGGAAATAGCCAGGGTGGTGCATTGAGTATTATTACGGCAGCACTTGACAAAAGGGTAAAATACCTTGCGGCAGTGCACCCTGCCTTATGCGATCTGACGGGTTACTTTCAGGAACGGGCTGGCGGATGGCCGCATATATTTGGCCCCAATAATCTTTGGTTTAGTAATAATACTTCGGTAAAAGAAACCATGCCTTATTATGATGTGGTAAATTTTGCGAAACAGGTAACCATACCCGGTTATTATACCTGGGGTTTCAATGATGAAACCTGTCCACCTACTTCCATGTATGCAGCCTATAATGTTATCAAGGCTCCCAAACAAACCGAAGTCTATCACGACTCGGGCCATTGGATGTATGCGGAACAAAAGCAGACGTTTAATAACTGGATAATAAGTAGATTGGGAAATTGATGCTTTTGTTTGTATGGTGGTTAAGAATGAAATTTTACAATGAAATCGTTTAAATTACTCTATTGGTCGGTGGTGGTAGCATTAGCCGGATTTTTATTTGGTTTTGATACAGTTGTTATCTCCGGTGCCGATAAACAGTTGCAGCAACTTTGGAATTCTTCCGATTTGTTTCATGGTGCAGTGGTAATGTCAACTGCGCTGTGGGGTACTGTGCTTGGGTCAATTTTTGGAGCATTCCCAACCAACCAATTCGGCAGGAAGAAAACACTCATCGGGATTGGTATTCTTTTTTTCCTTTCTGCTGCAGGTACTGCATTTGCTACCGGGCCTTTTTCTTTTGCCTTCTTCAGGTTTTTAGGGGGACTTGGTATTGGTGTTTCCACTATTGCTGCACCTGCTTATGTTTCGGAAATTGCACCTGCAAAAAACCGTGGGAAATTGGTAGCCATGTATCAGTTTAATATTGTATTTGGTATTTTGATGGCCTTTCTTTCAAATTATTTTCTGCGGGATATGGGTGAAAGTGCCTGGCGCTGGATGCTGGGTGTACAAATGATTCCTGCCTGCATTTATACCTTTTTAGTATTTGGTATTCCGGAAAGCCCCCGTTGGCTACTGGAGTATAAAAGCAATAAGGAAGCTGCCATGGGTATTTTAAAACAAATAGATCCTACCGTTGATATTGACAAAGAAATTGCTGAAATCGAAAAGGAGAAGCTAAAGGAGAAAACGGTAGAGAATATATTTATGAAAAAGTACCGAAACCCTTTAATGCTTGCCTTCTTTATCGCTTTTTTTAATCAATTGTCGGGTATCAATGCTTTTTTATACTACGCTCCAAGGATATTTGAAATGGCAGGCCTTGAAAAATCAGCATCTTTCTTTAGTAGCATAGGCATTGGACTCATTAACCTGATTTTTACTGTTGTGGGTATATCACTCATTGATAAATACGGAAGGAAAACTTTACTATTTATAGGATCCTTAGGATATATTATTTCATTGAGTCTTGTATCTGCTGCTTTTTTGATGGAATGGAAAGGAATGCTGGTACCCTTATTCTTTTTCCTGTTTATTGCTTCGCATGCCATTGGACAGGGTGCCGTTATTTGGGTGTTTATCTCCGAAATATTTCCTAATAAATTGAGGGCGGCAGGCCAATCTTTCGGATCATCTGTGCACTGGATATTGGCAGCCTTAATTCCATCATTCATTCCGTTTTTATTCAAATCTGTTGGCGCGGCGCCGGTATTCATTTTCTTCTGTTTAATGATGATAGGGCAATTACTCTGGGTAATCTTTAAAATGCCGGAAACAAAGGGTAAATCATTGGAGCAGTTAGCTGACCAATTATCGGGAGCATAATTTGGGTAAAAATTTCCAGGTGCTGCCGGAGCATTTATTTGGGGTTGTAAAGCAATACATTTTACTAAAGAAACTTATTTGGAATGAATATTTTTTTGAAAATCATCAGCTTTCTGTTCTTTACGGTAACTGGTATCATCGCGATTGCTCAACCACTGCAGAATCCTGTACTTTATGCAAACAGGCAAATTAATTTTAATTATCCTAATGGCGGCTATACCAACCAATTATTGCAGGAAGATTTTGGAAATGGGGCGTATCCTGCAGGCCGTGGTTTTGCTGCTATCGAAAATGATGTATATAAAATCACTTTTAATAAAGGTGAGAAGGTAAACAATACAGGAGCTGCGGTTCAATTGAAAATTCAACCGGCAAAGAAGTACACCTTGGAATATCGAATTAAATACGATGCCAATTTTCAGCAAAGCCTGCATGGCAAACAATTCGGTTTTGTAGTGGGTGTGGGTTACGATGGGGGACGGGGAGAAGAAGCTAGAACAAAGGGTAACGGAGGAAGTGTCCGTTTGCAATTTGATGCGCATGATTCAACTATTTCTAATCAGCTTTATGTATATCATGCAGGTATGAAAGGGAAATATGGTGAAAACCCCGGCAATCAAAAATTCTTTTTTAAAAAAGGAGATTGGAATACCATTCGAATGACGGTTACCATGCAAAGCAGCAGTAATGTAGCTGATGGTAAAATAGAAGTTTGGTGTAATGGCCTAAAAAAAATTCAGGTGGATAGTATGCTATTTGTACGGGATGAAACTGCCAGTAGAATAACCAAACTTTCATTTGAATCTTTTCCCGGTGGTGGGGGTGCTGTGCCGTTGTATGATAACTATGTGTATGTTGATGATGTAAAATGGTACAGCGAAGATGAAGCAAAGCAAAATGATTTAATGATGACACCAATTTTCAAGGACACATCACAACATTTGCACATAGAGTTGATGATTTAATTTCAAAGCTAACTATTGACGAAAAAATTTCGTTGCTCGGATATAATAGCAAGGCAATAGAAAGATTGGGGTTACCTGCTTACAATAGGCGGAACGAAGCATTGTATGATAATGGAATAGCGGGGTATGCTGCCTTTTATTTGCAGTAAATTTCAACGAATGAAATTTTCAAAATTTTTTTTTATAACTATAAATATATTTAAATTTATATAAATGAGAACCTTCTTTTTCTTAATAAACTTTTGGCTTTTTATCACCTGTAGTTATGTTGTAAATGCGCAGCTTCAAACAGAAAAGGATATTGAAATACTCAGAATAATACAAAAGCACAGACCGGGTATGGGCGCGGTTGTACCTGCCAAACTTGGTAGTATGTTAGGAGCTACGCATGTAGGGGGTAAATATTTTCTTTCAGAAGAACCTTACTTAATAGAAGGCACAAAAAAATTGTATGATTTGGGCATGAAGGTTTGCAAACTTTGGTTTTATAAAAAGCCAACAGGCTATCAGTATCACGCAAACTGGAACCTTCCAGAAAATATTTCCCTTAAACAACTGGCTCAACATCCCTATTATCAAAAGGCTTTTGAAGTGCCTTTTTCTACTTTTGTTTTAAGTACTGGTACTTCGATAAACATGTTAAATGCTGATAAAGCTGAACTGGAAAAAGAGGAACAGGAATATTTCGAACTAACCAAATATTTGCTGGAAACTTACCGTGACAGAAAGGTAGATTTTATATTTTCAAATTGGGAAGGCGATTGGATAGTACGTGGTGGCGTGGGCCGCGATGCTCAATGGGGAAGGGTACCATTGCCTTCAGATTACCAGAAGCGATTTGAAAGCATGCAACGTGTATTTAACACAAGGCAACAGGCAGTGCAAAAAGCAAGGGAAACAGTAAAAGGAACTAAGTGTAGGGTTTTTCATTCCATTGAAGTGAATAAAGTAATGGATGCCATGTATGGAGTGCCGGGTCTTACCACACATGTGTTACCTTATGTAGAGGTAGATATGGTTTCGTGGTCGGCATATGATGCCACCGATTTTGATAAAACCGGTCTTGATCTCTATAAAGGCATTGACTTTATAAAATCAATGATGAAACCTTCTTCATACGCAAAAAATAAAATAGTTTATTTAGGAGAAATTGGAATTTCGGAAATGGCTACCAAAAATTTGCCGCAGGAATTTCGTGACCGATGGGATACTTACCTGGCTGTGTGTTTTGCACAGGACATTCCATATATTATTCAATGGGAACTTTATTGCAATGAACCTGCAGTAGGAAAAAAGATTGATCAGCCTTCCTTTACAAATGATATAAAAGACCTGAATGGTTTCTGGCTGCTCCGCCCGGATGGTACAAAAGGGTATGCCATGCAATATTTTGATCAGTTATTAAAATTTGCCGGAAGAAGTATTCCATTTAATGAACTTATAATTCCAGAATAGTTATGAAAAAAATATTAATAGTGTCCGTCCTGATGGTTGTATTGAACCATTCAAACGCACAGGATTTAAAGCTTGCTACTATCCAAAATAGCCATGCATTTAGTTGTAAAGATAAAGTAATGAGTATACCATGGGCGGATGTAATTGAAAAGTATCCTTCCCTCGATACGGCTAATTTTACGGTAAAGCAATCAGGTGTAAAATCACCCATCATGCATCAGTTCGAAACAGCAGGAACAGGGCATATTAAAAATCTGTTGGTATTGGTAACGGTGCCGGCAAAATCAGCCATAACCCTTTTTTGGAATAAGAAAAAGCGTGAAGTACAGCATGCAAAAGTTTATGGAAGGTTTATTCCTGAACGAAAGGATGACTTTGCCTGGGAAAATGAACTCATTGCTTTCAGGATGTATGGAAAGGCATTGCAATCAACCAATGAAAATGCCCATGGGATAGATGTATGGAGCAAACGAACAAAGGAACTGATTATAGATAAGTGGTACAAAGGCGCAGATTATCATAAAGACCAGGGAGAAGGCCTTGATTATTATAGTGTTGGCAATACACTTGGCGCAGGAAATATGGCACCTTACCTAAATGACAGCATTATTTATATAGGAAACTTTAGTAGTTGGAAGGTTTTAGATAATGGGCCCATAAGGGTAACCTTTACATTGGGCTATGAAAAAGTAACTATGGGAGGTATAGGCATTGAATTGGAAAGAAGAATTACCCTTGATGCCGGAACAAGAATGAATAAGATAACGGTGTATGCTAAGATGGAAGGTGCCGATACCTTACCCACGATGGCTGGAATTGTGCTTCGCAAAGAACCGGGGGTAAAATGGATGGATGAACAAAAAGGGATTATGCTTTATTGGGAACCTAAGCATCCTTTGCATGGAACCACCGGTGTAGCGGTGGTTGATACTACGGGAAATAAAACAATGGTGATAAAAAATGGTCAAATGCTAATGCGTTCCAGCGTGATAAATAAAAAACCTTATACCTACTATGCAGGTGCATGCTGGGATAAGCAGGGTGATCTGTTGAATGCAGAAGAATGGGGAAACTGGGTAAGTGGTTTTTACGATGAATTAAAATATCCGCTCACTGTATCAATGAAGTGAAAATGAGAACCGCTTAATTTCCTTTCATTTCGCAAACAGTTGGGACAATTCTCTGCCAGACTTTCTTTAATAGTACAAGCTTTTCAAAATTCAAGTTAATTGATACAATAAGCAGGAAAAAAAATTGAGCTTGAAGATTGAATGAACGAAAAGTTGACTTAAAGGGAAATTATAGCAATTTCAGTTTAGATACCAATTTTTATACCGAATCATAGCTTCCAGAAAATAATAATCGGCATAAGTCAAAGGCACATCTATTTCGCTTTTTTGCGGAATACCCCCTACCCCATGTTTGAGCAAAAAACCACCATTTGTACCGGGCTTGCTGAGATATTCAGGAGTTGATAATTTTTTGATAATTACCCTGGCAACTTCTGCATAACGCATCTTTTCCTGTTGATTACAAAAAGTGCCAAGTTCTAACAAGGCAGATGCCAGAATGGATGCTGTACTTGCATCTCTATAAGTATTTGGAATAGATGGTTCGTTATAATCCCAATAGGGAATGTAGTCTGCTGGCATGTTTGGATGGTCTAGCATAAACCGGGCAATATCTTTGGCTTTTTGCAGGTAGTCCGGGATTTTGGTAAACCTGTACATCATGGTAAATCCATACAATCCCCATGCCTGTCCTCTTGCCCATGCAGAGGAATCATGGTGGCCCTGCCAGGTTTTTTTGCCTATCACTTCACCGGTTTCCAGATCGTAATCCAGCACGTGGAAGCTACTGTTGTCAGCCCTGAAATGGTTTTTCAGGGTACTATTAGCATGATTAAGTGCTACATCTTCCAGCATTTTATTGTTATTTGTTTGGGCTACCCACATCAGCAGTTCCAGATTCATCATATTATCAATAATTACAGGACAATTAAAGTACTGGTTTTTATTCCATGATTGTATGGATTTTATAGAAGGCCGATATCGGGTAGTAAGCGAAAATGCCGCCGTATCAATAATTGGTTTATAATGTTGGTTGCCCGATATACGATAAGCGTTGCCAAAGCTGCAATACATCATAAATCCGAGGTCGTGGTTTCCGGTATAGTGCTTTTCCGGCTCCAGAATAATCAGGCTATTTTCTGCCGCAGTTTTTACTTTATCATCCTTTGTGTATTCATAAATGTACCAAAGGGAACCCGGATAAAAACCGCTACACCACCATTTGGTATTGCTTGTGATAAGGCTATCACCCTTTGAATCGAAAGAACGTGGCATTCTACCAGATGGCAATTTGCCGGTCATTAAAAGATATTGTTTCTTAGCCAGTATCATATTTTTATTTATAAGATCCCTCATAGATATATCAGATGACTGTGTATATCCATTTTGAATACATGTCAGTGCAGAAATCAATAGCACGAGGAATATAAATTTGAAAGTTATTTTGAAAATATTCATCTGGTAAGAAATTAAATTGAATCAATGGTGCACATCATGCAGGTAAATATTGTACGGAATGTAGGTAGAGTTTTCAGACTACTTTTTAAGAAAGACTAATCTATTAAATTATCCTGATTACATAGGATATAGCAATATAAAAAGAGCAGGAAATATTTGATAACCATATCTCCTGCTCCTTTGAATTTTTATTGTCTGTTAATAACCCGGATTGTTAGGTAATAAGTTAGGATTCACATTAATGTCGACTTGTGGCAGAGGGAAAAGATAGTCACGAGATGCATCAAAATTAGGACGTGGCTCCAGGCTATTAGGTCCCTTAAATAAAATATCGCCCAATCTTCTTCTTTTAATATCGTACCAACGTTTGCCTTCAAAACATAGTTCAACCCTTCTTTCCTCTAAAACCAGGTTGATAAAATCGTCTTTGGAAATACCAGTAGTCACATTTGCAGGAAAATTGGTTGGGTTACCAGGCCAGTTTCGTGCCCTTGTTCTTACTTGGTTAACATAGTCAATAGCTTCGGTTGTTACTCCGCTTGTTTCGGCTAAAGCTTCAGCTGCTATCAGCAGTATTTCGGCATAGCGGATCATAGGATAGTTGTGGCTGCTGTACCTTCCTTGCACATTGGATGTTGCCGGGAACCGTCCCCACTTGAAGGCATGCGGCCTTTTAGGGTCACCAAACTGGTCAAAACCAAATCGCACTCCGTTTACCACCACTGTATCGGCCATAGATACCCTTTTGCGATAATCCAATGGGTTCCAATTGTCCCAAACACGCTGGTTCGGTACTGCTGCAGCAAAGCCACCAAGATTTCCAATATTCCTGGGGTTCATCATGGGTGCCAATAAATCATCATTTAAGTTGAGGCCAGAATTTGCCCCACTGTTTACAAAAAGGTTGGCTAAAAAATCTACATCAAAAATAACCTCTGGTAGCTCTCCCCCAAGCTCGCCTCTAAATAAATCCTGATAATCTAATTCTAATCTGTAACCGAAAGTTGTTCGATTATCAATCACAAATTTTGCTTCGGTATAGGCTTTTGCATAATCACCCAAAGCCAAATAGCTGCTGGCTAAAAAAGATGCCGCCGCTCCTTTGGTTGCCCTTGTTCTAGTGCTTGAAGGTTGCTGATCGGGTAGCCACTGCTTAGCAAAATTAAGATCTTCAATTACGCCGGTCCATACATTTGCTGCAGATGTTTTTGTTAGGGTACCAGAACCCTGAGGATCCGTAATTGGCTCGATGATATAGGGAATATCTCCATAACATTGTACCAAATGAAAGTATGCAAAAGCACGTAAAAACCGGGCTTCTGCTATCAGGGGGTTTAGTACATTTTCCGGGGCATCTACCAGTTTGGCACCTGCTATAGCTGTGTTTACCGCACTTATTAACCGATACCAGGCTGACCACGAAACCCTAACCATTGCATTGTTGGCATCCATATTAAAATCATTTACCTGAATACGATCTATTACGGTACCTCTATCGCCGATATCTACCATGTCGCCACGGTACATCAGCATAAAGTAAAACTGCCTTCCAAAAAGCAATTCGCTTGTAAGCATGCCATAACCACCAAAAACGGCTGTTTGAACATCTTTAGTCGTTCTAAAAAATCCGGTAGGCGATAATATACCAACAGGTTCTTCCTCCAGTTTTGCACAGCCAAATAAGCTGCCGACAAAAACTATTGTAAATAAATATTTATGAAAAGTACTCATAACTTATAAATTTAATTTGTTTTTAAAACCCAACGTTTACACCAAAAGTGATTGCTTTAGCATTGGGATAAGAAGCGTAATCCAATCCTGCATTCAAATTTCCGGCTGCCCCACCACCACTTAAGTAGTTTACTTCCGGATCTACACCAGGGTATTTGGTGAAAGTGAGTAAATTCTGTGCACTTATGTAAAAACGCATTCTTGATACATGAATTCTATTTGAAATATTTTGAGGTAAAGTATAACCCAATGCAATATTTTTAAGTCGTGTATAGCTACCATCATATATATGCCTTGTAGAAACCCGTTGTGCTCTTGAAAGTACTGCCGCAGGAATATCGGTGTTGGTATTGGTGGGCGTCCATCTGTTTAGAGTGCGTTTTGTTTGGTTTCCGCTATTTCCTCCCAATAATTCGTTTTCAAGAAGTGTAAAGCTTAAAACATCATTGCCTTGTGATCCTTGAAAAAATATACTTAAATCAAATCCACGATAAGAAAAGTTGTTGTTGAATCCCCATATAAAATCAGGATTGGGATCTCCGACAATTGTTTGGTCATCTGTATTTAACCTACCATCGGGTAAGCCTGAAAGTTTGCCGTCGGCACCTCTTCCATTAATGTCGCGATATTTTTCCCCACCCGCTGCCTGTTCAAATCCACCACCGGGTATAAAAGTATCTCCTTGCTGATAAACTCCATCATAGATATAGCCCCAAAATGCCCCAACCGGAGATCCGACACGGAGAACATGCGTATTTCCAATACCTGCCATGTGGCCTGGTGCACGACTGTAAAAAACATCTGTACCGCCAGGCAATTCCAGAATAGCATTTTTATTGGTACTCCAGTTAAGGTTGGTTTCCCACTTTAAGGCTCCCGTAAGAATTTTACCAGATATCGTAAGCTCTAATCCTTTGTTTTCAACCTTTCCAATATTGGTTAGTAAGCTTGGGTAACCACTATATGATGGCAGGGGTAAATTGAATAGTAAGTCCTTTGTAACCATCCGGTAATAGTCAGCAGAAAACGTTATTCTTTCTTTAAAGAACCCTATATCTGTTCCAATATTGAGCTGATCTGTAGTTTCCCATTTTAAATTATCGTTTGCTACAGATGTTGGACGTACTGCATTTACAGTTGCCCCGTTTATTACTGTAAAAACATTACTGAATGCCGCAAGGGTTTGATAAGCTCCAATAGCCTGATTTCCTGTACTGCCATAACTCACACGCCATTTCCAACTTGAAATAGTATTAGAATTCTTCATGAAATTTTCACTACCCATATTCCAGGCTAATGCGCCGGAAGGAAAAAAGGCCCATTTATTATTGGCACTAAAATTTGATGACCCATCATACCGGGCGTTTATAGTAAGTAAATACTTGCCTTTGTATCCATAATTCAACCTTGCATAATAGGATGAAAGTTGAATTTCAGAAAATGATGAGTTAGGCGGAAGAGTAACAGAACCACCAGCCAAATTATTGAAAGAAACGGCATCACTTACAAAGTTTTGAGCACTTGCTGTATAGGATTCAGCCACGGTTTTTTGAAAAGAGTATCCCGCTACTGTAGTAAAATTATGATCGCCACCTATGCTTTTTTTATAAGTAAAAAAGTTTTCATTAATCAGGTTTGTGCTTTTACCATTGCTTACTGTAGCTTGTCCACCAATATTTGCACCCTCATTAATAGTGGTAGGAATAAATTCGCCGGTTCTTGCATTACTTATAAAACCGCCAAGATTAGAACGAAAACTCAATCCTTCCAATATTTTAATATCTCCATAAACATTTGCCTGAAACTGATCAGCTTTTGTATTTTGCTCTCTTTGGGTAGTAATAGCAAATGGGTTGTCAATTGGATCGCCAAATCTTGCTATGGTAAAGGTTCCATTTGGATTAGTAATGGGTAAATCAGGCGCAAATCTATAAGCAGAACCAACCACTCCTGCATTAGAAGCACCTCCGGTACCTTCCTGAGTACGAATTCCATCTCTGTTTGAATTCTGTGCAAAAAGGTTTACACCAACCTGAATATTTTTTGAAACATCAAAACTCAGATTACTTGTAACACTATAACGTTTAAAGGCAGATTCTTTAATAATTCCTTTTTGGTCGAAGTAAACGCCTGATACATAGTATTTAATACCATTTGAACCACCTGAAAATGATAATTGGTAGTTTTGAATGGCTCCCGTTTGAAAAATTTCATCTTGCCAGTTAGTATTGGCGCCCCCACTTACATAGTTTGGGCTACGTACTTTTGCAAAGTCCAGAAACTCATCCGCATTAAGCATTTCAAGCCTGTTTATTTCTTTTTGATTGGTGTAAGAAGCGTTTAGTTCAATTCTGGTTTTGCCGGATATACCCTTTTTGGTAGTAACCAAAATTACACCATTTGCACCCCTTGAACCATAAATGGCTGTGGCTGATGCATCTTTTAATACTTCAATACTTTCAATATCTTCAGGTGGCGGCAAAAGTCCACCCAAAAAACCATCCACTACATACACCGGATCGCTGCCAGCATTAATGGATGTTCCACCTCTAACCCTCACTTTAAAGCCACCTCCGGGAT
>JBGSNV010000046.1:0-11213 GCA_041739485.1 Chitinophagaceae bacterium
GTCTCAATGGCCGTGATTTTGGAAAGGTTGGAGTGGTAAAAGCCCGCAACAACGGCGCTGCTACTTACGATTTTGTACATGCACAGCCGGGCAGCGGTTCGCATTTTTACCGCATCCGCAGCGAAGACCTTGATGGACAAAGCCTGTTGAGTGCTGTAGTGAAAGTAAATATCAATAGCAACGGTCAAGGATTTATCGTATTCCCCACGCTAATACAACAAAACCGGGTGACGTTGCAATTGAACGGACTGCAAAAAGGCCGCTACAACCTGCAACTTACCGATATGAACGGAAGGGTGTTGATGAACCGGAATCTTGAACATAATGGTACTGCTTCGGCACAAAACATGGCGCTTCCGGCAACGCTTGCATCAGGTAATTATATGCTTACTTTGAGTGGGAATGATATCCGGATTACCGAGCGGTTAACTAAACAATAGGCTGTTATTCATAAAAATAAAAGGCCGGGCTTCCATAAATATGGAGGTCCGGTTTTTTATTTATAGTCCCTGACTAATTAAACCCAAAGGCAATTTCACTTTTTATACCTGGCAAGAAAGTCCGATCTTTTTCTAACTGAAACCTCAATTTGTGTTCCGTTCGACATGATTACAGAGCCTCCTCTTCCGTACAAATACTCTTTAACATGATTCAAATTAATAACATAAGAATGATGAATCCGGCAAAAGTCTTTTTCCGGTAAAAGCTCCTCAAAATCCTTTAGCGTTTTAGAGATTAATTCCTTTTTGCCACTGATCATTTCGAGATAAGAATAACTGCCGTTGGCCTCCAGCAAAATAATATTTCCAGAAGATTCGAGTTTGATACCAGATAATGTCGGCAGGGGTATGATTACCGAACCCGAAGGAATTGTCTGCATTACATCTAATAAATTATCAATCTGCCCTTCATTTATTTTTTGCTTACCCAGCTTATCTGCTACCCGCTGTATAGCTTCCACCAACTCGTCCAGATTTACCGGCTTTAATAAATAATCAATAGCGGCATATTTGAATGCTTTTAACGCATAGTCATTAAAAGCAGTAACAAAAATTACTTCAAACCTTACAGGCTTTAACTGATCCAATAAATGAAAGGCATTGATAAAAGGCATTTCTATATCTATCAACAGTAAATCAGGAGGGGATTTTTTTATGTACTTTAAGGCTTCTTTCGGATTTTGAAAAGAACCCACAATAGCTACCTGCGGGCAATGCCTTGCAAGTAATCCTTCCAAGGTAATCAAACTACCCGGTTCATCATCCAACAGAACGGTTCTTATCTTTTTTGTCATTTGGTGGGGTTTTAATTTTGATAATTACCTGTGTTCCCGGGAAATCCGTATCATCCGAATTTGCATCCGAAATAATAAATTCGATATTATTTTCTTTTGACAAATTAAAAATTTCAGCTCTTTTCCGGGTAAGTTCTATCCCCCGGGATTGGTATTCAATATGGAGACCGGAGCGTAGTTTCAAAGCATTCTCTCTTCCTATACCATTATCGCGTATAATCCCGATAAGGGTATCTCCTTCCTTTAAAAATTGAATATCTAACTCACCTTTTGTATCTGGACGATTCCTGACTCCATGCCTGATTGCATTTTCAATAAAAGGTTGAAACAACATAACAGGAATCTGTGTTTTTCCAATTTCCAAATTATTGGAGACTTGAATATGAAAGGCAAAGGAATTTCCAAAGCGAAGACGTTCAAGTTCAAGATATCTTTCCAGGTAATCCATTTCCCTTTTTAGGGATATATATTTATTTGTTGAATTTTCAAGCGTATCGCGAATCAGAATAGCAAATTTTGAAAGGAATCTATTGGCTTCATCCGGTTTATTGGATACCACAAATTGTTGAATACTATTCAGGCAATTAAAAATAAAGTGAGGATTCATTTGAGATTGCAGTGCCTGTTGTTCCAATTCTGCAAATTGCTGCTGAATCCTGTTTTTATTATCGTAGTATTTTTCGAGCTTCTTTTTCCGAATAAAAAGGATCATCCATAAAAGCAAAATGACAATAAACCCCATTAAAACATAAAACCATTTGGTTTGCCAAAACGCGGGTGAAACAATAATAGGAATTTCTATCATTCTACTTTTTATACCGAATTTATTTTCTGCATATATACTAAGCGTATACTTTCCTGGTGGAATAGAGGCATATTCAATCATTTGACTATTCGAGGAAAACCAGGTTTCATCAAGCCCATTTAGGATATAATGATACCTGATATCACCTCCTGATTTCATGGATATTCCGACATAGGACACTTCCAGTCTATTATCAAAATATGTTAATTCGAGTGGCAGGATTTGGCCTGATATTAAAGAAGGGTTTTCATCATTAATCTTTTCAAGATACAAATTACAATCAGACAAAGCATTGGTAGCATCTGTCTTAAAATAAGTAACTCCTTCCGGTGTACCTACCCATACTTCATTGCTGTCGGCAAAAATGGTATTTATTATATTAGAAGGTAAAAGATCATGATCATCAAAGGTTTGGATGCCAAGATTTCCTTTATTAAGTGAAATTTTATTTAAACCGTTATTGGTACCTACCCAAAGAAAGCTTTTATCCGTAAAAAGTGTTTTGCAACTATTACTGCATAATCCATTTTTTTCGTTCACTACAATAGCAGGCTTATCCTCATTTAACAAAATAAGTCCCTTATCATTGGTAGCCACCCAAACCTTGTCTTTATAAACAACAATATCTGTTATCCTCCGTTGAAGCAGGGGCTGATTTTCCCCTAAAAAATCAACCCTCCCTTCAGGTCTTACTGCATATAACCCATTCAATGTTCCGAAATACACTGAGGATTTATAATAAACAGAAACCGTGCTTCTGCTGGAAAAAATCCGGTTCGAAAACTTAAGCGAATAATCGTCAAACATACTCACTCCGCCAGATGAGGAAATCATTATTTGATCGTTTTCCACTCTCTCAATCGACTTTATTGCAGTAATAGGCTGAACAAAATCATTAAAAGAATTATAACGTACCAAAAAGGCATCAAAACCTAAGTAAAGATAATTTTCCGATTGCGCATTCATACACTTCAACCGGTTTGTTGTAATATTATTTGGAGAGAATTTCAGATAGGAACTAAAATCCTTTATTTTCTCAACTTTCCCATCAACAATGATTGCCATGCGACTTTGTCCAAGTCCTGCATAAATTTTATTTCTCCATTTATCGATACTAAAAACTTCCTTGAAATATCCATCCGTTGTAGGAAACGGGATGGTGAAGGACGATTTAGAGGTCAATTTGAAAACACCTTCACCTACAGTACAAAACCAATAAACACCCTCTTTACCAATTATAGATTTAGAAATAGCTCTTCCCGCTAAAAATTGTCCTTTTATTTGATTAAGAACTGTATCGATTTCCCAGGCACCGTTGGTTGAACTAAGTAAAATAGGTGTTCCAAAATTAACAGTGTTTTTTATCAAATCATAAGGTACTTTAATTATTGGTGTGTCTCCCGGACTAATAATTTTACCATAAGAAAAATTATCAGTAGATTTTATTTTAAAAGGTTTATAAAAGTTAAATTTTCCACCATCAAAAAAATACAGAGAATCCTCAATCAAAACATCTACATTATTTCCAAACCAAAAAAGACCAGGAATCGCTAAAGGTTTTCCAAGTTTACTATGTGGAAAAAAAGGATCCAAATCTAAAACTTCATCTTTTTTGTTTATCTGATAAATTTTTTGGAGGTCTGTAATGTATATGATTCCATCCGGCATATTTATGACCTGATTGACACTTTGTCTGAAATTCATTTTTGCAACCAGACTATCATTGTATTTATTATAAATCTTACCATTGTACCAATAGCAAATCTCTTTACTAAACGTACCCAGCCAAATTCTACCCTTGAAATCATTGCTAACAACCAATACCTCATTATCAGGCAAACCGTCTTCAACCGTATAATTTTTAAAATTTTTGCCATCAAACCGACTCAATCCATTGTCTGTTCCAAACCAAATAAAACCATTTTCATCCTGACAAGCATCATATACAGTAGAACCGGCAAGACCATCTTTTGTGGTATATTGAACATAATTGTATTGTTGTGCCGCAACATATTCCATCATAGATATCACAAACACAATTAACCCCAATAAGAATCTACCAACTTTCATGCTTTAAAAATAGGGGTAAAAATAAAGCCCGACTATAAAAGCCGGGCGTTTTTTCGTTAAGGGCAATATCTTATTGAGGTGTATAAGCCTTTTGAACTGTAAACCTTTTCTTATTTGTTATTACGATGTAAAAGTAATTGAGGGGTTTCAAATAGAAGGCTACCATTCCATAACTGTGCTGTTTGGGTTTGTAACTGTGTAAAAAAGTAAGTTTTTGACATAAAAAGGGGCTCGCACCTATTAAAACAGGGATACTTTTTACCCCATAAAGTGACTGGGTTACCTTTTTGAGAATTCAGTATATATGCGTACATTTTACACATAATTTATACCAATATCTTTTGGTCTTTTTATGAATAAAATTACTTTACTCATTTAAAACGAATAAAATGTCGAAAAAAGTTACTTTCATTGTAAATGCAGAAACTGCCGGTGGTGCAAATAATGGCATTGTACTTGGAGATTTCAACCAATGGAACCATGAAGCGGGTATTCCCCTAAAAAAACAAAAGGATGGTTCCTTAAAAGCTACTGCCGAATTGGCGCCCGGCGAATATCAGTATCGTTATTTCCTGAGCGACGGTCGTTGGGTGAATGACGGCAATGCTCATGGTTATGCTCATAATGGACAATACGGTATTGAAAACTGTATTATAAAAGTAGAAGCAGAAATAAAGCAACCAGCAAAGACCACTAAAGTAGAAAAAACCTTACCTGCAACCAAAGAAGTAAAAACAGCCACAAAAAAGCCTGCTGAAAAAAAGGCAGTAGTGGAAGTACCAGCTAAGGCTGCTAAAAAAGCTACTGCAAAAGCTATCCCCGCAAAAAAAGCGGTTGAAACCAAGCCAGCAGCAAAAAAAGCAGTAGTGGCAAAACCCGTTGCAAAAAAAGCGGCAGTAAAACCAATTGCTGAAGTAAAAAAAACAACCAAAAAGGGCAAAAAGTAATCATCCTACCTCAAAAAACAGGCATTATCAGATGATAATGCCTGTTTTTTATGGGCGAAATTTGATTTCAATACAAATGGCCTTTATTTTTACGTATGCCTTTACATCAGATTGACTACGGTACGGAAGAATATCAGCAAATGCTTCAGCTTCGGGATGAGATTCTGCGCAGGCCTCTTGGGTTGGATTTTACCGAACTAGACCTTGAATCTGATAAAAAAGACTTGTTGATCGGTGCTTTTGATGATGGGAAAATCATGGGATGCTGCGTATTGACTCATGAATCGAAAGATACCATCCGCCTCCGACAGATGGCCGTGAAAAATACGATTCAGGGAAAGGGTGTCGGACAACAAATTTTACGGTTTACAGAAATACTCGCAAAGGATAAAGGTTATAAGACCCTAAGTATGCATGCAAGAGATACAGCTATCGGGTTTTATGAAAAACAGGGATATAAAGTTGTTGGTGATCCATTTGTTGAAGTTACCATACCGCACCATAAAATGGAAAAGAACCTGATTTAATTTTTAAATCAGGTTTTGACATATTTTGTTTGATTGGCCCCATGAAGAAATTTTTTCTAAAATATGGTATTGGACTTTTCCTGATCCTTGTATGCATCCTTCAACTTTATTTCGTTAAAACTCAAAAACTCAGCCCCTGGAAAGGAGGTGGGTTTGGGATGTATTCAGGTTTGCATTATAATCATTATGAAATATGGATACGACCATCGGAGGCTAAAGACTGGATCAATCTGGACAGCATTAAAAACATTCCCAATTCCATTTTTGTCCTTAAGAATCAAGTACTGAGAAGACCCTATACAAAGCACCTTGAGCAATTAAGCTCCGCTCTTTGTATCTTTCAAAAATATAATAGTATTGAAATGGAAATATGGAAACCCGATATCTATACTCCGGATTCCGTTTTTAAGAAACAAAAAGTGGCATACCTAAAAAGCGCCTCCATTGAAAATTGAGTCTACAACTAATCTGCCAAAGATTGCCCTTCCGAAACAGGATGCTACCCTAGACCTTGCCATGCAGTTGTTTCTTGGTTTTTTTATCCTTTTTCTGGTACGTTACCAAACACCGGGGCTATTTCTGAATTTCAGCTTTTTCCTGATTCTTATTGCTCAGTTTGTATTTAGTAAAAGCCCTCAAAAAAATACCGGATTTTGGGGATCCATCTGTTTATTCCTAACCTATAAATTATTGGTCACCTACTTTCAGGCGGCCAACCATATTTTTATTGCTCTATATATCTCTTTGGCTTTTCTGATTTACTTTTTATGGGGTAAAAAAAAGGAGGTTCTCCAAACCAATATGCTTTTGATTCTCGGACTTACTTTGCTGTTTTCAGGATTTCAAAAAATAGCTTCCACAGATTACCGGTCGGGCGATTATTTTTTATATATGATGCAAAGAGGCGATTTTCTTTGGCCTTTGAAGCATCTTTCACAAACTTACAGATCAATCACTGCAGCCAATTTAGAAATTATAAATAACAGCCGGGGCATTTACCCTGAATATACTTCGTTTTTAGCATTAAGCATGCCGATGGGCCATGCCAAAAACGTCGCTGTATACCTGAGTTATTTTTCAATAGGCATTGAACTACTTTCAGGCTGTCTGATTTTGGTAAAACCCAGGGCTTTTATCTCACATGCGCTGGTTTTAACCACAATCTTTGGTGTATTTATTACCCGGCAGGAAACCGGGTTTCTAACACTTTTATGTGTATTGGGATTGGTACTGTCGGAAAACAAATACCTGCAATTTACCTATGCCGCTACAGCAGTTGTTTTTCTTGGATTGATCCTGTTGGGAGTTGGGTTTCTTTGATCTTGTTGCTACTTTTTAGTCATTTTCTGTTTTAACCAGTTCCTCACTTCAAAGGTATCACTCGGAGGTTCGCAGGCATCTTTGGGAATCAGAAAGAATGATTTTTCAGTAAGGTACAGATGGAAGAAAAAAGGGCTCTCCATAAAATAAATAAATCTTTTATAGCCCCAGTTCATATGCCCCTTGCTTGTTTCCAACAGGATATCTTCTTCGCGAAAGCGAAGGTTTATATCCTCATGAAAAGTTTCACTGCGGTTATAAACCGCTTTAGGCATCCAGAACCAAAAAGTGAGCATGAGAACAAACCAAAGCATGGAACTTACCAGGAAAGGCGTAGCTCGCACCAGTTGAAAAGCAAATAATCCTGCTGATAATATGGCAAAAACATTGACCACAATCAGCAGGATTTTTATCTCGGTTCGGGAAATAAAATGGTACCTGAGAGCTTGAATTACTTTTTGTTTATCGTAGTGTATGTGCAATTGCATGCTTGAAAACCAGTGTCTTACTATTTTTTAAGATACATGGCTTCCTTCACCAATTTCACAGTTCTTGTAACATCCGGTATGGCAAGTGCAGCAAGATTGGGAGCATAGTGCATTGGAGCATCTACGCTTGTAATCCGGCGTACCGGTGCATCCAGATAATCGAAACCTTCTTTTTGAATACGGTAAGCCAGTTCACTTGAAACGGAACACATAGGCCATTGCTCTTCCACAATTACCAAACGATTCGTCTTCTTTACGCTTTCCAAAACGGTTTTCCAGTCGAGTGGACGTATTGTCCGAAGGTCCACCACTTCTGCACTGATCCCTTCTTTTTCCAGTTCAGCTGCAGCACCGAGGGCCACTTTCATCATTTTATTGAAAGAAACAATCGTTACATCGCTTCCCGCTTTTTTCACATCCGCCTTACCAATCGGTACTAGATATTCTTCCTCGGGTACTTCCCCCTTTTCGCCGTACATCACCTCACATTCCATAAAACAAACCGGATCTTCGTCCCTGATTGCACTTTTCAGAAGGCCCTTGGCATCATAAGGAGTATAAGGAGAAATCACCTTCATTCCCGGAATATTCGCAAGCATGCTCTCGAATGCAGTAGAGTGCTGCGCTCCAAGTTGACCGGCACTTCCGTTAGGCCCTCTGAAAACGATGGGACAACCTATTTGTCCACCGCTCATTGCTTTCATCTTACTTGCGGTATTCAAAATCTGATCTAAAGGCAATACAGCAAAGTTCCAGGTCATAAATTCCACAATCGGACGCAACCCATTTTGGGCAGCACCAACAGCAATGGCAGTAAAGCCAAGTTCTGCAATCGGTGTATCAATTACACGACTGGGGCCAAATTCGGCAAGCATTCCCTGACTTACCTTGTAGGCACCATTGTATTCTGCTACCTCTTCCCCCATCAGAAAAACATTCTTATCTCTCCTCATTTCTTCATTCATTGCTTCCCGGAGAGCCTCACGCATTGCTATTTGTCTTGCCATAGTATAATATCTTTTACTTCATTTGGGTAGGCAAAAGTAAAGGGACGAGGCCAATTTTCAACCTCTGTTTATCTGAAAATGCTATAAAAAAGGAAAAGCAACCCATTTAGGGTTGCTTTTCCTTTAAAAACCTGAACTTGTTGGGATTATTGAGGCAATAAAACCGCATCTATCCGGTGAATGACCCCATTGATAGCATTGATATCTGCAGAGGTTACATTGGCAGAAAAGGCAACCGGTCCGCCGGGTGTGGGTACCACATTACCAGGGCCACGAACTTTTACACCGGAAGTAATATCAAATTGCTGTGCTACACCCATAATGCTGGCACGGCTTGTATTGCTTAAATTAACAGAAAAAGCACGAACCCCCTGCACATGAAAAGCTAAAATCCCCCAAACGGTAGCACTTGGCAGCAAAGCAAAACTGGTTGCAGCTTGTGGCAGTCCTAAAGCCGCAAAAAGTGTATTAAAGGCATCGTTTGTGGGAGCAAATACAGTAAGATTGGCGGCTGCATTGCTTAATATTGGCAATAGCGCAGGTGCCCCCGGAGGAGGACCCTGATCGGCACGCAGAACCGCAGCAAGCAAATAGGAATAAGAAGGATCTCCTCCTACTACTTGTGCAAGAACCAAAGATGGCGGCGACAAAAGCCGGGCAATATTATGAATTACCCCGTTGGCTGCCTGAATATTTGCCTGGGTTACCGGAATATTATTAGCCCATGCATTGGAACCTCTACGGCTTATTCCAAGTGGCATCCGGTATCCGGGAGGACTTGCAGCAGAAGGAGCTGCAAGAACAAGCAAACTCTGCAAATACATATTGGGATACTTTTCTGAAATCGCTGTGGCCTCATACCGTTGTCCACCAATAACATGGTAGCTCACAATACTATTGAGCGTAGCCGGTGGCAAAGAATTAATGACAGCAACACTTGGAATCCCACTAGCTATAAAAGCATCATCAGTAGGGGCAAAAACCGTAAAAACAGCAGTTTGATCGGTAAGCGCTGCGCTCAGTCCTGCCCGGGTAACTGCGGCCTTCAGGAATGTATAATTCGGACCATCGAGCAAGGTCATAATGCTGCTACCTGTTGGTGGCGGAGTAACAATTGGAGTTGCAGGAGGTAAATCCTTATTACAGGAGTACAACAGGACCAACGCAGATGCGAGTGCCAGGCTCCTTATATTTAATAGACTGATTATATTTTTCATAAATCTGTTATTTATTTTAATTGAATATCCAATCACTGACTTACAGTACATTATATGCAAAGCTCACATAGTACAATCCGCCAATACTTGGATTAGCAATTGCATTGCGGTAATACTGATTCAAAAGGTTATTAGCACCTATTTTAACCAGAGATTTTTGTTTTGGTAACCGGAAATTTAAACTTGCATCCACTGTATGAAAAGCAGGTACGATACCATTACCGAAATCACCTTCCCACAACATTTCATCCTGCCAACGCCAAACCATGGTAAATCCTACGATCTTTTTGGTGCCAAAACCTGCATTTGATAAAGAAACATTCGTTCTGTACTTAGGGGCATTGAAGAAGGAACGGAAAGAAATAGGAATATCATTCAGCACATCGCTTGAAGCATTAAAACCTACTTTATAGTTTCTTGGCAGGTTATAATCAAGACTGATGCCCCATCCATATGTTTTTACTTTTTCAGGCACATTCACTACAATGCTGTAACCAGCCCTTTTGGTTGGGTCTGTAGTAGGTACGCCACCTTCAAATTGAATTACATCGCGGCGGGAAAGGAAATTGTTATACTCTCCAAGGTATCCATATGCATCAACCAACAATCTTGATCCGATTAGGGCCTTATAACCCATTTCAAACGAAGTAACAGACTCCGGCTTGGTTTGAGTATAGTTTATGCGTTCCTGTAGATTAGTCGGATTGTACGGAGCATTGTTGATCAGGTTATATTTATCCCACAATACCCGATTTTCTCCCAATAAACGTCCGCTGCCAACAAACAAATCGATCCACTGCTGCTGCGTAGTTGGAAAACGATAAGCGGTTTGATAACTGAAACGGATGTTATGGTTTTCTGCAGCCTTCAACAATAAGGTAACCCTTGGCGTGAAACGACCGTCAAAATTCTGATTTTTATCATACCGGCCGGAAGCAGTGAGCTTCAGGCGATCTTTGATGATATCGCGGGCCATTTGGATATAAGCACCATATTCGTTGATGTCAATGGGTTCTCCAATTTTATCGGCAAATAAGGTACCCTGACTATTCAGAACAAACTGACGATAGTTACCACCAACAAGTACATCTGCAAATTTCCACTTCATCATTTCAGATAAATTGAACTGACCTTCGAGCCAGTACATATCAGAACGATCGAGGAATAAGCCTCCCTGAGGAATAGGAATAGCACGCACCTGATCGAAAATACTACGGAATTGTTCTGAACGGGGAGCAGGGCGACCCACATCAGCTACACTTCTTGCAATATTGTGTGCTTCCATATCGGGACGACCCGCTAATTTGGCATTTATGTAGGCAAAGCCATATTGCGGAAACCAGGCTGTTCCAGGCTTCCAGCGCTCATTGAATAAACCTGTAGTAACGGTAAGATCATGCGACTGACCTGAATTCTCCTGAGTGGTAAAGCCCCGAATAAACCAGTTTTTCGCATTCAGTTCTAATTTATATTGTCCGATCTTGAATTCACGCAGAGAATATCTCTGCGCCCCTGTATAAACAGAATTGCCTGTTCCC
>JBGSNV010000067.1:0-2941 GCA_041739485.1 Chitinophagaceae bacterium
ACCTTCGCAAAATCAATAAAACCCTTGAAGAAAGCATTACCCGACTCACTGACCGCACGGAGTCAAACCATAAAGTTAACCGGGAAGAATTGTCACAAAATCTCCGCGACTTTTCAGGAGGTAATACCCTTCAGCTTGAAAAAATTCAATCGCAGGTAAAAGAAGATGCCCGGCTCATGCGGGATGCACTGATGGTGGCATTCAAAGAATTTGAAAACAACTTCGATAAAAATATCCGATCGTTCAATGAGGTACAAACCGAGAAATTCGGTCAGATGGATACCAAACAGAATGAATTGGTAAAAAGTACCGAAACCAAACTCGAGAGCATCCGGATAACCGTAGAAGAAAAGCTGGAAAAAACGCTTAGCGAAAGGCTGGGACAAAGTTTTGAAACCGTAGGCAAGCAACTGATTGAAGTACAAAAAGGATTGGGAGAAATGCAAACCCTTGCCTCAGATGTAGGTGGGCTTAAAAAAGTACTGAGCAATGTAAAACTCCGGGGAGGTGTGGGAGAAGTGCAGCTTGCCTTACTGCTTGAGCAAATGCTTGCACCCAATCAATATGATGCTAATGTACGCACCAAAAAAGGAAGCAATGACCCGGTAGAATTTGCCATTAAGTTACCGGGACGCAGCGAGGAGGAAGGTCAGTTTATTTACCTGCCCATAGATGCCAAGTTTCCCAAGGAAACCTACGAGCAACTGATTCTTGCTTACGAAAGGGCCATCCCTGCCGATATTGAAGATGCCACCAAACTGCTGGAAAACACGATCCGAAAGATGGCGAAAGATATCCGGGATAAATACATTGATCCTCCTCATACAACGGATTTTGCTATCCTTTTTTTACCCTTTGAAAGCATTTATGCAGAGGTCATTCGTCGAAGCAGTCTTGTGGATGTATTGCGGAATGAGTATAAAATAACGGTGGCAGGCCCTACTACCCTGATGGCGATCCTCAACAGTCTTCAAATGGGATTTCGTACGCTATCTCTACAAAAAAGAAGCAGTGAAGTGTGGAAAGTACTGGCTTCGGTACAAAAGGAATTTGAGAGTTTTGGCGGACTATTGGACAAAGCCCAAAAAAATATTCAGACCGGGTTGGGGCAGCTTGATGATGTGATGGGCGTGCGAACCCGGGCTATTCAAAGACAATTGAAGAAAGTGGAACGATTGCCTGCAGGTGAAGCGGAAAAGATATTGATTGCACCGGCAGAAGAAGCCACTGAAGCGGAGGAAATGGAATAAAAGAGGTTGAAATGGACTAAGCCAATAAAAGGTTATCCGGGTATAAAGGTTGAATAAGATAATTGCGGTTTTGCAGAAAACTGAAACTATCTAAATACTAAATTCATATAGATTAATATAATTGATGCGGTTAAATATTATCCTTTTTTCAAGACTATATGCTGAACAGAACTTTGTAAAAAAGACAGGATTTAATGCCATGTTACATCCCTTTCGATCAAGCTTTTTACCTCGTGGATCTTGAGTTGGTCTTTCTTATTCTTTTGTCGATGCAATCCGCAATGGTAATAAACTAACAAAAATACTGATGGTGAAAGCCAAATATTCTGCCAAAATGCCTGAAAAGCAAAAAGGCCTTCATTTCTGAAGACCTTTTGCGGACCGGACGGGACTCGAACCCGCGACCTCCGCCGTGACAGGGCGGCATTCTAACCAACTGAACTACCGATCCAAATATTTAAGAACTTTTCTAGAGACCTTTTAAAGTAAGTATCTGATAATCAGTACTTTTAGTTTTTTCAACCCTTTAATTTTCTTTGATTGGAGTGCAAAAATAGGCACTATTTTCATTCTACCAAATTTTTAAAAAATTATTTTTACCCCCTTTTTTCTGAGGACTGAGATTTCAAGGTTTGAAACAGTTTGGGGGGTGGCTTAAAGCAATGATTTTACGAAAAGAAAAGAAGCTTAAGCGAGGCAATCAGGCATATTTCCGTAGACTTATACACTCACCAGGAAGTATTGCCTATCAATTTCTTACCTACAATAAATAGGATGACGTCTTGCCAAGGTCTTTTCAGCGTAGAGACGGGTTCGGGTCCTCTCGGCACTGTAGAGAGAAAGCCTCAATGAAAGTTGGGGCTTTTATATTTATGCAGTGTAGCGTCTATATCATACAAAGTCAAATGGGCGGAACCTTCAATAAAGGCTGTTCAACCCGACCTGCTGTAAGACTTGGATAAAAAATCAGGGCGAATGAAATAGCCGTTTGCTCATTATAATACCGTTCTATCATTACAAACCATCTTTACCCAAGTGTTGCTTTTTCTTAGCAGTATTAATTACTGTAATGAAAAAATACCATTTTTTATACATACTCATTCCGGGAATTTATTGTACCATAAATGCAAAGGTTAATATGGGTACTGCAAGGCTTACTCCATATACAAGTGTACTCTTAAAACCTGAAAGTGGTACATCGGGTGGTATAGTATCGCAACGAAAGCGGAAAGCTGAAATGAATGCCATACAAAATCCTGCAGAAGTCTTTAAGATGTATACACCTGATGAGGAAGCGATGTACCTGCCGAAGGCTGTAGTTTGGGAAAAGCAATCGCCATTATCCCTTTACCATCAAGCTTCCAAAGTTATTCGTACAATCCTTTAACCCCTCATGGTGGATTCGTAAAGCATTCTAATACAAATTTCTTCACTATTAATTTTATCTCCAAATGTCTCTGAGCAAATCTTTCTTCCAAATTGCCCTGACAACTGTTACCTTTTTAAGTTGTAGCCTGCACGTAACAGCGCAAAACGTAGGCATTAATTTTAATAATAGTGCACCAAATGCTTCGGCCGCCTTAGACATTGATGTAACGGCGCTTGCAGGCGTCAAAAAGGGACTTTTGATACCAAGGGTAACGGAACTGGAACGAAATGCAATGAATCCTTTACCTGCCGCTGCACCGGGA
>JBGSNV010000093.1:0-3280 GCA_041739485.1 Chitinophagaceae bacterium
CCGGTTTTTGGATTGTAGTATGTTTTGAGTCTTAAATAAACTTTACCATCCTGATAATCACGATAGACCTTTTGAGCATCAGCATGGATCAAGCTTACAAGGAAAAAACAAACAATGGAAAAAATTTGCCTCATAATGCAATTCTTTTAGTTTTTTTGAACTGTAAATGTAAACATATATACGATTCAGACCTGATTTTGGTTCCTTCTGTATCTTTAAAATTGAATATTTTGGTGAATGTCTGATCGGGTTTTTAAGACAAAAATTAATCAGAAAAAGAAGCCGAAGGAATTTTAACAATTGAATTTCAAAAAATAGAACCTGTGTCTGTAAACAGGTTGAATATAATCACCACATGCGTCCATATTTACTTGCTGAAAACAACTGGAAAAACCTCAAAGATTTTCGTTTCGATCTTGCGGTATTACCATGGGGTGCCACCGAGGCACACAACTATCATTTGCCCTATGGAACCGATGTGATGGAGGCAGACGCTTTTGCAGCTGCAGCCGGTGGATTGGCCTGGGAACAGGGAGCCAAAGTGGTGATCCTGCCTACTATTCCTTTTGGGGTAAACACCGGTCAGTCAGATATTTATCTTGATATCAATTTGAATCCTTCGACGCAAATGATGATTTTGAAAGATGTGCTTACCGTTTTACAAAGGCAGGGCATCCGGAAATTTCTCATCCTCAACAGTCATGGAGGCAACGATTTTAAAACCATTTTGCGGGAATTGGGTTTGCAGTTTCCTGATATGTTTTTGTGTACGTGCAACTGGTTTCAGGCTGCAGATAAATCAGCATATTTTGATGCAGACGGAGACCATGCCGATGAAATGGAAACGAGTTTAATCCTGCATCTGCATCCCGGTCTTGTTTTGTCAAAAGAACATTGGGGGGAAGGCCACGAAAAGAAAATAAAAATTGCAGGACTCCGCGAAAAATGGGCATGGTCCGAGCGTCGGTGGTCGCAGATTTCTGAAGATACCGGCGTAGGCAACCCACAGGCAGCTACTTCCGAGAAAGGAAAACGATTTTTAAAAGAAATTTCTGAAAAAATAGCAGCATTGATGGTAGATCTGTGTAAGGCCGATATCAATGATTTGTACCATTGATAAAAGCCTTTACTTTATTTCAATCCCATTATTCTTCTACAAGCATATCGTATACTACTACCCGCTCCCACAGCATGCTGCACTTTTCTACAAAGGCCTTGTGTATGGGATGAGACTGGTAGCTGTCCTGATCCTCGGTGCTGTTGAAATACATCAGTTCTGATACGTGATAGCTATTGTCAACCACATCACGGCTGAGGGTTGACGCAGGTCGGCCGATCATAAGTTTTTGTACCTGCGGGATTGCTTTCAATGTTTTCAATCCCTCCATCAATTGCGCTTGCATAGCAGCATCGGCCGGTGCTTTAAGCCAGAAAAAAACATGATGGACTACCTTGGTGGCTTCGTTTTTGTTTTCCATAGAATGACAACCGGATATGGCCCCGGCCCCCAATATTACGGTACTTCCTACAAATCCTCGTCTTGACAGATCAGGCATATTCTACAAGTTTTAGATAACTACAAATCAACTGCTTTTCATGGTACTAAAAAAACAAGCTATACATCCTGCATTTGTGAGTTCCTCTGAAGATTTCAATTGGGTATAAAAAAGGCCGTAACCCGGAGGTCACAGCCTTTTTTCTTTAGAGATGCCTTTAAGGAATCCCATATTATCGTGCCATATTAACAGCGCGTTTCTCCCGGATAACGGTTACTTTAATTTGTCCGGGATAGGTCATTTCTGTTTGAATTTTCTGAGCGATTTCAAAACTCAATCGATCGCTGTCGCTGTCGCCTACTTTATCGGCCTCTACAATTACCCGCAGTTCGCGGCCTGCCTGAATAGCATAGGCCTTTTCAACACCCGGATAAGAAAGCGCCATGTTTTCAAGGTCTTTAATCCGCTTCAGGTATTGTTGCATGATTTCGCGACGGGCACCGGGTCTTGCTCCGCTGATAGCGTCACAAGCCTGAACGATCGGGCTGATCACAAAGGTCATTTCCATTTCGTCGTGGTGGGCACCAATCGCATTGATTACACTTGGATGCTCTCCGTATTTTTCAGCAAGCTTCGCACCAAGCAAGGCATGGCTCAGTTCGGTTTCCTCGTCGGGTACCTTTCCGATATCATGCAAAAGTCCGGCACGTTTGGCAAGCTTGGGGTTTAGTCCGAGTTCGGCAGCCATGATACCACAAAGGTTGGCTGTTTCGCGGCTGTGCATCAGCAGGTTCTGTCCGTAGCTGCTTCTGAAACGCATCCGGCCAACCATCCGCACCAATTCCTTATGCAAACCATGAATACCGAGTTCAATCACCGTACGTTCACCGATTTCGAGTACCTGTTCTTCTATCTGCTTTTTGGTTTTTTCTACTACTTCTTCAATTCTTGCAGGGTGTATCCGGCCATCGGCTACGAGTCTTTGCAAACTCAAACGGGCAATTTCCCGACGCAACGGATCGAAACTGCTCAGCAAAATAGCTTCCGGGGTATCGTCCACAATCAGGTCAACGCCGGTTGCAGCTTCAATCGCCCGGATATTCCTGCCTTCGCGGCCAATGATCTGTCCTTTTACCTCATCGGTTTCAAGGTTAAATACGGTGACGGAGTTTTCAATCGCCTGTTCGGCAGCTGTCCGCTGAATCGTTTGAATGACGATTTTCCGCGCTTCTTTATTGGCCTTCAATTTGGCGTCATCAATAATTTCCTGCTGTATGGCAATTGCCTGTGTGTGGGCATCCTGTCTCAGGCTCTCAATAATCTGATTGCGGGCTTCTTCAGCAGTTAGTCCCGCTATTTTTTCCAGTCTCTTAATGTGTTCTTCCTGATGTTTTTCAAGATCATTTCTTTTCTGACTAACCACCTCAAGTTGACGGGTCAGGTTTTCTTTGATCACATCGTTTTCCTTGATTTGTTTGTCAAGGTTGCCAATTTTGCTGTTTATGCTTTGTTCCTGACTTCTTACTCTCGACTCGGTATCTGCAATCTTTTTGTTACGGTCCATCACCTCGCGATCATGGTCTGATTTCATTTGAACAAATTTCTCTTTGGCTTCGAGTAGTTTTTCCTTTTTCAGGGTTTCAGCACTGCTTTGTGCATTGTCAAGAATTTTTTGTGCGGCTCTTTCAGCCTCTTCAATTTGTTTTTTGGTATTTGCCGCAAAGGCAAGTTTGCCGGCAATCAAGCCGACAATGAGCGCTATTACTCCTACAATTATGGTAATT
>JBGSNV010000096.1:0-2736 GCA_041739485.1 Chitinophagaceae bacterium
GGTAAGGCGAATGATTAAAGCTATAGATGTATGGAGTTTCAAAGGCAGATAATGGTATGGCCGGGTTAACATCGCTGCCAAAAAGTGCCTCGTCATTTACAGGATCGGTTCCGGTGAGGTGCAATTTTATTTTTCCGTTATAATATTTTTCGCTACTAATGGTGGTGGGTGGCGCTTGTGAATAAAGCAAGCCGTTATCATCCGGCAACCAGGTCATAGATACCCCTCTTGAATCGTTGAACATTACCGGCGCAATGCTATCAGGTAAAAATTCTTTTTTATCCAAATCAAAAATCCTTATGTGCGGATTGGCTTCGCCGCTTTGGGTAAGCATCAATGCCAGCAAGGGTTTATTATGTGCGAATATTCTTTTGTGTACACTATATTTCTGCCCATTGATTAAAACTTTGCTCAGTAACTTTTCTTCCGGAGCGTCTATTGTTTTTCTCTTGCAAAGCCAAATCCCTTCTCCGGGTATTTCACGCTGATAATAGAAATTGCTGCCTGCTATTTTCATATTCCAAATCTCATCCTGCAATGCAGCATAAGCTTCTCCGAGGTCGTTTTGTATAGTTTCTATTCCGGGTATGCTATCTAAAATGCTTTGAGTTAATTGTCCCTGCTGTTTACTAAAGTCCAGCATTTCTTTTTCATTGGCCTTACGGCTCATCCAAAAATAATCATCGCTGATTTTTTTACCATAAATAGTGGTATCAAAATTTTCTTTACGGGCAACGGGGTATTTTAATTGAGCTAATAAGGAACTGTGGCATACTGATAACAGCATCCCTACTATTATGATACGATATGGGTTGAAATTTTTCTTAGTCATTTTTCTTTGGCAATTAAAGTATTCAGTGCTTTCAATACAACCTCCGGACGGTCATTAGCTATATGGTGTCCACTATTGGCTACGATTTCATACGTGAGTTGTGGCTGCTTTACTGCCCATTTTTGGAGCTCTTCGATCCATATTTTATTTACCGGGTCCTCGCCTGGATTAGGATTCTGCTTATCCGGTTTGGTGCGATCTGAAATGAGCAAAATGGTGGGTGTATGATGCAGTGCATCAGAAATTCTTGCCTGGTTCATACTGGTATCAAATACTTTCATTTCTTCCCGTTCACCAATACGATTGCTGGTAAAGATTTCCTGCATGTATGCGGAATCTTCTTTCATTAATTCAGGATACTCTTTGTAGGCTCTATCATAAAATTCTTCGGGTGTAGGATCTATTAGCAATAGCCCTGCAACATCTTTTGGGTACAACCCTGCAAATACCCGTACGAAGGCGCCACCCATTGACCAGCCTACCAATATATAAGGCGGTTGAATATTGGCGTTAGTCAATGCTTCTTTTAATTCTTTGGCAACCCTTTCTGCATCTCCTGGTTTGCTGCATGGAGCCGATTGCAAATATCCGGGCCGGTCATATGATACCACTTTTGCAAACTTTGCGATCTCGGGTTCAATTTTTTTATAGCATTTATGATTGGAGCTACCACCGGCTTCCAATAAAATGGTTGCCTTTCCGCTTCCAGATGTATAGAGCACCATTTCATGGTTATCAACCATTACTTTAATTGTATCTGTAAATTGTGCTGATGATAACAGCGGTAATATGAAACAACTCAAAAAAAAGGCATACATTTTCATTATGAAAGATAATTATTTTTTCAGGAAACCGGGGCCTCCATTTTTATTTTAAAACTTCTATTGCTGATTCATTTGTTTACCAAAGCATTAAAGCTGGTGTAAAAAATTGCCGGATTTTTATTACTGGCCCTAACATATTGGCGTATCGTGCTATATTTTAATAATCAGTTTTTCAAAATACTTTTTTTAAGGCCATTTACCAAATACCCGCTTTTAATATTTTGCTGCTGCACTAAAGGTGGAGGGGCGTTGGGCACGCCTCCACCGCATGGGCCAATAGCTGCCTCAAATACCGTTTCGTCATCGTAAGAAGCCCCTTCAAAACCTACTTTTAAATCTATTTGAGTGCCGGCCTTATAAAACACTTTGCTGCCTGTGCCATACACCCTGGCGGTAGAAGTGATGGTGTTACTGGCTTGGTGATAGTAAGGCATATTAATAGCCTGATTGGCGTTGGTGAGGTTAAGGTCGGTTTGGCAGGTGTAGTAAATCGTACTCTCCCATATACCACGCCCATAAGTGCCTATCCTGATTTTGTTATCAGCAGCACTAAATTCTACATCTGTCACTTCTACTACGGGCAGGCCATTGTTGTAGGGTATCCAATCGCCCAAAGAATTATCCCGGTAAAAAACGCCTATGTCTGTACCAATATACACCGGGTCATTTCCATCATTTACATCGTTTCCATACACAACTGTATTTATAGGTACGTTGGGCAGGCTGCCGGTTATGTTGGCAAATGTGGCCCCACCATCGGATGAATAAAACACTTTGGTAGCACTGGTATAACCACCGTAAGTAAGCCATATTTCCAAAGAATTTCCGGGGTTTATGGCCAGGTCAGTAATGGGTGGAGTGCTGCTTCGTAATTGGCTGCGTATCGTAGTCCAGTTGCTTCCGCCATCATCCGACCGGCGCACAGAATTAAACAAGTCTACCCCATTGCTGGACTGGTTGTTGCCACAATACAAACGCCGGTTATTGCTTTTACCCACTTTTATAAAAGTGCCACCGGTGCTTAGCAGTTTTGTAAAATTATTCCACCCCAAAGTGCCCCGCCATGCTTTTACCAATGCA
>JBGSNV010000108.1:0-5236 GCA_041739485.1 Chitinophagaceae bacterium
GATTACAACATTTCTACGGTTCTTTGATGCCTCCGGATGTAACCTCGGGTTGTAGGTGGTATTTGCTTTTAATATGCCCACAAGCAAGGCGGCTTCATCAACGGTAAGGTCAATCGGTTCTTTCTGAAAAAAAGTGAGGGAGGCATTCCGGATTCCAAATATGGTTTCTCCAAAAGAAACAGTATTGAGGTAATAGGCAACAATTTCATCTTTCGTAAAGTTCCGTTCAAGCTTAACGGCAATAATCCATTCCTTTACCTTTTGCATGGCTCTTTCTATTTTATTGAAAGAGCGCGAACCACCAAACATGTTTAAAGCAAGCTGTTGTGTAATGGTAGAAGCACCTCCGGAAGGATTGAAGGTAAGAACCCCTTTTACGGCTCTTGCAAGTGATCTGCCATCAATACCACTATGCTCATAAAAGCGTTCATCTTCGGCAGCTATCAGCGCTTTAATCACGTTTGGAGAAATCATTTTAATATCCACCGGACTACGATCCTCGAGATAGTATTTCCCCATTGCCTTCCCATCGTCCGAATATACTTCCGATGCAATGCTGGCTGAAGGGTTCTGTATCTCTTCCAAAGAAGGCATTTTTCCAAATAGCCCCATGTTGGTAGCTACAATCAGCCCTACAAGTCCAATAATGATCAAAAAGAACCCAACCCAAACGATTTTAACACTTCTTTTCATAAAATTAGCTGCTTATACCTTGTAATAAATCCCGCTTAGTTGCGGGATTTGTGTGTAAGTTGATTCAAAAATATTCAAAATAGTGAGAAATAAATGTTAGCGTTTTTTATTTCCGTACCGGTCGTACTCATGGGTGACCAAAAGCCTGCCATCCGGAGAAAATTCCCGCCAAATGCCGGTTTGAATTCCTTTTTCAAATCTGCCGTCAAGTCGGACTCGGCCATCGGAATAATAATAGGCCGCCGGTCCTTCGGGTTGCCCCTGTTTGTTGATAGTCACCATCAGCAGTCGTTGACCATTGGGGTGAAAAAGAAAGGAATCAGTTAAAATACCCTTGCTGTATTCCATCATGCCCATTAGCCGATCCTGTTCATCAAACCATAAACGGGTAGTTTTATTGATTCTTTCATTCAACAATACCTCTCCTTTGACGAAAAAAGGCTGTTTTTCCATAAACATTGAGTCCGGTTCGATAGCATAAATACTATCAGCTGATTTTTTCAGGTTTTCAACCAATGTTGCATTTACCACTTCCACATTTACATCGCTGCGGCTTGGCCCACACGAAAGCAGGATACTGATGGGAAATATTAAATATTTATACATGTTGGGTTAAAACTTATTGGGGATGGCTTCTTTTAGAATTTTATAATAAAGGGCTGCATCTCCTGTTTTTTCTATTTCAGCAAGGTTTTGCTGACTGATAGTGATGAAATAATATTTAGAAGGTTCCAGCCAATTCAGGATGTCTGTAGCTGCCAATGGCTTAATATACTTTATATAGTCGTAAGATGCCTGCATATTGTTAAACGCCTCCGAAGTCAATTCCACCAGCCACAAGTTGTCCCTGATTTTACGCTTGTTCACGGCAACTTCTATTCCCTCCCGGTTTCTGAGGGATGATTTACCAAAGCTGTAGGAGACTTCATTTACATAAGCGATATCGATCTTTTCAAGAACAATAGCTACCGTTTGTTGCTCGTTGGCTTTGATGGTAAAAGGCGAAGGCGTGATTGGTGTGTTGATCCTGACATTATCAACCATAGAAGCCCTTGCAAGGGCAGCCCTTTCTTCAGCTTCTTTTTGAGCTTTTGCTTTTTCGGCTGCCAGTTTTTCCGCGGCAAGTTGTTGCAGTCTTCGTTGCTCGGCCGCTTCTTTTTCCTGTTTTTCCTTTTCTAAAGCTGCTTTTTCGGCTGCCAGTTTTTCTGAGGCGGCTTTTTCTGCCATCAATTTTTCCTGTTCTTCCTTTTCTTTAGCCTGTTTTTCAGCCATAGCCTTATCTGCTGCAGCTTTTTCAGCAGCCTGTTTTTCAGCCATTTCCTTTTCCATAACCGCTTTTTCCTCAGCTTGCTTTTTGGCAAGGGCTGCAGCAGCTTCTGCTTTATTCGCAGTTTCTTTCTCCATCGCTTCTTTTTCAGCTGCCTGTTTTTCAGAGAGTGCTTTTTCCGCAGCGGCCTTTTCTGCCGCTTGTTTTTCGGCCAGTAATTTTTCTTCAGCGGCCTTTTCTGCGGCTAGTTTTTCTGCAAGTGCTTTTTCGGCAGCGGCCTTTTCTGCGGCTTGTTTCTCTTCCAGCAATTTTTCCTCTGCCGCTTTTTCAGCAGCCAGTTTTTCAGCAAGTACCTTTTCATCTGCAAGTCGCTGCGCTTCTTTTCGTGCGGCTATTTCCTTTTCTAATTTTTCATCGGCTTCTTTTTGTCTTGCCTGATACTCAGCAACGGCTTTTTCAGCTAAAGCTTTTTCTGCTGCCAGTTTTTCTGCTACCGCTTTTTCTGCTGCAGCCTTTTCCTCCGGAGTTTGTGCCGGGGGTGGGGGAGCCGTGGGTATCGCAACCGGAGTGGGAAGTGTTTTTGTCAATAAGGCATCATCCTCATTGCGGGTTACCTGCAGATTGGTGAGATACGCTTCAATCTCTTTGCGGCGCTTCAAAACGTCTATCATGATGGTTGCTTTTCCGGCAAGTCCATGATCGGCGAAACGGTCTTTGATATTGGTCAACTGCTCAATAGCCAGCGAATCTTCAACCTGCTTGATGTGGTAGACCGATTGTATATAAAGTAATTGCGGAGTCCAGTAGCTGTTTCCAAGCAGTGAATCTGCTGCTTTGCGTGCTGAAAGTGCTTCTGCAAAACGACCCTCAATAAACAGTCCGTAAATTTCATCATAGGTTCTGTTAATGAGGTCTTTCTCGGCTTGAGTCTGATTTTTTGCTGCCGGCAAGGCATCTGCTCCAAAATTGCTTTTTAGTTTTTGCCGGTATTGCTCCGCCTTATTATTGTCTCCAATCTGAATATAGCAATGTATAAGTGCAAAAAGCGATTTTTCAGCCAGGCTTCCTGTATCCCTGCGGGCAAGAATCTCTTCATAAACTTTTATAGCTTCCGGATAATCTTCAATTTTGTTGTGAAGGCTTTCTGCTTTGCGGAATAATGCATTGATGATTCGCTCATTGGTAGCCATTCTGTTGGCTTCGCTAATGGGAATCCTGCTGTATAAATTGTCAAATGACACATCGCTACTATCGTACACTTCGCCGGATACTTCAGTAATAATGGCAATAGAGCCTCCGTCAGGGTTGCCATCATCAATATTGGTGAATTTTCCCGACATCATCCCCAAAGCGGTACTGCGCCTCCAGTTATCTTCATTGGGTCTTGGCCCCCAGCGTTCTTTAAAGTTGTTGAACCCATTGGCACGGATGGAAGGTTCATAAAAATACCAGGTAGCACCCACCGGCTGAAACAGATTTGCATTAGGATCGTCCGGTTTAAAACCCGTACCACCTGTACTACCTGTAGCCGGTTCTTCCTCTTTGATACCCCGTTCCTTTTTCAGTTTGCGGCTAAGTGCTTTTACCAATGCTATCCTTTCAGCCTCGGGCATATCGGCTAATACCAACAGACTGTCTTGTACTGACACTATGGATTCGGCATCAAATATCTCCAGACATGCTGGTTTTCTTGTCTCAACCAGTACTTTTTCATCCGGTTTCAGGTTTTCTGTTTGGATGCTGTCGTATGGAGGACCAGCTTTTCCATATTTCTTTTGAGCATACCGAACATCTCCCAGTAACAAAAAGCTCTTGTTTTTTTGAATGTTGTTATTCATTGAACTTTGAAGACTTTTATTCAAAAAGCCCTCAGCAGCCTCATAGCCATTTCTTTCCAGCTCAAACAGGGCCGCTGCGTAATAAATAATATCCCGGTAGTTTTCAAACTTGTCTTTTCTTGCTAATTGTAGCAGTTCCCGCAGGTTTTGATCGATGATCTCCGGAGAGGATGCTTTCCGCAATCGGATACTGTTCAGTCTTGCATAAACTTCCATTACCGGATCGAGCGCCAGAGAAGTACATTTAGCATATGCCTCAGCAGCTTCGTCAGGCATATTGGCGAGTTGATACAATTGCCCGGTAAGAAACCATCTGCGTGCCCTGTCGTCCGAGTCTTTCGCTTCGGGAATCGATTTTTCAAGATAGACAGCAGCACTGTCCCATGCTTCCTGTTTATAATTGAGGTAGGCAATTACTTCGGCAAGCGGTGTTTCGAGGCGGTCGGGGAAATTTGGATCGTTCCGCAACAGCGAAATCAGCGAAGAAGCGTCTAAATAACGGCCTTTATCGGTATAATTTCGTACTTGCCATATAAACCCATCATTGCGGCTTGGGGGCCGGCGGAGCAAAGGTGTTTTCTTTTCTTTGGACAGGATGGAGAAGGCATTGGATTCTTCATCCGAATTGCTTCCAATGGTTTTATCAGATCCGGATTTGTCTTTGGGGGAAAAAGCATAATTCAAAAACTGAAAGGACATAGCTGCAGAGTCAAAATCCTGACGCAGGTAATACGCTTTACCCATGATCAGATACATATTGTCAATCCAATCATTACGAAGGTCGTGCAACAGAATGCCTGCCGTACATTTTTGAAGAATGGAATCAATATCCCCTGATTTTGAGGTATTTTCAAGCGACCAACGATAAAAAGGGAGCAATTCGCTGTAATCATCTTTTTGCTGAGCAGCGGCGCGGCTTATAATTTCATTTATAAGATTGTTCGCATTGTAATAATAATTGTAGTGGGTATAGGTATTTTGAAAAAATCGGCGGATAATGGTGAATTTCTTATCTGCGGATTTTTCGCTGCCAAGTTGCCTTTCCTCAAACTGCTTGGGTTTTTTTAGATCAAACTCAAGCTTAGGTTGGGCATATACTATAGCCGTCCCGAACAGCCCCATTGCCATTAAAAACACCCTGATTATGTACATACAGTTGTAGCCAGTATTATTTATCTGTAAAAAAACGAAATTAAAAGGGTAGAAAGTGTTCGGTATGAAACATATTGGTGAAGTACAAAGAACGGAAAATCCTTTTGAGTTGCCAAAAACTATACCTTTATCGCGATTGCTATGGCGAAACAGCAAAAAAATAATACAGTAAAGCGGAAAAAAAACCGCTACCGTATGGTCATCATGAATGACGATACTTTTGAAGAAGTTGTAACGTTTAAACTGACTAGAACAAGTGTTTATGTGATGCTTAGTACCTTGTTTT
>JBGSNV010000298.1:0-7260 GCA_041739485.1 Chitinophagaceae bacterium
GTTCCAGCGCGGATTCATCGAATAAAATATCGTTACCTGCAGGGCTTGCAATAAGGATACCAAAACGTACAGGATCCGCACCATACTGATCAATCAATGCCAAAAGGTCGGGGCTGTTGCCAAGACTTTTACTCATTTTGCGACCTTGTTTATCCCGTACAATACCGGTAAAATAAACGTCCTTAAATGGAATTTCTTCCTGATATTCCAAACCGGCAATGATCATCCGGGCCACCCAAAAGAAGATGATTTCCGGTGCCGTAACCAGGGTAGCGGTTGGATAATAATAATTGATATCGGCATTGCCGGGATGGCTGTAGCCTTTAAAAACTTCAAAAGGCCATAACCAGGAAGAAAACCAGGTGTCAAGGCAATCATCATCCTGCTGAAGATCTGCTATTTCAAAAATCGTTCCTGTAGAATCGCTTTGGTCTTTGGTGGCTTCATATTTTTGCCAGGCCTCTTCGCGGGTAGCGGCTACAAAATAACGGCCGTCGGGCAGGTACCACGCAGGAATGCGTTGTCCCCACCACAATTGCCGGCTGATACACCAATCCTTAATGCCATTCATCCAGTGCCGGTAGAGGTTTTTGAATTTGGCCGGATGAAATTGAATCTCATCGTTTTCAACCACAGCTAGTGCTTTTTCAGCAAGCGGTGCCATTTTTACCCACCATTGCAAACTAAGTCTGGGTTCCACCACTGCATCGCTGCGTTCGCTATATCCTACCTGATTGGTATAGTCTTCTATTTTTTCTAGATAACCGCCCGTTTCCAGTTCAGGAACTATTTTTTTACGAACTGCAAAACGGTCCTCGCCTATATACAATTGAGCTGCCTCGCTGAATGTACCGTCATCATTCATAATGTCGATCACTTCCAACCCATGTTTTTCGCCCAGTTGATAATCATTCATATCATGGGCAGGGGTCACTTTCAAGGCACCGGTTCCAAAATCAGTTGCAACATAATCATCCGTAATGACTGGAATTTTCCGACCTATCAATGGCACAAGGGCAAATTTGCCATGCAGATGTGTAAACCGTGAATCCGTCGGGTTTACAGCTATAGCGGTATCACCCAAAATGGTTTCCGGACGCACCGTAGCAATTGTAACGGATTCACCGGTCAGGTTGCCGGCTGCATCACAAATTTTATATTGTAAGTAATACAGTTTGCTTTGGGTCTCCTTCATAATCACTTCCTCATCGCTAAGCGCAGTAAGTGCCTTAGGGTCCCAGTTGATCATTCTTTTTCCCCGGTAAATCAATCCTTTTTCATGCAGATCTATAAAAACCTTGATCACAGAATCATAAAAATCCGGATCCATGGTGAAATTCACCCGGTTCCAGTCGAGACTGCATCCCATTTTCTTCAATTGTTCCAGGATGATGCCTCCATATTTTTCTTTCCATTCCCAGGCGAATTTCAGAAATTCTTCGCGGCCAAGGCTGCTTTTTGAAATCCCTCTTTCGCGAAGCATTTGTACTACTTTGGCTTCGGTGGCAATACTTGCGTGGTCGGTACCGGGTACCCAGCAGGCGTTGAAGCCCTTCTGACGGGCCCTGCGCACCAAAATGTCCTGAATGGTATTGTTCAGACAGTGCCCCATATGCAAGATACCGGTAACATTGGGTGGTGGAATTACCACGCTATAGGCCGGCCTGTCGTCGGGTGTACTGTTAAAATAGGCTTTGTCGAGCCAGTGCTGATACCAGTTTGCTTCCGCTTCACGGTGTTCAAAATTCTTAGAAAGTGTATCCTTGGTCATGGAGTATATAGTACAACGCTTGTAAAAATGGATGCAAAAATATGGAAACCCTTGCGGCTTTTTGCCGACATCCTTTATTGTTCCAGTTCGGGGGTTCCGTTTTTGCCGAAAATACGCAGCGCAATTTCTTCCGCTACACCCTCTGCTTTTTGAAATAAGAACTTTTCGTGACGCACAATGATTTGATTGTCAGCGCTTCTTACATCGATAGTGGCTTCGTATTTGATGCCTGTTTTTTTGAATTGTACGGTCACTACCGGAACCGGTTCTGTGATGTTATCGGTCCAGTCAATATCGGTCCTTTGCAGGCCATCCGCTATTTTTTCCAACAGAGGATCCCCGCCTGTTCTTATTAGTAAACCCATTTCGAGGGTATTGCCGCTAAAGGGAATTAACTGCGGATAAACATCCAGCATTTGATTTAAATAAACCTGTTTTTCTGCTCCCTTGCTAATCTCAGCAAGCATCTGCAGTACGCGGGCAGTAAAGAGTTTTTCATGCGGCCTGTCCACTATAGTTGATTGATAGAGTTCGAGTAAGATGGTTTTGGCTGTAGTTGTTTTTCCCCGTTCAATCATTAACCGTGCCTCTGTTAATTTGAAATACCGGCGTATGTTATCCCGGGGGTCTTTTTCCGCTTTCTCTTCCATTATCAGGGCAAAAAACCGGGGGCTGAAGGTTTGCATGATTTCGAAAATCTCATCAAAGGAGACGGTGCTTTCTCCACAAAACAGGTCGTAAATAATTCGTTCCCTTTCCGGATTGGCAGCCAATTGCGTAGCAAGCGCATACTGATGCAGGTATCTTTGGGTTTGGAGCCTTGCCAATGCATACCATTGGGAAGGCTTATACCACCATCCACGATCCGCAAATTTTATAGCTGCAATTTTCTTTTTATACCACACCTGCTGCAACAGATTGATGGTAAATTCGTATTGTGGCTGCGTAAGGGTGGTGCCAATATGAACTTCTTTAAAATTCCAGGCTTTGGTCAGGGTAACCTCTGCACTATCCAACTGACCATTATATAGGTAGGCCCTTGCAAGCGCAATATTGTACCACCCAAATCCGGGGGAGGATTGGGATTGAGTGATGGCCTCCTGCGCTGTTGCCATGGCTTCGCGGGTTTTGCCGGCATAAACGCTGAGAATGGGTAAATAGTAAAAGGGCTCCATTAGCCGCTTGTCGATCCTGTATCCGTATCTATCCAGTTCGTAAAGCTGTGTAGCGGCTTCAAACTGCCCGAGTTCATGTTTCAGACTACCGTAGTTGTTCCAGGAGATAGAACCGAATTCTGCCATTTTGTTATAATAAAATTCACTGCTGTCGTACTGCTGCATATAGCTGTGAATCATGGCCAGATAATGGTAAATGAACTGATGATCGAGCTCTGCCTGGAAACTGCCAAACCAGCCATCAATCACATTCATATTATTTTGTATAAATGCAAACCCGTTGTAGCATGTTTGCAGGGCCAGTTGTTCATTGCCGGCAACGGTTGGTTGCAGAAAATCATACTCCTTATTGGTGTAATACCGATTCCGGTGTATGATCCAGGCTTTGGTGCCGAATAGCAATCCGGATTGGTCGCGTTTAAAGTTTTTCTGTTCCATTTGGCGGATTACCCAAATGGCACTGTCAGGCATTTCAAGGTATTCGTAACTGTCGCGCAGGGTTCTTGCCAATTCAAGATAATCCCGGTACAACTGATTGTTTTGTATGTACTGATTCGGACTGTTGTAAACAGTTTGAAGTGCCGGTGTAAAATCCTTTTCGAGCAACCGGAATCCATTGCGCAGATAGGGGAGTGCCTTTTGATAGCCCGACTGATCGGCACTTCGATCGTATAAAAATAAACCCTGAAACATCCAGCCGACATAGTATGTACTGTCTAACCGTACAAATTCCCTGCCTCTCGGGAGCGCATCATCCGAGGTAGGCAATACGTCCATTCTTTTGGCATCTATTTCATATCGCTTGGCGGGATTTTGTGCCATTCCGGAAAAATAGCTGCAAACTACCGCCATGAACAGCCCCAGCCATTTTATCTTTATAAGCTCATATTTTAATATGTTTTTGTTTGCTGACATTTTCTTTTACGCCTTCTTGATTTTGTGTAATCTGTCCATTTCGGAATTCAGAATATTTCTAAGTGCATTGGATTTTCCATCTTTGTTCCGGTAAATCATGCGATGATCCAACACCGGAATCGTGAGTTGCTGAATATCATCTTCAATTACATAGGTACGTCCATTTACAAGGGCAAATGCTTTGAGGCATTTCAGGAAACTAATCCCACTACGGGTAGAAGCACCCAGCGTTATATCGGTGTGGCGGCGGGTATGCTGCACAATATTCCGCACCGCTTTTACAATTTCCTCATCTATAAAAACCTGCTCGGTTTCTGCCTGTAAATGCTGTAGCTCATCCATACTTAAAACCTGCTCAGTTGAATCCAGATTGTGAGAAATACCAAGATAATTATTATAAATCTCCAGTTCGGTATCCTCATCCACATACCCAAAAACGATCTTCATGCTAAACCGGTCGAGCTGCGCAACGGGCAGGGGATAGGTCCCTTCGGTTTCCACCGGATTCTGTGTGGCGATGGTAAAAAAAACATCCTGCAATACATGCGTCAATTCGCCAATCGTTATCTGGTTTTCCGCCATGCACTCCAGCAATGCCGATTGCACTTTGGGGCTGGCCCGGTTGATCTCATCCGCCAGAAGAATATTGGTGAACAGGGGCCCTTTCTTGAAAATAAATTCTTTGTTGATGTCATCGAAAATATGCGAACCGATAAGATCCATAGGAAGCAGATCGGGGGTAAACTGAATGCGGTGAAACTGTGCGCCGCCATCGGCAGAGCCCGTGGCTGAACTGATACTTTTAGCAAGTGTTTTGGCCATAACCGTTTTTCCGGTACCGGGATTGTCTTCTATCAATATATGTCCTTTGGCTAGCAAAGCCGTGAGAATGAAGCGAATCATTTCCGATTTACCTTTAATCACACGCTCAATGTTTTGGGTGAGCTTGCCAATATTTTCCAGCGCCTTTTCTGTAGATATAGTTGGTTCCATAGATAGTTAATTTCAACGTTGTTTTTGAAAGGATGATCCTAAAATATTGGGTACTGTAAAAAACTCAAGTGTTGTTGCCGGATTAAGAAAACTAAGGAATCTTCTCTTCAATGGCAATTGTTTTTTTACCGCCAATAAAAATTCATTTTGATGTGCCAGTATCGCAGCCTCTTCTGTGGCTGTGATTGTTTGCCTGCTGTATTTTATTTTCTGATAAATAGCTGCAAACCTTGCAAATTGGGTATGGAACCGGGGATCAATTTGTTCTTTCGCAAACTGAAGCGGTGTCCGGTCTGTTTTTTTGAACCCTAACTGATGCAGGTACAGCATGGAAGCCATATACGTATAATACGCTTTTTGACGAATAGTCTGCGAATTTCTAGCCCTGAATGCATACCAGGAAAAAATACTGACCGGAATAAGCAGCAACAATACTCCTGTTAAACCCAGTATGAGCAAAATAGCTATTGCTGTTTTTTTCCACGAGAAATTTGCAAGACCCAAGCCTTTTGCTTTGGTTTTATCTTCCGTAACCTGCTCAATTATTTTGATCTCATCGATAGGTAAAGGATAGGGCATTCTTTTCAGCAAAGAGCTCCAGGTTTCTCTATCCTTTGGGGCCAGGTTTTTGAATTGCTCAGAAAAAGAGACCGCAACAATATCGAGTCCGGGAAGTAAACTACTTTTAGAAACCATACCGGTATCTTTTAACAGGGTAGCGAGCCGGATATCCAGGGCAATATTTTGAGCCGGAACGAGTTCATAGGGATTGTCCCAGTACAAGAGTTGTTTTGCAAGCATACGCAGTGTTCCTGCTATCGTATCGACAGATAAAATACTCCCATTGGCCACAAGCCAGGCTTTTTGAGAGGTAAGGGGCGGCGTTTGATCGGGCTGTGGGGCTTCCTGAGTCTCGGTGCTTGGTACAGTAGTATCAAAGTCGAGCCAGCCATATCCGGGAAACCAGACCTGCACCCATGCATGTGCCTGATCTTCGTAAAACCAGTACCATCCGGGGTTTTTGTTGCTTCGGTCTACCGTAAGAAAACCGGTAGCTATCCGGGATGGAATTCCCAGAGAACGAAGGAGAAATAAAGTAGCTCCGGCATAGTAGGCACAGTATCCCCGCTTATTTTGAAATAAAAAGTAACACAGCTTATTGGCACTTGGAATGCCGGGAATGCCCGGATTATCAGAATATTTATAAGTAGGCTGCCCCATGCTATCGGTCGCCATAAAATAATCCCGAATGGCTACCACCTGATCAATCGGTTTAGAAGCTGTAGCATTTTCCACGATTTTCCGGGCCAGAATTCCGATGCTGTCATAGTCTTCTCCCCGGGGCATTCGCGTATAGTAATCCATAAAATCAGCCGGTGCCTGCTCATAATTTTCAATTTTACGCAGCAGCGAAAACCGTTGTTCCTGAAATTCACTGAGGCCTATATCGCCGGCCGGATTGTATACGAAGTAGGCACTGTTGAGATCGCTGACCCTCATTTTTGTACGGTAAGCGCTTTTATACAGATCCTTGTTTTCGGGAGGTACCGATATGGGTTGTACAAAAAAGGCTGTTGAGGGGGCTGTAAAATACCGGGGAGAAAGATTCTTTTTATAGATTTCGGCGCTAACAATTTCTGTATTACGAACGGCCATGGATTGCCGCAAAACACTTGTGTCTTCCCCGGTAAAATAGAGGGGCATGGCTGTGAGATCCGGCTGGTACAGATCGTTGTAGGGACGAAGCGTATCTGTTTCAAAAGTTTGTGTCAGGGTATCGAACAACGTATAATAGTCTGAAACAAAATATAAAGGATTGGGCGTAATTCCGTCGGTGAAAAAATGGTCGAGTTTGGCCACAAAAACCAACGAATCTTTATTGGCGCGATTATTGAATCCCTGCAAACCCATTGTGGGATTGGTAGCTGTGCCCATTCCATCATTGCGGGTAAGACTTCCCTGCCGGTTGTCTTTTTGGGGCGCATTATTGCGTTTTTCCCAGGTCTTCTCTATGTAGTCAATGTCCGGTTTCAGAAATAGAAAAACAAGGGTTACCATTATGCATGAAACCATCAGAAAGCCCGCAAGTCTCCGGGCAACAAACCAGCCAAACTTTTGCTGATCGGGGTTCATATTTCGGATGAGTTCGCTGCTGTAAATAATGTACAGGCTGTAAAGGAGTACCGGTGCTATCGACCAAATAATGGAGGCGCTTTTAGGTTCGATGGTATAGGCTCCTATCAAACCTACAAATGCAAGCAGGAGGATAGACCATATTACACTGAAAAACCGGCTTCTTGAAAACCCGAACCCGGCCAGCCAGCCCACAAAAAACAACAGAAAATAATTATTGGCCTTTACCAGAAAAAAGAATGCATCGAATTCCTGTGGTTGTACCAATTGTGC
>JBGSNV010000155.1:0-12382 GCA_041739485.1 Chitinophagaceae bacterium
TGCCTTGATTTCCTTAAAACTTACGCAGCGGAGTGGATCTGTGGAAATATATAAAGGAAGTATTTTTTCCTTAAAGCCCTTTAAACAATAATTAAGGTTCTTTTCATTCAAACCAAATCGTCGTTTCCTCAAGCGCTTTCCTTTTCAAATCCGGCACCCAGGCTTCTTCTTTAGCGTAACCCACCGGTACCAACAAATACGGTTTTTCATTTTCGGGGCGTTTCAGCAGTTTGCTCAGAAAGCCCATAGGCGAAGGGGTGTGCGTAATAGATACCATCCCGGCATGATGGATTGCGGCCAGTAAAAAACCACAGGCAATACCACAGCTTTCCTGCACATAATAGTTTTGGTGCTTTTGTCCTTCCGCATTGGTTTCGTAGCTTCTCCTGAAAACGATGATCAACCAAGGGGCTTCGGTCAAAAAAGGCTTCTGCCAGTCCGTACCAATTGGCGCAAGATCCTGCAGCCATTCCTCACTCATTCTACCGGCATAGCTTTTGTATTCCTCTTCTTCAGCCGCTTCCCGAATGGCTTTTTTTACCTCCGGATTGGCAATCGCACAAAAAGTCCAGGGTTGTTTATGTGCACCACTCGGAGCCGTAGAAGCAGTCATCAGGATGTTTTCTATCACTTCGCGGGGTACCGGCTTATCCGATATATCGCGGCAGGTGCGACGTTCGTCGGCCCAGGCATAAAATTCCCGGCTTCGTTCCAGCATTTCTGCCGGAGAAAAGCCGTTTTTTGTATAATTTACAAAAGGATAACCATTAACAAGTTTTGTATTCCTCATCCCGTTAGTTTTGTGACCATCTAATATTTTCAAAGTAAAGCTATTATTATCTCATGATGTTTAAGTTTCGGTTAAAGCAACTCATCACAACAACACTAATAGGGTGGGTGATAGGTATGAGCCCAAATGTACAGGCTCAGGAATCTCGGTGGCAGCAGAAAATCCAGTACAAAATGGATGTTTCATTGGATGTAAAAACCAATTTAGTCAATGGAAAACAGGAAATTAAGTATACCAATAATTCGCCGGATACCCTGAAACGGTTGTTTTTTCACACCTATTGGAACGCTTTTCAGCCGGGTAGCAGCATGGATGTGCGCAGTCAGGAGTATGGTAAAATACAAGTGGGCGTTGGTCGTGATGGACTTCCTCGCTTTGATTGGGATGGCAGGGTAACGGATAGGATTGGAAATTTACAGCCCCATGAAATAGGCTATACCAACATTAAAAGCATAAAAATTGGCGGTAGAGATCAAAAAATGCTGGAACACGAAACCATTTTGGAGGTGCAGCTAGACAAGCCTGTTTTACCTAAACAAACCATTGAATTACAAACCACCTGGGTGGGGCAGGTACCTGAGCAAATAAGAAGAAGCGGTAGGGATAATGCAGAAGGTGTTCGTTTTACCATGACCCAATGGTACCCTAAAATGTGTGAATATGATTATCAGGGGTGGCATGCCAATCCATACATAGCCAGAGAATTTCATGGGGTATGGGGCGACTTTGAAGTGAATATTTCACTTGATCCAACTTATAAAATTGGGTCAAGTGGTGTTTTACAAAATGCCGGAGAAATAGGTTGGGGTTACGATAAAGAAGGCACTGAACTAAAGCCGATCAACACACCGATGCGTACCTGGAAGTTCAGGGCTGAGAATGTGCATGATTTTGCCTGGGCTGCCGACCCCACTTATAAGCACATTACAAGGCAAGTACAAGGTGGGCCGTTGTTGCATTTTATTTATAAAGATGCCCCAAGGGCCGATGTATTATGGAAGGGCACTGCTGATACCTGTGTCCTCATCTACCCTTATATCCGTGACCATTACGGCGCTTACCCCTGGCCTGCTTATAGCTTTATACAAGGTGGCGATGGTGGCATGGAGTATGCCATGGCTACCATGATTCGATCACATTCTTTGGGAACAGCCATTCACGAGTGGATGCATAGCTGGTATCAGCAACTATTGGGCACCAATGAGAGTTTATATGCCTGGATGGACGAAGGCTTCACTAGTTTTGCAGATAGCAGGGCAACGCATTGGGTGCGCAATAGTACAGGTTGGGCACTTGAGGGTAATTATCGTGGTTATTTCAATTTGGTGCGCAGCCGGCTCGAAGAACCGTTGACCACGCATGCCGACCATTTCAATACCAACGCAGCTTATGGTGCCGCTGCTTACTCAAAAGGTGCAGTATTTTTAGGCCAACTTGGTTATATAGTGGGTGAGGCAAATTTGGATAAGATTATGCTTGCATACTACGATACCTGGAAATACAAGCATCCCAATCCCAATGATTTTGTAAGGGTTGCTGAAAAAGTGAGTGGTATTGAATTGGACTGGTATAAAGAATACTGGGTAAATACCACTAAAACAATTGATTACAAAATCGATAGTATTTGGTCGGATGAAGAAGCTACCAAAGTAAGGGTAGCAAGGGTAGGGGCGATGCCCATGCCGGTGGAAGTAATGCTTACTTTTAAAGATGGCTCGCAGGAAAATCACTACATCCCCCTCAACCTGATGTATGGTGGTAAGCCACAAGAGGATACCATTAAAACGGTGGTGTATCCTGCGCAGCGCTGGACACACAGAGAAATGGTGCTAAAAACAAACAGGAAATTAAATGAAATTACCACAGTAGAAATAGATCCAAGTCAGCGGATGGCGGATATTGAAAGAAGAAATAATAAGCTGGAATTGAAATGGTAGTGGCATTTAACCTATAAGGTTTTTGAAACCTTATAGGTTAAATGCCATACTTCTGTGGAAAATAAATCCAAGTTAAATGATGGTGGATAATGAAAGAAGGAATAATAAGCTGGAACTGAAGTGGTAGAAACAAACATATAAGGTTTTACGTTAGCTACAAATCCAAAAAAACAAGTTCATTTTTAAGAGTTATTGGTTGCTGATGGAATTTTATAAAATCCTCTTTGCTTCCAAACCATTCTAATAATTCTTCCCTTTGTAATGTAGTTGGTGCATGGCTTAGAATGGAAAGGTAACTATCATGAGACCATTCCCCTATAGTTTTGGTAAGGTTATGATGAACTGCATTTTTATGAATATACCAGACAAAGGCGCTAAAATCCTTATCAAAATTTACCTTACTTCTTCTCAAATAATCCATAAACAATGCTCCCCTTCGGCTATGCATTTTATTAAATGCTTTTGTATAACAGTTCAGGAAATTTCCAAAACGTTCCATGATGAAGTCTGATAAATTATTCTTATTTGGGTTCATAACTGTTGAAAATATGCTACAATGACTGCTTCATCCTTTCGGAGACTTAACATAAATCAATTTAGGTAAGTTTAGGAATTGATCCTTCAAAATTTTAACTTTGAACAAGTAATTTTGCTTGAAGTCTAAACAGTTTGGAGTATTTAACATGTATGTCAGGTTTTGGCTTATGAGGTGGTAAGACTTTAAAGAAGTGTAAGGATTGTGATTTTATAGGTTACAAAATGTAAGTAATTTGTTAATACTAATTTAATATTGTAGTAAACAATTCCTTTTTATTTTTTAGAAACAAAATTTTTAAAAATGAAACTTTTAAACATCAAATTCACTAATTATTTTACAATTGCGGCAAGTATTCTTTTATTTGTAATAATTTATCTCACTGGTTGTAAAAAAGTGGACATTTTAGAAAAGTCTGAATTGGATCTTAAATTAATGACGGAAGGAAATTCCTAATAAATATTTTGTTTATTTCTTACAATAAACTGTCATGGAATCTGTTTCAACATAATGGCGAATAAGTTTTTGCTCATAATACCCTTTTGTTTGTACTTCTTGGTTCTAAGTTTAAAAGTAAACTCTCAAGGAGCAAATTGCGAAATTTCAGATACTGTAAACAGCGGGTTACTTCAACTTACAGGCTTAAATCAAGGCGAAACTTTTAGAGTTATTAAGCAGGTTGCAGACAGTTTTAATATTTATATTTTAGGGGAAATAAATGGTGGATATGAAGCGAGTAATAGTTTCTTAATAACCTCTATAAATAATAATACTGGTTTACCCATATGGAGCAAAAGATGGCAATCTGCTGGAAATAATGCAGGCCAAATAAATCTTGCTTTGTTTGAAAATCATCTATACATTACAGATATTATTAGAGGGAGTATTGGGTTATCATTGTATAAAATAAATAATCAGGGTGAATTGTTGTGGAGTAAACAATATGATTTTGACAACTCAAATACAAATTACAGGGCTTCTTATGCGCCATTTATTAGTATTGACTACAACGAAATTTTAATTTCATTTCGGATAGATTGTATTGGGAGCAACTGTGAGGATAATGAAAGCATATTGGAAGGGTTGGTAGCATCAAGTTTTACAAATGAAGGGATACCTATTTGGACTAAGATGTTTGGAGTAAAGGCTAACAGCGATAATGCATTCTTTAACAACAGGGCTTTGGGATTATACAAAACTAATGTTGAGGACCAATATATAATGTTCTCCCAAACATCGGGCTGGCCTTTTAAAATTCCAGGCGACCCTCCAGTAAATAATTATTGGTGGGCTGTAGCCACCCGCTTTTCACCTTCTACCGAACAAAACACCTATACAAGTAAATATTATTTACCAAATCAATCAGGAATTAGGTATTCTAGTAGCTGTTTTGGTACTGGGAGGCCAGCTTTTACCAAATTAAACAACGGCAGTTTTATGTTATACTCACATAATATAAACAATTCGGTAGCCGACCAAAATAAGGGCTTTTTTTTCTTTAATATCAATGAAACGCTCACCCCTGGAAATGCAATAATTGCAAGCACGAAGAGTTATCCATGTTCAAGCACACCGCTCATAATGCCAACAGGTAATATTATCTTGGGTAATGCCGGGGGAATCATGGATTCGTTTAGTATAGCCACTATACTTGATAGTAAAATTTTGTTTGAAAAAAAATATCCAAAATATAAACATCCTTCCGGGCGGTTCAATAGTAGCTATTTATCAGCAATTGAAATTGACAACCGAGGCAAATTATTTGTCTTTCTCAATAATCAGTTAGCTGCACATAATCCTTATTCGGAAGTATTCAATGATCATATCTACATTGACAACCCACAATGCACTTCACAGAATATAACAGAAACCACAGTAGCTCCAATTACCGTGTATAGTAATAACCTTATCTGGGATACAATGCAATCGCTCCAAATCCTTGAGAAAACATTGCCTGTAATTGAAAAGGAAGTATTATTGAATTATGAGACAAATTGTAAGTTCATTAGCCGTTGCGATAGTGTATTGTTGATTGCCCCCGACACAGTATGTCTTGGGCAGGATTTTCAGATCATCCTTAGAAAAAATAAGGATTGTAAAAAACAAATTGAGGTATTTCAAAAGGGGTTAAATGCAACATTTGTAAGCCAAATTTCTGATTCAGTATATACCATGCGTGCTGGTAATTCGGGTGTCTCAAGTTTTGGAGTAAGATTTAAAGATTGTCCATTACAAACCCTAACGTCAAAAGAAGTATTTACTACAAATACGGTAAGCAATACATTTAAGTTATTAGTAACTGATACCGTTTTATGTTATGGTACTACTTTAAATATTGATGGGCCCATAGGATATAAATCGTATAGATGGAAAAGTAATGGTTCAATAACTGATACCAGTTCTATTATTATTGATAGACCTGGTTTTTATACATTGGAGGTTATCAACCATTGTAATTTGAAATTTGTAGATACAGTTTGGGTAAAGTATGATTCTACTATTTTACAATTTTCACAACAAACAGTTACTATTTGTAAAGGAGATACCATTTCAATAAACTATTCAAGTGATTCAATACTATCTAATTTTAATTGGAACCCAGCCCAAACAGCAAAAATTGTTGTACCGGACGCTGTGTTTAAAGTATGGCCGACTGAAAATACTCTATTTACTTTAAAGGCAAATTCAAAATACAATTGTAGTGTACAAGACAGAATTATTGTAAACGTTAAAAATCTTCCTTCAGCAATAGGGTTATTAAATAATACTTATCAACTTTGTAAAGCTGATTCATTAATAATTAAAATGAATGTTGATTTCCCTAAATACTTATGGAGTACAGGTGATACTACGAATTATGCTTTAATAACCGAAGCAGGAAAATACTATGTAACTATATACGATGATACTGGCTGCAAAAGCAAGGCTGACTTTGAGGTAAGGGAAATTATTTGTAATGATACCATTTATTTTCCTACTGCATTTACGCCAAATGGAGATGGATTGAATGATAAATTCAAACCTTCTATTAGCGGAAGATCGCCAAATAATTATGAATTGAAAATTTATAACCGTTGGGGTAAACTTGTTTTTTTGACTACCGATATTAATATTGGATGGGACGGAAGTATGAAAGGAACGATGCAGTCTTCGGGAAATTATATTTGGTATTGCAGGTTTGAATTTCCTGGAAATAAAAAACGATTATCGAAGGGAAATTTTATGTTGATAAAATAGTTGGTATAAATTATACTTTTATTTTTATCAACTACTTTTAAAATCCACGATGTTCAAAACCTACAGCAATGGTTTATCAATTAAGTTTTTGAAACCTTACATTTTTTGTAATTTGTATTTGATTGTATTTAATTTAAAATTATGTCAAGTGTACTATTGATAATTGAAGGTGATTTGGATCTGGCCCCCCTCATGAACGACCTTGCAAAAATTGGTTATAAGGTAAAAGTTACCCAAGTAAAGAATTGGGAAGATGATAAGGAATCGGATGAAGACTATCAAAACCTAAAAGCATTAGTCGTTAAAAGGAAAAACCCTGCAATCGTAAATCGATTGATTGGTAATGCATTGTAATAATAATTGGCAAGTGCTATTTTTTTATTGGTGAGGAAATCAACCTAATTAAACCCCAAATTAAATGGGTAACAAATAGCATTTGTCCAATAAAAAAAGTAAAAATATTTATTTCAAATAAAGAGTTAATTAGGTCGTAGCTATAAAATGTTTCCCAATCAGTATATTCAAAATAGCGTCTATTTAAAGGAAAGAACATAATAAAGATAGTTACGACAGTACTTATTACATGTATCCAGGTAAGAATTACTGAAAAAAGAATTCTTTTTGAAAGAAAATAAATGGTCCATAAAATCAAAATTATAAATGCCAGTAGCCAGAAGATATAGATATTTTCAATTATAAGATAGGAGTCATGAAAGCGTAAATCAATTGTGCTATTTGAATTGTGGGTGAAGAAGGATATGATGCAAACTAAAAGTCCAGCCAATAATAAAAGATTGTATGGTTTCTGTTTTAATTGCATTTGGTACTAACATTTGTTCTATTCAAAAATACATGTATGTCCAAAGCCATAAAAAATTTTCTGCAACTAAATCATAATATCTGCAACACAAACTTCTCCTGAAAATACTCCTCTTTAAACAGGCTTTCAATCTGCCATATTTTGGGGCGGCGGCCACTATCTGATATTTCCTGTGCAAGGTCACCGCCTTTGAGGCAAATGAGTCCACAAGGAATCACCTCTTCCGATTCAGGTAGCATAAACTGCTTTTTTACCTCATTGTTATTCCGGATAAGCCGCTGTGTCCATAGCAACAAATCCTTAATAGGAGCAACCGCCCGGCTTACCACCACATCAAACTTTTGATTGCGAATATCTTCAGCCCTTGAGTGCAGGGTTTGTATATTTTGGATGTTGGCACCTTCTGCCACCACCTCAATCACCGATAGCTTCTTGCGAATACTATCGACTGCCAAAAACTCAACTTCCGGAAAAAAAATAGCGAGTGGGATACTTGGAAATCCACCGCCGGCACCAATATCCATAACCTGCATGCCTGGTTTAAAATCAAAAATAGCAGCAATGGCAAGCGAGTGCAGCACATGTTTCAAGTAAAGACTGTCGATATCTTTTCGGCTTACCACATTTATTTTGGCATTCCATTCATGGTAGATTCCCTCAATATCTTTGAGTTGCTGCTGTTGCAATTCACTAAGGTCAGTAAAGTATTTCGTGATAAGCGAAATCCCTATTTCCATGTAGTAGATGGTTTTTTGGCCAAAGCCAATGAAAAAATAAGGTAATAAAACCACTGCCAGATATCAAGCAGCCAAAAAAACGGGAAAAGGTCTTTTTCATTAAGCCGCTTCAGGGTGAGGTACATTACAATTCCCTGAACGGTTAACCTTACCCCATAAACAGCAAGGGCAAAAGGCCAGCTAAAAAAGATGGCGGTAAATATAAGCGTAGGGTAAAATAGAATATGACTTACTGAAAAACTGCCTAATAAAATCTTGTGTAAGGGTTTATAGTATTTGGCGGTAGAATAATGCCTGGTTTTTTGTTTCCACCAACTGGTAAAAGAAGAGGGAGGAACGCTGATTGTAAAAGCATCCTGATCAAGCACCACTGCCGTATTGGTTTTAGTGGCTATTTTATTTACAAAAAGGTCATCATCACCTCCGGGTATATGGTTGAGGCTGCTAAAGCCTTTGATCTTGTAAAAGAGTTCTTTCCGGTAGCTGAGGTTGCGCCCAACCCCCATATAAGGCATACCGGCAAGTGCGTAACTCATATACTGTAGCGCAGTCAGATAGGTTTCCCATCGCACCAGTTTGTTCAGTAATCCCGGTTTTTTATCGTAAGCACCATACCCGAGTACCACTTCTGTTTCCGGGTGATAAGCCTCCTGCATTTTTTGAATCCACGAAGCACTTGCCGGCCGGCAATCGGCATCGGTAAGCAGCATCACTTCGTATTTACTCGATTTGATTCCTACACTCAAAGGCCATTTTTTGCCGGGGATATGTTTAGCTTCCTGGGTAAGTGTAATCGGGTTGAGTTGCTTGAAAAGTTTTTGAAGTTCTTCCAAAAAATATTTGGTATCGTCAAAGGAGTTGTCATTCACCACAATCACTTCATGGGTGGTTGAGTAATCCTGCGTAAGAATCAAAGGCATGTGATTTTCAAGATTCTGTGCTTCATCGCGGGTACAAACAATAACCGAAACCGGATGGGTTTGAGATCCTGTTTTACCTTTGGAAACAAAACCTGCTACCCTGGTAAAAAAGAACAGGTAATAAAAAAGCTGAACGATCAAAACCAGTACGAGCAGGATAAATACCCATAAAGGCCAGTTTTGTAAAATTTGTTCCCGGTCCATTCAGCAGGTTTGGTTTAACTGTTTAATTTTTAAGAATCGGCAAAAATAAGGATTCGCAGTTCCTTTTTTGGTATTGAAATTCAGATTCTCCCCGAATCGTGGATAAAATCAAAATCGGGGCTTTACTGCACAAATTTGATAAGTGGAGTTGAAGGAATGCAAATCATGTGTATTTTGAGCAATTATCAGCCTTTACCGGTATTTTTTATACCAGTAGGATATTAAAAAATCTGCAGAAAGACGCTAATTTTTCAGGTAAAAAAACATGCATATGAACAGAATTTATTTCCGGATGCTTTGGGTAATTGCATCGGGTTGGATGGTAATGGGTGTACAGGCACAGAAACCGGACAGTACCAGCGGTGTGGGTAAAAAAGATACCATGGTGTATACAAAGTTTAAAGACCTTCCGCTGAAACCGGAGCGCGAAGTGGTTTTTTCCACCAAAGAAGGTACCTGGATGAGCATTGATGTAAGTCCCGATGGTAAAACCCTCGCTTTTGACCTGATGGGTGATATTTATACCATGCCGGTTACCGGAGGTAAAGCTACGGCGGTTACCAAAGGATTAGCCTGGGAAACCCATCCCCGGTTTAGTCCCGATGGAAAAAAACTCCTGTTCACAAGCGATCGCAGCGGAAGCGATAACCTTTGGATCATTGATTTTGAAAAACAGGATACCGTACAGCTTACCAAAGAAAAAACCGAAGAGTTTCCGGCAGCAGTTTGGTCGCCGGATGGAGAATATATTATGGCAAGCAAAGGCCGGCGCAATCCTAAAATATGGATGTACCACAAAGATGGAGGAGGGGGTATCCAACTGATCGATCAACCCGCAAGTTTAAAAACGATCGATCCCTTTGTTTCACCGGATGGCAATACCGTTTATTTCAGCCAAAGAAATGGCGCCTGGAATTACAACGCCCTTTTGCCACAATATCAGATAGGTACTTACGAGCGGGAGAAGGGACGCATGAATACCATTACAACCCGGTACGGTTCTGCATTTACGCCTACGCTCAGTCCTGATGGTAAATGGTTGGTGTATGGCAGCCGCTACGAAGAAAAAACCGGTTTGGTATTGCGTAACCTGAAAACCGGCGACGAAAAATGGCTCGCTTATCCCGTACAGCGCGATGATCAGGAAAGCATTGCTCCCATGGGGGTATTGCCTGGTATGGCTTTTTCGCCCGACAGCAAGGCTTTATTTGCCAGCTACGAAGGCAAAATCTGGCGTTTGCCTATTGATGGCAGTGCCCCTGTACATGTGGCTTTTGAAGTGGATGCCCGGTTGGAAATGGGACCCCGTTTGTATTTCAGTTATGGTATAAAAGATACAAGCCACAGAATGGCTACCCAAATCCGCGACGCGGTTCCAAGCCCTGACGGAAAAAAGCTGGCCTTCACCGTTTTAAATCGGTTGTATTTAATGGACTATCCCAATGGCAAGCCACAGCGGTTAACCAACCTCGGTTTTACCGAAGCCATGCCGGTATGGAGTCCCGATGGAACCCAGATCGCCTTTATTACCTGGGACGAAAAAGAAGGAGGGCAATTGTATAAAACAACCCTGGGTAATAAGCCCGTCCTCACAAAGCTTACCAAAGAACCAGGCTTTTATATGCAGCCTGCCTGGAGCTATAACAACCGGATCGCCTTTTTCCGTGGACCGGTACGTTTATTCCGCGATGCCGAAAGTCCGTTTTACAGCGGGGCTGAAGGCGAATTGGTATGGATTTCGGGAAATGGCGGGGAGATCACCCGCATCGATGAAGCCATGGATCGGGGGAACCTGCATTTTACCACAGATACTTCCCGGATTTTCCTGAATGGAAACGGGGGTTCACTCATCAGCATTCGCTGGGATGGATCCGACCCCAAAACGCATGCAAAAATTACCGGAATTACTACCTATGGTTCCAATGCGGATGCCATGGAAGATCATGGTCATAATAATCCCGTAAGTTATGTAATGGGACAACCCCGCATGGCAGCCGATCCTTTAAATTATTGCATGTTGCCAGAAGGGAATTCAGCAACTGAGCCGCAGAATACGCCGTCTGCTGCAGGCACCATATTAATGGCGCCTACCGGTGATCAGGCGATTGCTCAGATTAATAATAATGTATATGTCGTTAAAATCCCGAAAGCAGGCAAAGTGCCGAATATATCGGTGGCTGATGCCAAATCATCCAACTTTCCTGCAAGACAACTTACCGAAATAGGCGGGGAGTTTCCCGCCTGGGAGGCCAATGGAAAACGCATCCACTGGAGTCTCGGCAACGGACATTGGGTGTATGATTTAAATCGGGCCGAAGCACTCGAAGATTCTGTAAAACTGGCTAAAAAAGCCGAAGCAAAACAGGCAGCCGATAGCATCAAAGCTTTACTGGCAAAAGGTCCGGAGGCTAAAAAATTAGCGGATAGCCTTGCTAAAAAAGGAATGGATTCCTTAACGGCCTTATTGAAAAAAGATACCGCAAGAGCCCGGCTGGACAGTCTCGATAAGGTAGCTAAAAAGAAAGCGGAATCTTATCAACCCGATGAAGTACAGGTAGCCGTGTATTTTCAGAAAGACATCCCGCAAGGGCGCATGGTTCTCCGGAATGCCCGCATCGTCACAATGAAGGGAGAAGAAGTGATTGAACGAGGCGATATTTTCATTGAAAACAACCGGATCAAAGCATTGGGTGCAGCCGGTAGCCTGAGCATTCCTGCGGGCACTAAAGAAATAGATTGTTCGGGCAAAACGATTACCCCCGGATTTGTAGATACGCATGCCCATATGTGGCCTTATTGGGGATTGCACAAAAATGTAGTCTGGCATTATGCTGCCAACCTTGCTTATGGAGTCACCACCACCCGCGATCCGCAAACCGCCACCACCGATGTGCTTACCTACAGCGATATGGTGGAAGCAGGTACAATTCCCGGTCCAAGGGTTTACAGCACCGGACCCGGCGTGGGTTTCTGGAGTTATAACCTCAAAGACCTCGAGCAAGCCAAAAACGTGCTGAAGCAATACAGCAAGTACTACAACACGCAGTATATTAAAATGTATCTCGTGGGCAACCGGCAACAGCGTCAGTGGGTGATTATGGCAGCCAAAGAGCAACAAATTATGCCTACTACCGAAGGCGGGCTCGATTATAAACTCAATATGACCCAATTGCTTGATGGCTATCCGGGGCATGAACATGCC
>JBGSNV010000236.1:0-30040 GCA_041739485.1 Chitinophagaceae bacterium
CCCGAAATGGTGGAGAAGATGCAGTTTGACAAGGGCCCGTATTTTGCCGGGTATGGCAATCTTGCTACGGCAGGTTATGTGTCGATGCAAACGCCTGATTTTCTACCTAAGCAATTTGTAAAGCTCGAGGCGGGTGATTTCGGAACGGTACGCACCGCCGCAGCCATGCAATTATTGGATAAAACAAAAGGGGATTTGCGGTCACAATGGTATGCAGCCGGGGAATACCTGCGCTCTGATGGCTATTTTGAAAGTCCGCAGGATTTTAGCCGGTATAATTTGTTTACCAAGTATACTACTGAATTCAGCCGCAGGACAAAGCTTTCTGTTTCGCTGTCTAATTTTAGCAGCAAATGGTTTGCGAGTGGCCAAATACCACAGCGCGCTGTGGATCAAGGGCTCATTACCCGCTTTGGAGCAATTGACGATACCGAAGGCGGCAATACCGGCCGCACCAACGTCAATGCGAAGCTATACCATAAGCTGAGCGACCGGTGGAGCACGCAACAACAATTGTATTACACGGCCTACAACTTCAACCTGTTTTCCAATTTTACTTTTAACCTCAATTACCCGACCGAAGGCGATGGCATTCAGCAATATGAAAAGCGGCAGATAGCAGGCTATACCGGCACTTTTAACTACGATAACCGGCAATCGTCCGGCAATTACCAAAGTACCGTTGGATATGGCTTCCGGTACGATGATGTAGATGGCTCGCAACTGAACAGGCAACAGAAACGAACTTTTATTGAACATGTACAATTGGGCGATATCAAAGAGGCCAATGCGTTTGCTTATTGGGACAACCATCTAAGTTTTGGTAACGGATGGCACCTTGCCGCAGCATTACGCTACGATTGGTTTCGGTTTGGGTACAAAAACAGATTGACCGATGCCGCAAATTTCCGGTACCAAAACCGGGGTGTAGTAAGTCCGAAAATTACGCTGAGTAAGGACCTGACCCAAAACCTGAAGCTGTATGTAAGCAGTGGTATTGGTTTTCACAGCAACGATACGCGGGTAATTCTCGACCAACAGGCCGATGATATTTTACCAAGGGTATTTGGTGGGGATGTAGGATTCAACATGAAGCCTTTTTCAAAGTTGCTGATCAAAGGTGCGTTGTGGACGCTCTATTCCGAACAGGAATTTGTGTATGTGGGCGATGCCGGCATTGTAGAGCCCGGTGGAGAAACCCGCCGCTTAGGGGCGGAACTGAGCGCCCGTTACCAACTGACCAACTGGCTTTTCGCAGATATAGATTTAAATTATACCAAAGCCCGCGCAGTGGGTGCAAACAAGGGGGAAGATTATGTGCCACTTGCCCCCGTTTTTACGAGCATCGGAGGCTTGTCTGCAAAAACAAAATCCGGGTTTGGAGGCTCTCTGCGATACCGCACAATTGGTAACAGACCAGCGAATGAAGATTACAGTACTACCGCCGAAGGGTATTTTTTAATAGATGCCTTACTTCAATATCGCTGTGGTCGTTTCGACTTTAGTCTGAGTGCAGAAAACCTGTTCAACCAGGACTGGAAGGAAGCACAATTTGATACAGAATCCCGTTTAAAAAACGAAATAAATCCGGTTACCGAGATTCATTTTACGCCGGGAACCCCGAGGTTTTTAAAAGTAGGAATTACCTATATGTTTTAACCGGATTGATAAAAAAATTTATTCCTTATCCTATTTAAAAGTACACAAAAGGAGTTTTCTTTTCCTTAATCCTGATCAGGAAAAGTTTACACCTTGTTGTTTTTCTTTTTCATCTTTCCCACACTCGTCATAAAAAACCAACATAAAGGCTAATCTTCAATTATACTTTCTTTTAACAGATGCAAACCTTAATCAGATAGTAGTCGTACCTGAGTTTATAATGAAACTGTATCTAAAAGGAATGATGCAGTGACATGATTTTTTTATCACCTCAATTTTTTTTATGCAAAAAATTAAACATTTCCTGAGAAAGGTTCTTGGATTGTGCTTGTTGGTGTTGTCAGCACAAATTCAGGCAAATGCTTCCTCGCACCGAGAAGCGCCCTTGATTTCAAATGATCCGCTTGCTGACAACACGGATGTGTATGCTTTCCGGAGCCCCGACAATCCGGAACTCATCACCATTATTGCCAATTACATTCCGTTTCAGTTGCCGGAAGGCGGCCCAAACTATTACAATTTTGGTGAGGGCATCCGGTACGAAATTCACATTAAAAACAACCCGGCTACCGCAGCCGATGATATCACTTACCGGTTCACCTTTAAACTGGTACTGGAAGATAGTACGACTTTTTTTAATATAAGGTTGGGTAAGCAAAATTTAAAGGCGACGTATACCTGTGAAAAAAGCACCAATGGCGGGGCTTCTTTTACTACGATCTTAACCAGTGGAATGGTTCCTCCTGCCAATATCGGGCCTCGCAGTATCGAAGGAGGTGCAGGTCTTAATACGGATTACAATACCCTCATGACCAACGCGATTGCTCAGGCAACTTCCGGCGAAAAAATCTTTTGCGGTCCGGTAGACGATCCGTTTTTTGTGGATCTCGCAGGTGCTTTTGATGTGGGTAATTTCAGACCCGAAGGGAATACCATCAATCCTACAAAGGATGGATTGGCTCGTTTTAATGTACATACCATTGCGATGCAAATACCCATTTCGCTTTTGCAAAAAGACGGAAAAACCGGAGCGATGGCTACCAATATTTTGGATGGCGATTATGTAATTGGCGTATGGGCAAGTGCAAGCAGACAGCAGGTAAAAACACTCAGCAGTGGTTCGGAAGGTTTTACCGGACAGTGGATACAGGTTAGCCGCCTTGGTATGCCGCTTACCAACGAAGCAGTGATTCCATTGGGAATGAAGGATAAGTGGAATGCTACTTCACCTTACAACAATGAAGACCTCGCTTTTGCGCCTTTTTTCATCAATCCTGAATTGGCGTTGTATATGGATGATTCGCAATTTGGCGAAGCCGTGCCTTCTATGTATTCATTACGAATTCAAAAGCATGCTTTAAATGCCTTTGATTTCAGAAATGGCATGCCGGGTTTGTTTCCGCTAAAAGGTTCCCCTGCATTGGATGGTACAGCACTCTCCGAAGCAAATTTCGGAAGCATCCTGTTGCCCAATGCAACAAGCCCGAGAGCTGTAGACTTATTGCCCATTTTTTACACAGGCGTTCCTAATTTAAGGCCTTACCAACTCGCTACCGGAAAAGCCGGAGATCCATTGGCTGCCGGTAAGCCTTTTATCAATAACTTTTTACCAACCTTAGGCGATATGCTCCGGTTGAATATGTCCACACCGGCTACTCCAAGAAACAGTCCGGATTTCAGCAGCCTTGGTATTGTACAGGCCGCGGTTTTAGGGCTTACGGATGCAAGGTTTAACGGAGACGCTACTTTGCAATTTATTCCTAATATGGATGGTTTCCCTAACGGAAGACGGCTTGAGGACGATGTAACTACGATTGAACTGCAGGCAGTGAGCGGAGTTGCCCTCGCAGCTATCGGATTGTGGTACGACGATTATGATCCCAATTCAAGTCCTAGTCCTGTAACACAGAATTTATTAAATGTGCTGAGTTTCTCTGCTGGTCCCACCAAAAATGATACCACTTTCAAATCGGCGTTCCCTTATGTGCAAACACCATGGAGGGGATTTGATTATACCAAGCAACCAAGGTTCTAACTTTAAAATAATTATTTATGAAAAAAATATCTAAGCAGTTTATTGCAGCCCTGGTTGTTATAATGCTTTCACATACGATGGCGATGGCCTCATCGCACCGCGAAGCACCGCTCATTTCAAACGATCCTTTGGCCGACAATACAGATGTATATGCCTTCCGCAGTCCCTGCGATAGCAACAATGTCGTTTTGATAGCCAATTATATTCCTTTTGAACACCCGGCGGGCGGACCAAACTGGTACACTTTCGGCGAAAATATTCGCTACGAAATACATGTTGATAATAACTCTGCTACCACCGGTGACGATATCATTTACCGGTTTACTTTCCAACAGGTAGATGAAGATAATTCAACCTTTTTCAACATCCGGTTGGGTAAGGAAAATTTAAAAACTACGTATACCCTTGAGCGGAGCATCAATGGTGGCACCTCTTATACCGTAATCGTAAGCAATGGCGTAGTGCCTCCGCCGAATATTGGCCCCCGCTCCATTACCAATGCAACGGTAGGATTGGGTGCCTCTGACTACAATAGCCTGATGATGGCTGCTGTATCTACGGCAAGCACTGGTGAGAAAGTTTTCTGTGGTCCGGTAGACGATCCGTTCTTTGTTGACCTTGGCGGTGCCTTTGATTTAGGGGGTTTCAGAACAAATGGTGTTGATGGACTAGAGAAATTCAATTGCCACAGCATTATGGTAGAAGTACCGATCAGCACCCTGCAAAAAGACGGTAAAAACACAACGCAGGCCGCTAATATTCTGGATGGCGATTTTGTAATCGGGGTGTATGCAAGTGCCTCACGTCCTGAAATTACCACCCTTAGTACCGAAGGAGGTAAAAGCACTTTTTCCGGTGACTGGATTCAGGTATCAAGATTGGGCATGCCCCTGACGAATGAAGCGGTTATCCCGGTTGGGTTTAAAGATAAGTGGAATGGTACTTTGCCATCCGATGATTTACAATTTGCAAAATACTTCAGTAATCCTGAGCTTGCTTTGTACATGGATGACAGCCAGTTTGGCGGCGCAGTACCGGGTTTATCTGCATTGCGTATTCAATCCAATTCTCTGGGAGCTTTCGATTTCAGAAATGGTAAAAAAGGCCTGTGGGATCTGAAAGGAACCGCAGCAGTTGCCGGCACAGCGCTTGATGATGCTATTTTTGGAACCATTTTATTGCCCGATGACAAAAGCCCGAGGGCGGTGGATATTTTACCTATCTTTTACACAGGCGTACCCAATCTGCGTCCTTACCAATTGGCTACAGGCAAAGGGGGTGATCCTTTAGCAGCAGGTAAGCCTTTTATCAATAACTTTTTACCTACGCTTGGTGATTACCTCCGTTTAAATATGGCAGTACCGGTTACTCCGAGAAACAGCCCTGATTTCAATAGTTTGGGTATTGTACAAGCTGCGGTGCTTGGGTTAACCGATCCGCGTTTTAACGGTGATGCAAGTTTGCAGTTTATTCCCAATATGGATGGCTTCCCTAACGGAAGACGGCTTGAGGATGATGTGACTACAATTGAATTGCAGGCTGTAGGTGGAGTGGCATTGGCTGCGATTGGTTTGTGGTACGACGATTTTGAGCCAGGTGTTTCTCCAAGCCCCGTAACACAGGATCTGTTGAATGTACTCACTTTCCAGGCCGGCGTTACCCAAAATGATACTGCGTTCAAACCATGTTTTCCTTACCAACAAACACCTTGGGCAGGTTTTACAGGCGAGGGTTATGTAGGACCACGCAGTACAGATCCATTGCCACTGACCTGGATTGGTTTTCAGGCGGAAAGATCCGGGAAAGATGTTTTGCTGAACTGGGAGATAGCCAACAGTCAGAACAACTTACGGTATGAGGTGGAACATAGCCTTGATGGAAGTCGCTATAGCCGTTTAGGCAATGTACAGGCCGATGATGATAATACATCGAAATACCGTTATATTCATTCAGGTGCATCACCTGCTGTTGCCAATTTTTACCGGATAAAGCAAGTAGATAAAGACGGGAAGTTTAGCTTTTCCCCGGTTCGTATTGTGAAGTTTAATCCGGTAGCAGGTATTACCGTTTCGCCCAACCCGGCAAGTAATTTTATCAATGTGTTCTCAGCGGAAAAAAACATCTCCGTGAGTCTCGTAGATGGAGCCGGAAGAAGAATGGCTATCACTAAGCTTGAAAGTGGGAATGGTCAGATAAATATATCTGCATTGCCAAGAGGTATTTATACCGTTGTAGCTGAAAATACGAAAACGATCATTGGTACCTGGAGGATACTCAAGCAGTAAGGAAATTATCCTTTATATCTATAATTCAAAAAGTTATGTGATGGGTCTGCTACTCTTAAAGAGGGTGGGCCCATTGCATTTTTTTTAAAAAATACTCCATACAATCCGTTCCTGCGTTTCTTACGTACATAAGTCACCAAATAAAACCATATCAAATGAAACAGTTTTTACCTTTTTGTGCAGCCTTGCTTATTTTACGGGCAGCCTGCAATCCCAATACTTCGGTTGAGGGAGATACTACCCAAAGTAATTCGTCCATCCCGGTTCTTTTTGAAAGAAAAGGGGCTTTGTCTCAGGCTGCTGAATGGGAAAAGACCAAGTTGAAAGTAAATGAATTGATGTATAAAATGACTTCCAATCCGGCAGATGTAAAGCCTGCCTTGCAATTGGCCGTTATTTATATCAGCGAAGCCCGGATTACCGGGGAACACCCTTATTATTATCCGGCGATTCTTAAAATTTTAGATGGGGTCATTGCCCGGGAGCCCAATAATTTTGAAGCCCTCGTGTTGAAGTCCTCTGTTAAAATGAGTCAGCATCAGTTTGCCGAAGCCAAACAACTGGCGGAAAAGGCAAGGGGATTGAATCCGGATAATGCATACGTTTACGGTATACTGGTAGATGCGAATGTGGAGTTGGGCGACTATCAGGCTGCCCTTGGACATTCTGATAAAATGCAGGCGCTGAAACCCTCTTTGGAGTCGTATGCCCGTGCCTCTTATCTCCGCGAAATATTCGGCGATTATAAAGGGGCCATAGAAGCCATGCAGTTGGCCGTAAATGCAGGATTGCCCGGATCGGAACCGTATTGCTGGTCGGCAGTTACCCTTGCCGAACTTTACACAAAAACCGGTGATCTGTCAAAGGCGGAAGCTACCTGCCGCACTATTCTTAACGTACGCCCAAGCTATGCTTTTGCCTTTGGACAGCTGGCGGAAATTGCTATAGAAAAAAAGCAATATGATATAGCACTTGCCTTACTCGATTCTGCTGCTGCTATTTTGCCGGAGTTCTCTTTTCATGAAAAAATGGGAGATGTTTATGCTGCACAAGGCGAGGCTAAAAAAGCACGGGATAAATATAGTGAAGTAGCCGGTATGCTTGATGAAGATGAACAAAGCGGACACACGGTAGGTCTCGAAAAGGCAAAGCTATATGTGAAAATGAGTAACTGGGACTCAGCAGCTAAATATGTACAACAGGAATATGCCGCCCGCCCAAACAATATTGTTGTAAATAAGGAGATGGCGCAAATTGCCCATGAGCAGAATAATAAGGAAGCTGCCAAAAAATACATTACAGAGGCGCAAAGAACCGGCAGTAAAGATCCGGAATTGCTTGCGCTTGCTGCAGCGATACTAAAGTCGTAGCATAGACTAAAGAAAGGTTTGTGGCTTTGGACAAATAACTTATAGTAACAATGCATTTAAAGGAATGCACTTGATTAATGAATCTTTGTAAGCGCAGCTATATGCCTGAATGATTGAAAGTTGACAGACCGTAAATGGAGGGAGAGGTTTTGAGGAGTACAGTCGGTCTAGCATTTCTTTAGCTAAAAAACGAGCCGGAATAGGGTTCGTTTTTTAGTTTCTGTTACACAAGGCTTTTGGGTCTCCGGCAACGGGCGTTTTATTTTTGAGGAGGAATCGTTTTTTCGGGGGTTGTATTATTCCAGCTGAAAAATATTGAAAACGTATTCCCCGGTATGTTGAATCTCAATAAAGATTTAGAAGAGGTGTGGCCAACTTTAACCTCTAAAATAGTATGCAGCAGAAAAATATCCTATTGTATTTTCTGAGGATATAAAGCAACGATGCATCTGTTAATTATGCTTACTGTTTCCGGATTTCCCTCTCCGTTTATATGCATTTGTCTTTGGATATGTGGGTCGGTGTATTCAAGGCTACGAATTCTTCTATTTGTAAAAGCTTGTTGTTGCTTTCATAATTTTCGGTCAGAGTCTATCTTTTAAAACGTTCATGTTTAAAAAAAGAATCGGCCTGTTTTAGTATTTTTAACATTTTCAAAATTTTCCCTTTATTTGCAATCAATCTTAATCAAATGAATCCCTTAATCGATCGGATTGCTAAGTATATATGCCAAAAAGTCAATGGCCGCCTGTTGGGTTTGGCTGCTCTCATTTATATAGGAGTAGCGGCTTTTATTATGCGACCCGGTGCTTTAAAGGTACAGAGCATTGCTGGCAAGCGGTTGGAGATTCTTGATCTGCAATGGCACTTTACCCCTGAAAAAGCAGCCCTTTTACTCGAAAACTATACGCCGGAGGCAAGACAAGCTGCTGCCAATTTTACAGCTACTGCTGATGCGGTTTATCCCTTGGTGTACACCTTCTTTCTGGTAGTGCTTCTGGGATTGCTCTATAAATCCGATCTGAAAGAGCACCCGTCGTGGTGCTATGTCCCTTTAATGCCTTTTTGGGTCATGCTTTTCGATTATGCAGAAAATTTCTGCATCATTTATATCCTGCGCCATTTTCCCGATTATCCCCAATCGATCGCCTTTGTGGGGGGATGGTTTACAAGTTTTAAATGGCTTTCTCTATTTTTTGTGTTGGCCCTGATTCTTTCCGGTATCTACCGGAGGGTTTTCAAAAAAAAGCCGAAAAAGTAATCTGAATATGGGACGGTACATTTAGGGTTTCTGGCAGACTTGCCCTCTTTTTATTTGAGAAACAGGGAGCTGAATTCTTGTCTTTGAGGTAGGGACAAAAAAATCCCCGGTAGACACCGGGGAGATTTCAAAACCCTAAACCCTTAACAGGTACAAAGATAATATATACTTTATGTTTGTGCAAGAATTTTATTAATTTTTTTTCGTTAAATCGAAAAAAATGGATTTGTATTATTTACCACTCCGAGTAACTCATTGTGAATCAGTGTGTTACTAGCACAAATATGCGGTTGGTACGGATCATATTTTTTTCCGGAAAAGTCGGTAACCTTTCCTCCGGCCTCTTCTACCAGTAAATATCCTGCTGCGCTGTCCCACGCATTGAGCTTATGCTCGTAAAAACCATCAAACCGGCCCGCAGCCACCCAGCAAAGGTCAATAGCGGCACTTCCAAGACGCCGGACTGGAATACCCTTGCGAATAAAACGTTCAAAACACTGCAGCGGACCGTTTGGACTGTCAAGATAAGTATATGGAAAACCGGTTACAAGGCAGGAGTGAATCAATTCTTTTTGCCCGCTTACCGAAATCTGGACATCGTTCAAAAAGGCACCTTTCCCTTTTTCTGCAAAAAACCATTCGTTTAAAAAGGGCGCATATACGGCACCGAGAATCATTTCCCCGTCTTTTTCTATACCAATGCTAACACAGCAGATTGGAATGCCCTGTGCAAAGTTAATTGTCCCGTCAATCGGGTCAATAATCCACTTGTAAGCACTGTTGGTGGGTACATTCCCGGTTTCCTCACTCAGAATAAAATGATCCGGATAGTGTTTTCGGATAACCCCTATGATGGCTTTGTCAGAAGCATGGTCAGCTTCTGTTACAAGATCATTGACTCCCCCGGACTTCAAGGACGTTTTCAGGTCCGGATGGTTGAAATAACGACGAAGTTCTGCGGCACCGGCTTCGGTAGCTTCGCGAAGTATTTGAGATAGCATATGGCAAATAACTGAAAATAATCTTAATTCGCTGTCAAATACCGATCATTTTGCAATTATCTGTCATCATAGTCAACTACAATGTCTGCCATTTTCTGGAGCAATGCCTGCACAGTCTACGGGTGGCACTACATGCGATTGATGCTGAAGTGTGGGTAGTGGATAATGCGAGCATTGATGGCAGTGTAGAACATTTGCGCCCCTTATTTCCGGAAGTACATTGGATGGTAAACCCAGAAAATGAAGGGTTTGGAAAGGCCAATAACCGGGCGCTTGAAAAGGCTGCCGGAGATCAGATTTTATTTTTGAACCCGGATACTTTGCTTGATGAAAACTGCCTGCAGACCTGCTTATCGTTTATGAAGCAAAACCCGGACGCCGGAGCGCTTGGTATTCGCATGACCGATGGCAGTGGCCGTTATCTTCCCGAAAGCAAGCGGGCTTTCCCCTCCCCTTTGACTTCGCTGTTTAAGCTTACCGGTTTGGCTGCTTTGTTTCCACGTTCTGCTTTATTTGCCCGGTACAGCCTCGGACACCTCAGCGAGCATGAAAATCAGGAGGTGGAAGTACTTGCAGGTGCTTTCCTGATGGTGCGCAAATCAATCCTCGATCAAATTGGCGGCTTTGACCCCCGGTTTTTTATGTATGGAGAAGATATTGATCTCAGTTATAGGATTCTGCAGGCCAAAAATCCGGAAACGGGTAAATCCTGGAAAAACTATTATTGTGCCGAAAGCAGTATCATCCACTTTAAAGGAGAAAGTACCAAACGGGGCAGCCTCAATTATGTAAAAATGTTTTACGAGGCGATGGCGCTTTTTGTGAATAAACATTATGGTAAAAGCCGGGCCCGGTTCTTTTCCGGTTTTATTTTTCTGGCTATTGTATTACGTGCAGGGGTTTCAGCTATTGCCCGGTTGTTTGCAAAAATCGGACTTCCGCTTGCCGATATTCTTTTGATGACTCTCACACTGCTTGGGGTATGGTTTGCCTGGGTGCATTGGGTGCGGCCCGATGTTATTTTTCTTCCGGGTGTTCTACAATATGCATTGCCTTCTTTTCTGTTGGTTTTTCTGCTAAGCGGGGCTTTTGCCGGTTTGTATAGTCGCTGGTACTCGGCTCAGCGGGCATTTAAAGCCATGTTGCTTGCTACAATGGCTGTGGGAGTCGTGTATTCTTTGTTGCCCGAAACCTGGCGGTTTTCACGGGGAATCATTTTTTTGGGGGGACTGCTCTCCGGAGGGCTGCTGCTGGGCATGCGGGCATGGTTGGTGCGGTTTGGGCTGCTGCAGCTGGAATCTGAGGGATATGAGCAAAGACAAACCCTTGTGGTAGGCTTACCCGCCGATTACGAAGCAATCCGTCAGTTGCTTGCACCCAACTTTAAACAGGAGCGGTTGCTCGGCCGTTTGTCGGTAGAACCCAATCCTACTGACCACCTGATGTCTTTTGATGCCTGGCTTCAGGCGCCTTCCATGCTTCCTGCACGTTCATTGGTATTTTGTATCAGTCAGGCATTGTCAATGCACCGGGTAATGACCAATCTCCATCCCGACCGGGCAAACCGGTATATTTTCCATTATGCAGGCAGTTTGAGTGTTATTTCGAGCAGCCACAGCAAAATAGCCGGTGAAACGCTGGCGCTTCAGGTGAACTATAACCTGGCCAAACCCGGAATACGGCATAGCAAAAGAATTGTAGATGTAGGAGTATCGCTGTTTTTACTCCTTTCTTTCCCGTTACATTTTTTCCTCGTAAAAAAAACAGCGGGGCTTTGGCGCAATATCTGGAATGTATTGCAGGCAAAATGCACCTGGGTTGGATATGCCAACGGAGGGAATAACCTGCCCCCTTTGCCACAGGGGGTATTGCAAACCAATGGCCGGTTGGGCAAACAGAATGAAGCGCTGACTAATACGGCATTGGGTGTTCTTGACGAGCGGTATGCCCTCTATTATCATTACTGGCAGGATCTTTCATTAATTCGAATGGGCTTCCGCTTTCTGGGGGGCTGATTGGGTTTTGCTTTCTGTTGGAACCCAAAGCTTAAAGGCCTGAGGAATAATTTCATATTGCAATTGCTCCTCTGTATTGGAGGGGTCTCCATCAATATGCAGGGGGGCGAGTTTAAGATTGCTGATGCTGATGGAAGGAGTCTGGAAGTAGAGAATACTTCTTTTACCGATTTGATCTGTCCAGTTTTTCAATGATTGGTTTTGCCGCATTTGCCGCATTATGGCAAAGGGCAGCGCAGCCTTGGGCATCTTTTGTACAATAATCACATCAAGCATTGCATCGTTGAGGCTTGCAAGCGGGGCAATGGTCACATTGTTGCCATACTGATTGCTGTTGGCTACTGAAATAAAGAAAGCATCGGTGAAAAAGCGGAAGCCATCTATATTGATTTCAAACTGATAGGGATTGGCTTTAAAAAACTGAATCAGGGTTTCGGTGGTATAGGTGTAGATTCCTCTGCGGTGGCTTTGCGCAAAACGCTCGGCCACAGCGGCATCCATTCCAACACCACTTAGCATACAGCCAAATTTACCATTGATGTAAAAACCGTCTGTGGGCATTAGAGAGCCTTCGAGTAAGGTATTAAAAGCAAGCGAGGGTTTCATGGCAATGCCTGCCGTACGGGCAAGTCCGTTGCCACTGCCCACTGGTATAATGCCAAGATTGATCCCCGCACTCATCGCCGCCGCAGCACTGATATTCACCGTGCCATCCCCTCCGCAGGCTACAAGATCCGTTGCCTTGAAGTCATAGGCTGCCATTTCGAGGGTTAAAGCATTGGTGGTTTTGGTGCTGTGCAGGATGGTATATTCAATGCCCTGCTCCTTGCATTTCTGCATCAGAAACCGTTCCAGACCATCTTTGGCCCGGGTTCCGGAAATGGGATTGATTACAAAGAGAAAGCGGCGAGTTATATTCATATGGCTTGTAAAATAAAAGAAAATATATGGCAGGGTAGGTTCAAATTGTGCTAAAGTGAGCAGATCGGGGTAATTTTGCCATTTCATTTACAATCATGTCTGAAATTTCCATGCCAATGCATGCTCCGGTTTACCGCCGGATCGCTCAGGTTTTTGCTGTCCTGCTTCACCCCTTATTTATTCCCGGGGTAGTAGCTGCATGGATTTTGCTTCTCCATCCCATCCATATAATTCTTCTACCAGAAGGTACCCGGGTAAGGCTGCTTGCCATGGTCCTGCTCAACACCGTTTTTTTTCCGGCCCTTGTGGTTTTTTTGCTTTGGAGATTGGGCTTTATTTCAGGTATTCAGTTAAAAGGGCAGAAAGAGCGGATCACTCCGCTGATCATATCCATCATTTTTTATTTTTGGGCATGGAATGTATCGCGTAATCTCGAAGATGTACCGCAGGCGCTCATTCAGTGGTTGCTCGGGGTGTTTCTTTGCAGTTGTGCGGCCATGTTTACCAATATTTTTATGAAAATCAGTCTGCACACCCTCGCAATGGGCAGCCTCATGGTTTTTTCGCTGTTGATGTTGCTGCACGACCCTTACTGGCCACATTGGATGTTGCACTTAAGCATCTTACTCGCCGGTATATCCGGTACGGCAAGATTGCTGCGCGAAGCACATCGCCCCGGAGAAGTGTATGCAGGATACCTCGCCGGGGCGATGTGTCAACTCGCTGCCTGGGGCATTGCGGGTTGATGTATTTATAGGGCATTAATTATTGGAAAGATACCGCATCGTATTGCAATTTCCTTTTCTGAAAACTTTCCGCACTTCCAGCAGCAATTCGTCAGCCGTAATAACATGAAAGCGGGCAAGTTCCGTATTCATCAGGTTGGCATCACCAAGCAATTCGTAAAAAGCCAGATTATTGGCACGGTTCATCAGACTCATATCCTCAAAGGAAACCACACTTTCTGTTTTGTTTTTGGCTTTCTGAAGTTCGCTTTCGGTTACCCCTTTTTCATAAAGAAGTTCAATTTCCTTTTCAAGTGCCGCTTCCGCCTCTTCCATCGAAACGCCTTTCACAAGTTTGCCTTCCACGGTCATTAGGCCGCGCTCTACGGCACCATAGTGGTAACAATCAATGCTGCTGAAAAGCTGTTTTTCCTTTACCAGCCGCTGAAACAGTCTTGAAGAACTGCCACCCCCCATGATCTCGGTGATCAGGTCGGCCGGATAATATCCGTCCTCCAAACGCGAGGCCATATGCCACACTTTATAGAGCGCATCAATGGGTACAGGTGCTTTTACTTCAAGCGACCGGTCGCCGTTTTGTTCCGGTTCGGGGGCAATATTGCGCTCATACCGGACACCGGGTGCAATGGGTCCAAACCATTTTTCGGCAAGTACCCGCACCTGTTCGGTGGTAACCGGCCCGGCTACCACGAGAATGGCATTTGCCGGGTTATAATGTTTGAAAAAAAAGCTTTTTACATCGTTCAAGCTTGCATCTTCCACATGCTTCAATTCCTTGCCGATTGTCATCCACCGATAGGGGTGTTGGGTATAGGCCAGTTCCCGCAGTTTATGCCACACATCACCGTATGGCTTGTTGATATAATGTTCTTTAAATTCTTCACAAACCACTTTGCGCTGTACATCCAGGCTTTTTTCGCTAAAGGCGAGGCTGAGCATCCGGTCGCTTTCCAGCCAAAAAGCCGTTTCCAGATTTTGTACCGGTATTTGCAGGTAATAATTTGTGAGGTCGTTGGTGGTATAGGCATTGTTTTCTCCGCCCGCCATTTGCAGCGGTTCATCGTATTCGGCAATATTGATACTGCCTCCAAACATCAAATGTTCAAACAGGTGCGCAAATCCTGTTTTTTCTGGATGCTCGTCGCGGGCACCTACATTGTACATAATGTTTACAACGGCCATCGGGGTGCTGTAATCGGGATGTACCAATACGGTAAGCCCGTTTTGCAACATAAATTTTTCAAACTGTATCATATTATTTATTGCTCCTATCTGAAGATTGATCTTCTTTTATCTTTTATGGTTTCAATGGCAAATTTAAATTCAATCAATTCTCCGGCACGCAGTACGACGATTTTCATTTTACCCCCCGGGTTTTTGATCACATTTTTGTATTCCTGCAGGGTGCCGCCAAAACGATTGCCAAGGCTCACAATGATATCTCCTTCTTTAAGCCCGGCTGCGTAGGCCGAGGAGTTTTCCATAACGTCTGTAAGGTATACGTCGCCGCCCAACTGATACATATTAAAACCGGTATAAGTATAATCGAAAGGCTCCCGAAACCCCCGGTTGGGTTTCAGATGGATTTCACTAGTGGAGTAATTGATCACCATATTGAAACGTCTGAACAGATCATTCCCTATCAGGCCGGCCAAAAACGGATAGGAGGTGATGTTGAATTCATCATCAAAAATATAGGTCGGCATCTTTTTAAACTTGTATTTACCCAGCTTAAACCGCTTCAAAACTGTAATGCGCATTTCCTTTTTTCCACCGATCCCTTCCGCAACCGTCGTAACCATTTTTTTGCCGGAGGCAAAAATACTGCTATCCTTTACAAACTGATTATTCAGTAAAAGACAAAGACCTGCACCCGTATCAAAAAAATACCGGCCGGTAATATCTTCGCTTTCATGAAGCACCGCATACTGCATGGGCAGCGATGCAATAGCGGGACGGAGAATCTGCCCGCCTTTTGGGTATACAAATTTGCCGGGAGGATAAACAAGCAGGATATCGTTGTCAAAATCAATGGAAACCACAAACTTTTTTAGAAAGCTGTAGCCGATAATGCCATCAATCTGCACCCCGTAGGTAGCGCTTAGCATTTCGTAGTCGTTGATGTGGAAATCAAGGCTGTCCACATGTAGCCCAGGAAGATTTAAGGTATGGTTGTATGCAAACCGAACCGGTTTTATCCCGGCAATCCCCCGGATAGTGCGTTCGCTTTCTGTAGTAGGAATGCCCAAATTTAAGGCAGTGAGGCTGTCGAGTGAAATGCCCCCGCTGCCTGTATCGAGCACAAACTGAAGCGAGTCGGTCATATTATCGAGAGTGGCTTTTACAACGATCACGCCCCCATACAACTCCTGAAACGAAAAGCCGGTAATGGGCAACTGCCGGCCATCTTTAGACTTCTTCTTGTAACTTTCCTGCGCTGAAAGGAGGCTTGCCCCGGGTAAGACTAGTATCAATAAGGAGAGTAAAACCTTCAGGCAAATTTTTGTCATAGGCAGTTATGGCAAAACTATCTGTTTATACCGATGTACATTTGCATTTCTATATCAACAATCTACCCCTTAACAAGTTATTATGCGTGGAGTTTAGTTATGTAAAACTAAAATTATGATGGAATTAAACAAATTATACGAAAAAGCACTGGCAAAAGACTTTCTTTCGGTGGAAGAAGGGATGTTTTTATTTGAAAAAGCCCCGCTTGCCGACCTGATGGCAGTAGCAGATACCTTGCGAAAGGAAGCCGTGCCCCATGGCAAAGTCACCTGGCAGATCGACCGGAATGCAAATACCACCAATGTATGTATCGCCAACTGTAAATTTTGCAATTTCTACAGGATACCGGGTCATCCGGATGCCTATATTACCGATATGCCTACCTATCGGAAAAAAATAGAAGAGACCATCAAGTGGGGTGGCGATCAACTGCTTTTGCAGGGTGGACATCATCCCGGGCTTGGATTGCAATATTATGTGGATACGTTTCGGGCCATCAAGGCTGAATTTCCGGATATCCGGCTGCATGCCCTTGGACCTCCGGAAGTAGCCCATATAACCAAACTCGAAAAAAGTACCCATGCTGAGGTACTGAGAGCCCTTGTGGATGCCGGTATGGACAGCCTGCCGGGTGCAGGCGCTGAAATCCTGATAGATAGGGTACGCCGGCTCATCAGCAAAGGTAAATGCGGATCGCAGGAATGGCTCGATGTGATGCATGAAGCCCATAAGCTCAATCTGCCTACGAGTGCCACCATGATGTTTGGTCATGTGGAAACCATCCGGGAGCGTTTTGAGCACCTTGAAAAAATTCGTGAAGTCCAAAGCCGCAAACCGGAAGGTACTTACGGGTTCACCGCATTTATCCCCTGGACTTTTCAGGATGCAGATACCTTGCTGACTCGCATTCGCGGAGTACACAACCTGACCACAAGTGAGGAATATGTGCGTATGATCGCCATCAGCCGGATATTTTTACCGAATATCACCAACATTCAGGCAAGTTGGTTAACCGTTGGTAAAAGTGTGGCACAAATGTGTTTGTATGCCGGAGCCAACGATTTTGGAAGTATCATGCTCGAGGAAAATGTGGTGAGTGCGGCCGGTGCGCCCCACCGTTTCACGTATAAAAGCATTCAGGATGCTATTCAGGAGGCGGGTTTTGAACCGCAACTGCGTACACAGCGGTATACCTGGAGAGAACTGCCTGAAGCCATCGAAGAGCAGGTGATTGATTATTAACCTCTATTTGAAATAAAAAAGAAAGCGCGCTCTCCGGAGTGCGTTTTTTATGGGGGGATGTTGTCTTATCTTGCTGAAAATAGTTTCCCATGTCCGATTTATTACGTCCATGGCAACCTTCTGATGCTGCACGGATGGCTCAACTTGCCAATAATTACGATATTGCCCGGTTTATGTCTGATATGTTTCCTTTTCCTTATGCTATAGAGGATGCGGAGCGCTTTATTCAAATGAGCATAAGTCATCAACCGCTTCGGTTATTCGCCATTCTTTTCGAAGGGCAGCCCGCAGGAGGCATCGGTATTCATCCGCAAGGAGATATTATGCGAAAAAATGCCGAATTGGGGTATTGGTTGGGAAAAATTTTTTGGGGGAAAGGGATCGCAACAGCAGCTGTAAGGAAAATGGTGAATTATGGCTTTGATCATTTCGATATCGATCGCATATTTGCCCGCCCCTTTGGCTCCAATACCGGCTCGCAGCGGGTGCTGGAAAAAGCAGGATTTACTTTTGAAGGCAGGTTAGAAAAAACCATTTTTAAAAATGGGATGTATGAAGACGAACTTTTTTATGCTGTCCGAAGACCCCGGGAATGACCTGTTTGAATAGGTTATATTTGTAGGACATCGGGTAAAAAATCCCGGTTTACTAAAAATGATTCCTATGTCGAAGCCGGAAATTGAACAACTCCTTTCGCACAGCAATGCGCAAATCGGGAAACTGAATGAAATTGTTAGTAAAGCCATGGAGGAAGAGGCACTCATTGTAACCAATCTGTTCAATCCTCCCAAAGAGATCCTGTCGAGAGGGCAGCGTATTTCTGATAAAGTGGCGCGGTTCGGTGGCAGTTGGCGCTTTATTATTTTATTCGGGATTATTTTAGCAATTTGGATCCTGTTCAATTCGCTTTCGTCTTCCAAAGATAGTTTTGATCCTTATCCTTTTATCCTCATGAACCTGATTCTTTCCTGTATTGCTGCCATGCAGGCACCCATCATTATGATGAGTCAGAACCGGCAGGAAGAAAAGGACCGGATGCGGGGGGAGAATGATTATTTGATAAACCTAAAGGCCGAACTTGAATTGCGTAGTTTACATCAGAAAATCGACCTTTTGCTGCAAGAGGAGGTTAAAACCTTGTTTGAAACCCAGGCACGTCAAATGGAACTGCTTGAAGATATATTGGAAAAACTGAATGGGAAATAAATAATCAGGGATGGAACAATGGGTTTAATATCTTTAAAAGCGATTGTTTGGAAAGTTCGTTAGAACATTGAAACCACTGAACTTCCCGTCTTTTATTGAGAACTTTCATCCCTTAGGAAAATGGTATCGTATCAGGTAGACATATTAAATACAAAGACTGATCGTCTTTTGAAAGACCTTGCAGACATGGATCTGATTGCGATTAAGGAAACGAACAGGGATGCTTTTATGCAAGTCATAGAACAGCTTCGCTCAAAGGCTGAAAAACCTGGAACACCGTTACTGTAATAAATAATGCAAGAAGTTGAATCCTTAAGAACCGAGCGCCATGCAAGAAAAAAATAAGATTTTTTATAATCGTTATCCCCTTTTTTAAAACCATACAATATGTCCTTCATTCCCGTAGTATGCTGGATTGAAGGACGTATTTTTTTTGGCCTTTGCTCAGGAAATATTCTTTTTTAGGGAGAGTATGGAGAAGTTGCTGTCTTCTTTTTCGATCGTATTGCTTAGAATACCCAATTCATCAATTTCCATTTCTACCACATCGCCGGGTTGTAACCATTGTTCGGTATAGTTGGGGTCGTTGCGCTTGCCGGTTCCGTTCAGTTCCAGAAAACAACCGGTTCCCACGGTACCACTTCCAATTACATCTCCGGGGTGCAGGGTAACGCCATAGCTGCAGCGTTCAATGATTTCAGCAAAGGTCCAGTCCATATCGCCCACATTGCCATCACTTACCTGTACACCATTTACCCGGCATTGCATCCGCAGGTTCCAGCTTTGTCCTACATGGCCTTCCTTGGCGGGAATGGCTTTGTTTTCCAGTTCATCTGTGGTTATCAGCCAGGGTCCGATGACAGTACTGAAATCCTTGCCTTTAGCCGGGCCAAGATTCAGTTTCATTTCTTCAATTTGCAGCCTGCGGGCACTCAGGTCATTCATAATCATCAGCCCGCCAATATACTGATCGGCTACTTCGGCCGCAATATTCCGGCCATGCCTGCAAATTACTACAGCGCATTCAAGTTCAAAATCCAGTTTTTCAAAATGATCGGGCATGCATTCCACCTTGCCCGGTCCGCTGATTGCATTGTGGTTGGTAAAATAGAAAATGGGATACTGATCGTATTCGGGGATCATTTCCACCCCCCGGTTCTGTCGCGCTGAGGCCACATGTTGCCGGAAAGCATAGGCATCGCGGCAGCTTGTAGGAAAAGGTACCGGTGCCAATACCGTAGCTTCCGCAAAAGAAACGCCCTTGACGGTGCTGATGCGACCTTCTTTGATGGCAAGATCGGCTTTGTAGGCAATGTCAAAAACATCCTCCCAGTAATTGAGAAACATGGTCATGGTATTGGGCAACTCCGGATGCAGGATATCGGTATTATAGAGGAATCCATCATGATAAATAGCGAGTTGTTCATGTTGATTGTACAGGTGTGTAACCAGTTTCATGGTGCAATTGATTTAAAAGGTTGTTTTATAAATGGCATCTGTTATGAAAAGCAATCCTTCGCCAAAGTTGGAATAACGGATATTGGATTTATACCATCCCTGCTCTTTTCGAAGTGGTTCAAATGTAAGCAATCAACCGGCAGCCGGGAGCATCCTTCAGATTTTACCATTTCCTTTTTTAAAAAAATCCTCATTTTGCACCCTATGGCTTACTTGTATATGGTCATGTTGGGCTGCAGGCCTCCGGGAAGACAAACCGAGCAACATGATGTGTTTTTCGGAATTGGAGAAAGTATGGGGGATCTCGTACCGAAAATCAAAGCATTCTGGCCGGAAGCCAAAGGCAAAATACATGTGGATGCCTGGCGTCAGGTCACTTTGGTAGATGGGTATTTGGTTTCTCTAAAACAAGCGGACTCAATGGTCCCTCCGGTAAAAGAAAAACTATACTTCATCAATCTCGGGGGCTATAAACCTGGTGAATTTGATGAATTTCACTATAAAATGCTGTCCGTAGCACCGGATATTTCTATGGCCATCAGGGCTTCCAAACAAACCGCATTTTATAAGCATATGGGGTTTCCGGGTGCAGTTTCGCATGTGGATGATAAATACGGCATAGATGTGGATGATAGTATGGAGGTTAAAGAAGCCTTAGGGGAGGCGGACAAAACGATGTACGATCTTGTGATCCGAAAAGCAGGTTCTGAGGCAGTAGAAGATGCTTTAAACATCGGATATTTTAAATTAACAAGCTTTTTTTAGGTTTCCCTTCACCTTATTCTTATACTTCTTCTTTTTTTACAACGTTTTTTATTCTTAACCCATTTATATTGCGCACACGATGAACAAATGGATTATTGGTATTGGTTTGATGTTTTTACAGGCTCCTGTTCAGGCACAGTTTATTGAGGCCAATAAACTGAATGGCGAATTTGGGGTCGCGATCGGGGGGGCACATTATTTCGGGGATTTGAATAATAACTACCGGATGAATCGCCCGAAAATTGCGCTTGGTATTCTTTTTCGCAAGCAATTCGGCGATTATATTGCACTCCGGGTTCAGGGTACCTATGCCAAAGTAGGTTACAGCGATGTGTACAGCGAAAATCCGGTGGATCAAATCCGCAATCTCAGCTTCAATTCAGATATCTACGAGCTCAGCTTAATGGGAGACTTTAATTTTTTCCGGTTTATTCCGGGATTTGCTCCTTATCGGTTTACGCCATATGCAAGTTTAGGGCTTGGTTTTTTTACCTACGACCCTTATGCTTACCTCAACGACGAAAAAATATTTCTACGACCACTTGGCACCGAAGGGCAGGGGAGCGTTGATTTTCCGGACCGGGAACCTTATGGCAATATGGCCTTTGTTTTCCCCATTGGATTTGGCATCAAATACAACCTGAGTCCGAAAACGAATTTTACGCTTGAACTGACACACCGGTTTACAACCACAGATTATCTCGACGATGTGAGCACCACTTATGCGGGTGCGGCTACCTTTGATCCGCTGCAAACCGGTCAGGTTACCAATGCTTTGCTGTTGCAGGATCGCAGCCCGGTGGTAAACGGAACTCCTATTGGTATCAAGGGACGTCAGCGGGGCGTGAGTCTTCGTAAGGATCAATATCTGACCTTTATGGCGGGTATTACCATCAATATTTCCAGCTATAAATGTCCCACCTATTAAAGGAAAGTCGAACATGAAAATAACACACACATAAAAAAAGACTCCGGATATCCGGAGTCTTTTTTTATGTGATATAACAAAAGGTAATTAACCCAAAGCAACCCGTGTAAATTCGGTCACTTTCAGATCAGCACCCGCTGTTTTGATATATTCCGCTACGGTAAGTGCAGGATCTTTCACAAAAGCCTGAGCGTACAAAGTGTTTTCCTTAAAGAAAGAACCAAGTTTGCCATCAGCAATTTTAGAAAGCATTTCAACCGGCTTACCAGCCATTTTAGGATCATTCTGCATTTGGTCCATAACGATTGCTTTTTCACGGGCTACCGTTTCGTCGCTGATGCTTTCCGGATCTACAGCAAGCGGGTTCATCGCAGCAATCTGCATTGCAACGTCTTTACCTACGGCTTCAGCACCTCCGTTAAATCCTACCAATACACCCATGCGGTTAGCACCGTGGATATAAGCAGCTACGAAATCGGCATCAATACGGGCTACTTTGGTAACACCGATCTTTTCTCCGATAGCAGCAAGCTTATCGTTGATGAGATCGCTTACTTTGGAACCATTGATTGACACTTCATTCAGTTCTTCAACACTTTTTACATTATTGGCAATGGCCGCATCGGCAATGCTTTGGGCAAAAGCTACAAATTCTGCATTCTTGCTTACGAAGTCGGTTTCACAACTGATACAAACAGCAATTCCTGTTTTGTTATCGGCAGTTGTTTGGGCAATGATTACCCCTTCTTTGGCTTCGCGATCGCTGCGCTTGGCAGCAATTTTCTGACCTTGCTTGCGCAGCCAGTCGATAGCAGCTTCAAAATCTCCGTTGGTTTCGGTAAGCGCTTTGCGGCAGTCCATCATGCCTGCACCAGTTGCCTGACGCAGTTTGTTGATATCAGCGGCTGTAATTGCTACAGTAGACATATGTATAGATCAATTTGGTTTGTAAAAAAATAAAAGAAAACGGCAGATGCCTGATTCGCATGGATGGGCGAAATTGGTGCATCTGCCGGTATTTTCAGGTTACTTTTCTATTAAAAAAATAACCGGTCTTGTTTTGTTTTTTTGTAGAACGTTCATTACCGGATCAGGGATGCCTTAGCGGGCACCACCGCCTGGGCCACCACGACGGGCACCGCCTGCAGCAGGACCACCGGGTCCACGACGACGTTGTCCTGTACCAGCACCACCTGCACCGGGTCCACCGGCAGCATTACCACCAGGTCCGCGTCCGCGTCCACGACCACCACGCTCTTTTTCTCCATCTCCTGCATCCAGATCAAAATTGGCTGCTGCTTCAGCTACTTCCTCTTCCTGATCTTCGTCTTTAGATGCCTGACGCTCTTCCAGACCTTCTGCAATAGCTGCAGTAAGATAGTTTACAATAATGGCAATGCTCTTGGTAGCATCGTCGTTGCTTGGAATCGGGAAATCCACTTTATTGGGATCACAGTTGGTATCTACCATACCAAACGTAGTGATGTTCAGTTTGCGGGATTCAGCCAGAGCAATATGCTCATGACCAATATCTACCATAAATAAAGCGGCAGGGGTACGCCCCATATTGGAGATACCACCTAGTACTTTTTCCATTTTATCCTTATCGCGGGTCAAAGTCAGGCGCTCTTTCTTGGTGATGCTGTCGAGTGTACCATCGTTCAGCATTTTCTCAATGCTTTGCATCTTTTTTACGCTTTTACGAACTGTATTAAAGTTGGTCAACAGTCCACCTAACCAACGTTCGGTTACGTAAGGCATGTTTACACGCTGTGCGCATTCGGTTACAATTTCCTTAGCCTGCTTTTTGGTAGCTACAAACATTATTTTCTTTCCGCTGCGGGCAATTTGCTTCAGCGCGGCTGCCGCGTCCTGCAAACCTTCTACGGTGCGGTTGAGGTCAATAATGTGAATGCCTTTTTTCTCGGCGAAAATATAAGGCAACATTTTAGGGTTCCACTTCTTCTTGAGGTGTCCGAAATGTACGCCTGCATCGAGCAATTGCTGCTGTAAAGATGTATTTGGTTCCATTTGAATTAGATTAAATTAGATTATTAATTATTGATTATTAAATGATTGACTAAGATTGGCTCCGGCCAACCGGAGCAATCAATAATCAATAAAAAATAATTAGCGTTTAGAGAACTGGAAGCTTTTACGTGCTTTCTTCTTACCTGGCTTCTTACGTTCTACGCTCCGTGGGTCACGGGTAAGCAAACCAAATGTCTTCAGCAGCGGCTTGTAATCTTCACTGATTTCCAGCAAAGCACGGGCAATACCCAGTTTAGCAGCTTCGGCCTGTCCTTTGATACCACCACCGGTTGCGTTGATCTTTACATCAAACTTATCGGTACCATCAATAGCTTTCAAAGGCATTTCTACCTGATTTTGCAGGTAAACCAGCGGAAAATAAACTTTATAATCTTTGTCGTTTACAGTAATCGCACCATTGCCACGGCTCAGGAAAACCCGGGTTACCGCTTCCTTTCTGCGACCAACTGCGTTTTTTTGTTTTTCCATTGTATATTGGAATTATAATTTTTAGTAATTGGGATAATGTGGATTAAGCTTCCTTAGAATTTCAGTTCTTTAGGATTCTGTGCAATATGCGGATGTTCAGAACCAACATATACAAACAACTTCTTGTACATCTTGCGGCCCAGTCTGTTTTTAGGCAACATACCTTTTACAGCTCTTTCCACAATGACTTCAGGTCTGCGCTTCAGCAGGTCTCCTGCTACTTCTTCGCGCAATCCACCGGGGTAACCGCTGAAATTCTGGTACATTTTCTGATCGAGTTTGTTACCGGTAAATTTCACCTTGTCAACATTGGTTACGATCACGTAATCTCCACAATCAACGTGTGGGGTATAATAAGCCTTAGTCTTGCCCCGCAACACGGCGGCAATACGGGCACACATGCGTCCAACGGTTTGATTGGTACCGTCTACAACGTACCACGTACGTTGTACGGTAGCCGCATTGGCATGTTTTGTAGTAAAATGTAGTTTACTCATTTTTTCGATTGTTTTTATGGATTTTGTCGCCATCCCGCACAAAACCCTGTTTATAATTTGGGCGGCAAAGGTAGCAGGGTTTTATGCATATTTCCATACATCTTGCCACTTATTTTTGTAGCACCCTCTGTAAGTTATTGATTTTCAATAAAGAATTTGTACTCTTTTTGAAAATGCTCCTTGATTTTACGTTTTTTTTGGGGAAAATGGTCTTGGTGGGTTCGGTTAAAGTAGTTCGCGCTTGCTTACCGTTCTGTAATCTCCCGAAAGCATCCCTTCAGCAGTTTGCCGTCCGATGCGCCACCGGACAAGTCGAAGCGTAGGAAACCCAACAGCCGCAGTCATACGCCGCACCTGCCGGTTTTTGCCTTCGTTGAGGGTAAGACTGATCCAAGTCGTGGGTATTTCTTTCCGAAAACGGATAGGAGGGTTCCGCTCCGGAAGCGCAGGTTCCCAGATGAGCTGGATTGCTTTGGCAGGTAAGGTTTTGTAGTGTGTGCCATCAATGGATATCATTACTCCTTTTTGTAATTGCTCCAAAGCTTCCAGCGTTACCTTCCCTTCCACCTGCACCCAATATTCCCGTTCATGTGCTTTGCCCGGCATCAGCAATTGCTGATTCAGGCTTTTGTCGTTGGTCAGCAGCAACAAACCTTCGCTGTCGTAATCGAGCCTGCCTACCGGATAAACATCTTTGGGCACTTTAATAATATCGGCAAGGGTTTGCTTACCGGCCACAGGAGAAAATTGTGTCATCACCTGAAAAGGTTTATAAAGGAGGTAGTACAGGTAGGAGTCGGCCATATATTAGATCTGTCCCGGTTTGTTATAAGACAGAACAAAAATACCTGGTTTTCGCCCGAACGTATTCTTCATCTTATAAATCCGGCATTTGGTTCAGCTCCACAGATTCCGGCAACCATTATGGTACGCTTCTGTTATGTATACCTTTTTTATAGAACCTTCGGCAAGGGATCGCCTTGTTTTTCGTTCCTTTGGCGTTTTTAAAAATCATCATGCGCATTTTATCATACAATGTAAACGGTATCCGGGCCGCCATAAAGAAGGGATTGCTCGAATGGATGGCCACCAATCCGGCAGACATCATCTGTTTTCAGGAAACCAAAGCCACATCCGGCGATGTGGATCTGAAAGCCATTGAGGCACTGGGCTATCATACCTATTGGTTTTCGGCACAGAAAAAGGGCTACAGCGGGGTGGCTGTTTTTTCGCGAATCAAGGCCGACAAAGTGGTTCATGGTTGCGGTATAGAGCAAAGTGACTTCGAAGGCAGGGTCATACAGGCTGATTTCGGCGACCTCACGATCGTAAATGCCTATTTCCCCAGCGGAACAAGTGGTACGGAAAGGCAGGATTATAAATATGTATGGCTCGAAGAGTTCAAAACCTATATTGCTTCCCTGCGCAAAAAGCGAAAAAAATTGGTCATCACCGGCGACTATAATATTGCCCATACCGCTGTGGATATTCATGATCCGAAAGGGAACAAAAACTCAAGCGGCTTCCTGCCCGAGGAGCGTGCCTGGATGGATGGATGGTTAGCTGCCGGATTCATCGATACTTTCCGCATCCTGCATCCGGAGGCAACCGGCGCCTACTCCTGGTGGAGTCAGCGCTTTCCGAGTGTGCGGCTGAACAACAAAGGCTGGCGTATTGATTATATTTGCGTAACCGAAAATCTGAAGGAGCAATTGAAAGCGGCAGCCATTTATCCGGATGTAAAACACAGCGATCATTGCCCGGTGTATGTGGAGCTTGAATCCTGAGCTCTTGCAGGTTTTACAAAATGGGTAACCCCTCCTGTAAGAATCCGGTACCACCCGTATTATTTATAAAAAAAGAATACATGCTTATATATAATGTAACCTCTCAGATAAACTGGAAAATTCAGGAAAGCTGGCTGGAATGGATGAAAACAAACCATATACCTGAGGTAATTGGCTCAGGATGCTTTACCCACCACCGGTTGGTGCGGGTATTGGAGATTGATGAAACCGAAGGACCCACCTACGCAGTGCAGTATTTTACCGATACCAAAGAGCAATATCAACGCTATATGCAGGAATACGCTGCTAAAATGCGTGCCGATGCCCTGAAAACCTGGGGAGATGCCTTTATTTCTTACTGGTCATTGATGGAAGTTGTCCACTAGTTGTGGATAATAAATCAGGCCGAACCCTTGTGGGGTAAGGGTTTCAACCTAAAAACAGGAATAAACACGGGGCTTCTTTCAGTTTATAATGCGCTGAAACTCAATGCAGTAAAGGGTTTTAGTGGAACAGGCCTGTAAAGGAATCCCTTGTCTTTCTTTAAAAAAAATGCTGAAACGCTTATCAGCAAAGCATTTCCTGCGAAATTAAGGAAAAGCGAAAAGTAGGAATTGGTAGGAATTTGCGATTATATTTGTGATTGACAACATCTAAAATTTATTATTATGAACAAAGCAGAATTGATTGCCAAACTGGCCGAAGATGCCGAAATTACGAAAACGCAAGCCAATGCTGCGCTTGACTCTTTTGTAGAAGCAGTAACCAAAACCCTGAAGAAGGGTGATAAAGTAACCCTTGTAGGATTTGGTACTTTTTCAGTAAGCAAGCGTGCAGCACGTAATGGCCGTAATCCTCAAACCGGAGAAGTTATTAAGATCAAGGCTAAAAAAGTAGCTAAATTCAAGCCCGGTAAGGAATTATCAGAGAAAATCTAACTTCTGATTTCTATCGGATTTGTGTTAAACCGGAACTGTTTTCTTCCCGAATTCAGTTCCGGTTTTTATTTGTGGCCGGTCTGCCGTACTTTTGCACTCTTTTCAATAATATTTTTCAAAAAAATTACAACTATGGGCAGAGGAGATAAAAAAACAAAGAAGGGCAAAATTTTTAAAGGATCTTTCGGAAAGGCACGTCCGGCACGTGCTGCAAGAAAGACTTCCGATACTAAGAAGGAAGCATAAGGGTCCCGTGAAGGGTTTTATGCAGGATACGGTTTGATTCATTCTTACCGGCTGAATACTCCCTTTCGTTCCTTTTCTATATAAAAAAAGTCCCCGTTTATCACAGGGACTACCTTTCTGTAAGAAATTTGTCTGCCTTAGCAGACTTTTTTTTGCTCAATGCAAGGATTCAACCGTCATTTTTGTGCTCTGATGAGACAGCAGGTGTCCGGTTCTGAGTAATTTTTTGTAAACCCCATCCCAAAGTGCAATGCGTTTTTCAAGCGCTGCTATCGTGGCTTTTTCTGCGGCTTCCCATTTTTCGGCATCATTGCCACAGAGTTGAGCGGTCATTTGTAAAGCAAGATGGCTGTGATGATCGCCGTCGACCTCAATGTGTCTTTCGAGATAGTATTTGAAAGTAGAGATGTCTTCCGGAAATTTTTCGCTCAGGTCATTGACTATTGCATAGAACATACCCGGAATCAGATCTTCGCGGCCAAAAGTGAAAACCGCGGCTTGCACATGCGCCTGTTGTTCTTCAATTTTTTCGAAGGTAAAACGTACAAAATCTCCAGCTTCTTTTGGTGTTTCGATGGTTGACAAACCTGCTTCAAGCGTTTCTCCGTTTTGTAACTGATCTGTAAAAGCCTTGATAGGCCGGGTATTGGCTCCGCTTTGTTCCATTGCCTTGAGATACAGTTCAAAATGGCTCATTCGTATCCCGTTTTCATCCACATCCGACTCTTCGCCCACCACTATTTCATTGATGAGAAAACGCGTATCGGCACTGCCCTTCGGGAACCAGGGAACCGAGGTACAGGTAAGCTGACTTTGGAGTGATTTTAACAAAGACATAAAGTCCCAAACCGCATACACATGGTACTGCATAAAGATCCTAAGGTCTTCCATGCTGCGGATAAGGCCATAAACTTTGTGATCAATGATTTGTTTTCTTAAGGGTTCAATAGACTTCTGTAACCTTTCAATCTGTTGATTCATAATGATTTATAAACATTTTTTGCTATGAGCGTTTCAACCTGATCCCGGGAGATCATACTGTTTCACGCACCAGGGTACCCACCTTGGCTCCACATACAACCTGTAAAAGGTTATTTGGTTTATTCATATCAAAAACGATAATCGGCAACTGATTTTCCATACAAAGCGTAAAAGCCGTCATATCCATGACTTTCAGGTTTTTACTGATGCAATCCTGATAAGAAATGATGGAATATTTGGTGGCGGTAGGATCTTTCTCGGGATCGGCCGAATAAATACCATCCACCCGGGTGCCTTTCAGAATAACATCGGCTTTTATTTCAATAGCCCGCAAACTACCTGCTGTATCGGTGGTAAAGTAGGGGTTACCCGTACCGGCGCCAAAAATCACTACCCTTCCTTTTTCGAGGTGACGGATCGCTCTCCTGCGGATATAGGGTTCTGCCACTTGTTCCATTTTAATGGCACTCTGAAGCCGGGTAAAAACACCCGCTCTTTCCAGCGCACTTTGAATAGCCATGCCGTTGATAACCGTGGCCAACATGCCCATGTAATCACCCTGTGCCCGCTCGATGCCGGTTTCGGCCTCATTCATACCGCGGTAAATATTGCCACCGCCAATTACCAAAGCCACTTCCACACCAAGGTTTACAATTTTCTTGATTTCAGTTGCAAAATGGCTTAAAACATTGGAGTCAAGACCGAAATTACTCTCTCCCACGAGAGACTCTCCGGATAATTTTAGCAGAATGCGCTTGTACTTAGGTATCATGAATGCCGTTTTGTTTCGGTGCAAATATCTAGTTTTCAAAGCAATTATACCGCTACATTATGGCACCCATTTGCTGAGGAAGGGCATTTTTCTCCATTCTTCTTTCTCCATATAGATCAGCATACCGCCAAAGCCGCTGATAAAGAAGAGTCCGAGCATAAAGCGGAAAGCAAGATTGGGGAGGAATCGACCAAGATACCAATGTAAAATATACAGGATTCCGGCAGCGGCAATATAGCCCAACAGTTTTTTTGCCTCATAGGGCACAGGATAATATCGCTGACCCATCCAGTAGCTTGCAATCATCATGTAGGCATAACAAACAAAAGTAGCCCAGGCACTGCCCGTATAGCCGAACAGCGGAATCCACCAGATATTGAGCGCAATAGTGATCAGCGCACCGGTGAGGGTAATCCGGGCACCTATCCAGTTTTTGTTGGATAATTTATACCAGATACTCAGATTGTAATACGTACCTAAAAAAACCGCTCCCATCGCCAGAATTGGCACCACATTGATGCCTTCCCCGTATTCCGGATTTTTATAGGTGATCATCAGTTTCCAGATATCCAGAAAAAGCCCTACCCCTAAAAACATCATACAGCAGGCCATTACAAAAAACTTCATAACCCGTGCATAGGTATCTGCGGCATTTTTGGTTTGTGATTGCGAAAAGAAAAAAGGCTCTGCAGCCATTTTAAATACCTGAATAAATATGGTGATCAGTACTGCCAGTTTGTAATTGGCTCCGAATACGCCGAGTTCAAAGTTCTTTGCTTCCATCGGAAGCGGCGATACTTTCAGATAGATAAAGCGGCTCAACATCTCATTGATCATACCTCCAAACCCTACTACAATCAAAGGCAGGCTGTAGTGCATAATTTCCTTCCAAAGCC
>JBGSNV010000256.1:0-16493 GCA_041739485.1 Chitinophagaceae bacterium
CCTGAGGCAAAGGTTCAGGTGCAAAAAGACCTGCTATTTTTTGAAATACTTGCCAACGATCCGGAGCTTGCCGGTGAGTCTTTGTTTGGAACCGCCGCTGCTTATGTGGCCTATATGTCGGGGAATACGGAACAGGCTAAAAAATGGGCCGGTGTGGTGATGAATCGCAGTACAAATGGAAACGGGATACAACAGGCGCGGCTGATTGCCTTACTGACTGAAGTGGCGGCTGCACAGGCGCTGGATGCCAAAGTGGAAGCCAACCTGTTGCCTAAATTGGAATGGCTGAAAAAACAGGCAGCAACCGATGGGGAGTACCGGACTTTTATGCGTAACTTTTTTGCACAGGTGCTTGCCCCTAAATATTTTGAACAAGGCGATGTTTACAAAACAGCCCTATGTCTTGGTATTTCGGATCTTAAAAATATTGAACAACTTACCAACCCTTCGGAAGAGTACTATGCAGGTTCAGGAACAATGGGGATCGATTATGTGCGGAACGATATGGAAACCCCGCAGGTGCTCTCCTTGTACAATTACCTCCAACAGAATGCGAAGTCTACTTACGATCGGTTTCTCATCCAACAGACCTCCTTTGACGTTGAAGAGGTAGCGGATTTTATTGGGACTACTTATCTGCGCGATCACAATTGGCAGAAAGCCATCGAATGGTTCAAAAAATCGGAGGAAACAGAACCATTGATTGGTTTTGCCTACAATGCCAATACTTATGAATTTGATTCAGTTTTTGTCGATCCGTTTCACGACTACCTGAATGACTGGCAGCGATACGATAAAACGCTGAAACAACCGATGACCAAGCGGGAACTAGCTGGTAAAATTGCGGAGCTTGAAAAGAAATTAGCCTCCTCAACCAACAACAGCGATAAGGCCGCTATTGCCTATTCGCTCGGTTCTGTTTATTACAATCTCAGCTATTACGGCAATGCATGGATGGCGCTTGATTATTACCGTTCTACCGTACTCTGGAATACCGGAAAATACACAGGTTGGCGGAAAGAATACTTTGAGGTAAGCAAGGCAAGGAGTTATTACGAAATGGCCCGGCAATATGCTAATGAAAACAAAGAGTTTCAGGCGGCGGCGGCCTTTTTAGTGGCCAAATGCGCTCAAAGACAAATTCCAAGACCGGAATACAATTATGAAAAATGGGCTGCTTCCGACAAAGCGAAAAAAGTGTTTCAAACGGCTTTTCAGCGCAATCCGCTGTTCCGCAGTTTCAAAGCTGAATTTGGTCAAACCAAATTTTACAAGTATGCCTATAACCGTTGCAGTTATCTCCGCGATTTTAAATAGCGATCAGTATTGTGCAGGCGGTTCAATCGATCTTTAACCGGCAGATTGTTGCGCACTCTTTTTAAGTTTTCAAGGTGTTTTATGCTGACGACTTTTTCGCTATTCCTTTTTTTAGAATATTAGCAGAATAAATTGTTCTGAAACAGGAGAACTAAAATTTGAAGATGCGTATAACTAATCAAATAGCTTGATAACTTCCCAACATGGAATATGTTTTTTAGGCAATCTCAGAAGATAATATCGTTGCCTTAATCAGGATGATCTTACATAGTTAACAATGATTTTATCAGAATTTTATTACCTTACTTCGAATTAATTATTGAAATGACAAAAAACTTAGTTCAGGAGAATCGAGAAATATTGCATGTCACCGTACAAGTTGCTCTTTTTCAGGAGGATGGCATCTGGGTTGCCTATTGTCCCGCATTTGAGGTGTCCTCCTATGGAGATGAAAAGGGGGAGGCTAAACAAGCATTTGAAGAAGCCATGCAAATCTTTTTAGCAGAAACTGAAAGAAAAGGGACCCTTGAAAAATATCTGTTGAAATTGGGTTGGCAGCTTCAGCAAAAGCCTAAACCTATCTATATACAACCGAATCTTTCCATTCAGGAAAATAAGAGGCTAATTAAAAAAAACACTCAAATTTATAACGAAAGAGTAGCTATCCCTGTAGCCTGATTTTTTTATGAGTTTTAAACCTATTCCAACAGCTAAATGGAAAAAATGGCTTAAATCTCTTGGTCTCGAATATAAGAGGACAGAAGGCAGCCATGAAATCTGGGATTATCCTGATGATTCCTTGCTTAGACCCGTAGTATTCAGAGGAGCAAAAAATGAAATCCCCGGGTGGCATATTCATACTAATTTACAAACATTGGATATTGACTACAAAACCTTCCAAAAACAAATCCAAAAAGTATAGTTTTCCTTGAGCTTTCGATAGTTTCATAAATGCTATAACAGCCAAATTCATTTACATGTAAATATTGGCTTAGATTTGGAATAATGCTAAAAGATTATGAATGGAAGACGCTTCCAAATACTCAGGAAAACCGAATCTGTTAGGATAGCAATCCAGCCGCCTTTTTAAGGTCTTCGGGAGTATCAATTTCCACCCCAAAATAATCGACTACAACCATTTTCAAGGGGATGCCGTATTCGAGATACCGGAGACATTCCACTTTCTCGGCTGCTTCCAACGGGGTCATCGGCCAATTGGTAAAATCGAGAAGGGCCTTTTTGCGGAACGCGTACACCCCGATATGCTCGTAATAAACCGTGTTGAGTTGCTGATCGCGGTGGTAGGGTATCGGCGAGCGGCTGAAGAGAAGACTGTTCCCATTCCGGTCAACGGCCACTTTTACGTAATTGGGATCGGCAATGCTTTGCGGATCAATAAGTACCTGCATCAGGCTCGCTACCTGAACCTGCTTCCCGGCTTCGCCCTCAAACACTTCGAGGAGTTGCTCAAGGGGTTCGCGTTTTACAAACGGCTCATCGCCCTGAACATTCACCACAATGTCCACGTCCATACCGGCTACTGCTTCGGCAATGCGGTCGCTCCCGCTTTCATGAGACCGGATACTCATTTTGGCAAAACCGCCATGTAGGGTAATTTCTTCAAAAATGATATCGCTATCGGTAACCACAACCACTTCATCAAAAAGCCCGGTAGCCACGGTATTATCGTAGGTATGGCGGATGACGGTTTTGGGTCCGAGCATTTGCATCAGTTTTCCGGGAAAACGGGTAGCAGCATATCGGGCGGGAATCATAGCGATCTTCTTCATGTTGATATTTCTTTGGGACTGCAAAAGAACACCCATTTACCGGCATGTTCAAAAAGGAGGCAGCAAAAATAGGATGCGCAGCCAATCCTGTCCTTAAAAAGTACGCAGCCATTCCATCCATACCCGCTGATCGATCCAGGGAATATTTTTGTTTTCGCAAATGCGGATCGTATGTCCGGTACCTCCTGATTTTGGCTGGCTCAGGTCGTCGTAGAAAATACCAAAGCTTGCCGGAGACAGGGTGTCGGTACCAATCACTTTCACCGTATCCCGCAGCAGGTAGGCCGCTTTGATGGTAAATTGGTTTCGGTTGCCCGCCACATACTGATCCACAAGATTGGCGATGCGGGTATTGCTCTTGGTTTGATAAACCAGTTCTTCGGCGGCCACATCCAAATCTTCGAGAGACACCGAGTCGTATGCCAGATTGGTTTTTTGCCGGTGACCGGTATAAGGTGTGATTACCTGCAGCCGGGTGCGATCGATAGAAGCGACCCCCTGCGAAAAATAATGATCGGATCCATCGGCATTGCCACTGCGGAAAAGCATATGGCGGGAATATTGGGTCAGCTTTCTACCCAGCGCAATCAGTTCCGGCGCATCATCCGGCGCCACCTTGCGTTTGCCTTCGAGCAGCACCACGGCACCAGGCAGGTCGTATTTTTGTATGAAACGGGTGAAAGTCATGGATGGCACGGTTTCTGTAAATCTCGTACATTTTTAAAAAAGCCCCAAGCTTTTCCCCGATAATTTATTTTTTACCCTGCAAAAGGAATTTCCTGAACTGCAAGCCTTAGGCATATTTTTCCAGTTTTTCATGGATCCTGCTGTTTGCTCCGGATTTAAACTGCCATTGTACATTCAGCAACCATTCAGGACAATGACGCTTTGAGAGATCGAAATGTATGGCTTCAATCAGATCGCGAACCTGCTCGTAGGTCCCTTCCACCGCGGTTCCAAAGGGCCCGACCAGATAGGTGAGTCCTGAATTTTCAATAAGGCCAATCACTTCGTCCACCCATTCGTAGGGATGTTTGTCTTGTACCAGCGGAATCACCTGCAGCGAGGCATTAACAAGATATGTGTGCATTTTTTTTTGGGAAAGGTAAAAAAAGAAGCTTATTTTTTTGCAATCAGGTACCCTGCTGCAGTTTTTTAACCGCTCCAAGTACCAGATTCGATTCGAACCCGCGTTGCAGCAAAAAAGCCTTTGTTTTATTCCACCGCGAAACGGGTTTTTGTCCCCGCGTGGTATCCCATTTTTGTTTCGCCAGTTTTTCGAGCAGGGTTTCGTAAAGATCCTCGTCTATTTCGCGCAATCCTTTTTTGATGCAATATTCACTGACCCCTTTTGCCTGCAGGGCATGTATGATCTTCACCCGGCCCCATTGCTTCAGCCGGAAATGTCCGCCGGCAAACTGAATGGCATACCGCTCTTCATTCAGGTAGTTTTCTTCGATGAGATAGCTGATGATGGGTTCCAGTTCATGGGTTCGTAATCCGTAATTGTACAGTTTGTTGCGTACATCGCTATGGCTGCGCTCCGACCAGGCACAGTAATGTTTTATTTTTTCTTTAGCCTGCAGAGGCGTTAGATTTTGCTTTCTTTCCTCCATATGTGACAAAATTCCTTCGAAATAATTGAATCCGGTAACGTTACTTTGCATGCGAGCTGATTTTAGCTTACGTTTGAATCGAAAATTTACCTAAAAATATCAAACTGCTATGAAGTTTGTCGTTTCCTCTTCTACTTTGCTGAAGCAATTGCAGCAAATTAACGGTGTTATCCAGACCAACAGTGTATTGCCTATCCTCGAGGATTTTTATTTCGAAATTGAGCAAAATACCCTGACCGTAACCGCTACCGATCTTGAGACCATGATGCATGTGTCGCTTGAAGTGGAAGCCCGTGAGCAAGGCAGGGTTTGTATCCCCGCACGTATTCTGATGGATACCCTCAAGAATTTGCCCGATCAGCCATTGACCTTTAATATTGATGCAAACTATGCCATTGATATCACAAGCGACAACGGTAAGTACAAGGTGATGGGCGAGAATCCGGATAATTACCCCAAACAGCCCGAATCGGATGATACCAACAGCTTCAGCATGACAAGCAGCGGATTGGTAAAAGCCATTGGTAAAACTTTATTTGCCGTGGCCACCGACGAAATGCGTCCTGCCATGACCGGGGTTTTCTTTGAATTGTTCAACAACGGATTACAAACGGTAGCTACGGATGCTCATCGATTGGTAAAATATCGCCGCAAGGATGTAAGCTGTCCGCAACAGGATTCCTTTATTGTGCCAAGAAAGCCGCTGACTTTGTTGAAGTCTGCTTTGCCTGACAATAATGACGAGATCACGCTGAGCTATAACAACAGCCATTTGTTTGTAACGCATAATGCTACTAAAATGAGCTGCCGGTTGATCGATTCGCGTTTCCCAGATTATAAAGTGGTGATTCCTGCGGACAATCCGTATAAAATGACCGTTGCTAAGGCCGATTTTACACAGGCACTGCGTCGGGTGAGCATTTACTCCAATAAAAGCACCAATCAGGTGGCTTTGACCATTACAGGAAATCAGCTTCAGTTAGCCGCTCAGGATATTGACTTCAGCTTTGAAGGAAACGAGACGATGGCTTGTCAGTTTGACGGAGCAGACATGTCGATTGCCTTCAATGCCAAATTTCTGATTGAAATGCTGAATGCGACCGATACCGAAGAAGTGGTACTCGAATTAAGCGGTCCAACCAAAGCAGGAATTTTGAAGCCATCGGAGCAGGGCGACAACGAAGATTTGCTGATGTTGGCGATGCCGCTGATGTTGAATAATTAGGGCCCTCACCCCCTTCCCCTCTCCCTATCGGGCAGAGGGGTGCCCCTCCGCAAAAGGCGGATTAATGGCAGGCGGTAATGTTGAAATTCCAAATGTTTAAATCCCAATTCGAAAGGCTTCATGCGGCAGGTAGAGGGACCCGTGTTTCTCTCCCCGATTTCTCAATGAACTTTTGGACCCGAACATTCGGGTTTGGAATTTTTCTTATTGGAATTTCTTTCCCTAATCCCTCAATTAACCGAAATCCTTCCTCCGTCCCGGTGACGACACTAGTTTGGAATTTTGAGTCAAACCCACCCCTACCTATCGTCAGGCAGGCCGCCGACCTACTTTCTTTTTCCACCTAAGCTCTAGGGCGACCCTCCGGGGAGGGTGAAATTACTTCCGACACTTTCCAAAATCCGCTAATCAACTCAATTCCCTAATTAACTCAATCAACTCAATTCCCTAATTAACTCAATCAACCTAATTCCCTTAATCCCCAATCCCTAATCCCCAACCTCTCACTCTTTTGGACCCGAACATTCGGGTTTGGAATTTTTATATTTGGAATTTCTTCCCCCTTCCTCCCCATCCTTTTCCCATATCCGTAATTCGTTTTCCCGATACGGCAGCGCTTTTTTTTGGAACGGTCTCACCTTTGCCCCATCAAAAAATAGAATTATTGTATATGATAAATAGGAAATGGACACACCTGGCAGCTTTGCTGTTGCTGCAACAAACACTTACCGCACAAAGCACGGAAACAAGCGATACCCTCACTGCCAAGGAATCGTATGTAAAAGAAATCACCGTAATCGGCCAATACAGCCGGGCCGATATCTTTCAGCTTCCCGAAGTAGTGGGAACAAGCATTATGGCCGGTAAAAAGAATAGCCTGATCGTTATTGATAACCTCAATGCCAACATTGTTACCAACACGATGAGGCAGGTGATGGCTAAAGTGCCGGGGGTACATGTATGGGAAAGCGATGGCAGCGGCATACAGATTGGTGTTGCGGCAAGAGGACTAAGCCCCAACCGGAGCTGGGAGTTCAATACACGGCAAAATGGTTACGATATAGCTGCTGATCCCTTTGGGTACCCCGAAGCTTACTACACGCCTCAATTGCAGGCGGTACAGCGGATACAGGTAGTACGTGGGGCGGGTTCGCTGCAATACGGACCTCAGTTTGGCGGCATGATCAACTTTATCATGCGGGATGGTTCGGATATCAACAAGCCTTTTCAGTTTGAAACACAGAATACCATTGGCAGTTACGGACTCACCAATACCTACAATGCAGTGGGCGGCGAAACCGAAAAACTGCATTACTACGCTTTTTACGATCACCGGTCGAGTGACGGATGGCGCGAAAACGGCCGGTACAAAGTAGGGACCGGTTTTGCCACTGCTACCTATAAGGTCAACACAAAGTTGAAAATCAGCGCAGAAATTACCAACTGGAACGCCAATAGTCAACAACCGGGTGGCCTGACCGATGCACAGTTTGCGCAAAATGACAAACAAAGTCTGCGCAGCCGTAACTGGTTCGATCTCAAGTGGACGATTGCGGCGTTGAAAGCAAGCTATCAGTTTTCGCAAAATCACCGATTGGAAGCACAGGTATTTGCATTATCCGGCGACCGCAACAGCACCGGTTTTCTGCAGGCACCCAATGTACGGGATAGCGTCAACCCTGCCACGTTGCAATTCAACAACCGGACGGTAGCGGTGGATGAATACCGCAACGGCGGCGCCGAATTCAGGTACCTCGGAGACTACAACTTTTTAGGCACGAACAGCACCCTGTCGGCGGGTATCCGATATTTTAAAGGACGCACCAACCGTTTTCAAAACGGGGTGGGCGATAACGGCAGTGATTATAATCTTGATGTACCCAATGGTTATCCTACGCAACTGCAATTTGATACCCGCAATGTGGCGGTATTTGCAGAAAACATTTTCCGCATTGGTAACCGGTTCAATATCATCCCGGGTATCCGGGTAGAAAATATTCAGAATGAGGTGCAGGGGCAATTGAATGTGGTAAACAATACCCCCCTAAAAGCAGCCAATGAAACCACCACCCGCAATTTTGTGCTTGCCGGTGTAGGTGCCGAATACCATATTGGTAACACAGAGATTTATGCCAACTTCAGTCAGGCTTACCGGCCGGTTTTGTTTTCCGACATTACGGCCAATGTAACCACCGATGTAATTGACCCCAATCTGGAAGATGCCAAAGGATACAACCTCGATTTGGGCTACCGCGGCAAACTGAAAGACTATCTGTTTTTTGATGTAGGTGCTTTTTACCTGCAGTACAACAACCGCATTGGTTTGCTTACTTTACAAAACAGTGATGGCAGTTTTTACAATTTCCGTACCAATGTCGGTAACAGCTATGCGCAGGGTGTAGAAGCCTTGGTGGAGTTCAATCCCATCAAAGCCTTTTCGCGGAATCTCTCCAAAGGGTCTTTCAGCATTTTCAGTTCGGTAGGGTATACCGATGCCCGGTATGATGATTACAGTTTTACAAGCAGAAACGGAACCGGCTTGACGACTGTATCTTACCAAAACAATAAAGTAGAAAACGCACCCGAATGGATCATCCGCTATGGCATCAATTATTTCTACAAAGGGCTCACTGCCACCATGCAATGGAGTTATGTAAGCGATGCGTTCAGCAATGCGCAAAACACTGTGGCCCCCACCCCGAATGGTACTGCCGGGCTTATTCCTGCTTATCATATTGGTGATATCAGCATGAACTACAAGTTTCTCGAAAAGTACAATGTACGTGTAGGGCTTAACAACATCCTCAACGATGCCTACTTCACCCGCCGTGCCGGTGGCTACCCCGGTCCGGGACTGATGCCTGCCGATGGCAGAAATTTCTTTGTATCGATTGGGGCGAGGTTGTAGGAGAAAGCCAAACAGGAAAAGGAATAAAAGATTCAACTAAATACGATGATCAGTCGGGATATCGGAACATAGTACCCAATGACAATGGTAGCCCACTAAAGGGTTCTTTAGAAAAATGGGAGGAATTAAAGCCGGTAGAATCACATTATATTGTGATTTTACCGGCTTTGTTTTTTGTTTTAGAATATTTAGACGACTGGATCACACTATATTGTGATTTAGCTTGCATTTATGATGAGCAAATCATACTTTTGGGCTAAAAATCACAGTATAATGTTAGTTAGGGATGTTGGTGAAACCATAAAAAACAGGCGAAAGGAGTTGAGGATTACGCAACCCCACTTAGCCGAACTGTCAAAAGTGAGCACAAATACCCTGTATAAATTAGAACGGGGACATGGGAACCCTTCGTTAGACGTATTGAACAAATTAGCTGAAGTGTTGGGAATGGAACTAACCCTTGAAGTGAACAATAAACATTGAGTAGATGAGAGCAATGAAGATATATCGCAATGGAATTTTTGCAGGAATCTTAACGGAAGAAAATCGTCAGCATTATGTTTTCAGCTATGATGCTTCTTATTTTAATGATACAAGTAAACCAGCAATCAGCTTAACCCTGCCAAAAACACAAAAGGAATACAGGAGCGAATTTTTATTTCCGTTTTTCTTTAATATGCTTAGTGAAGGTGTCAACCGGAAATTGCAATGCACACAATTAAGAATAGACGAATCAGATCATTTCGGTTTGCTTTCAGCAACAGCACAGTATGACACGATTGGGGCAGTAACCGTGAAGGCAATTGACAATTAACAATGCATAATGGATAATGTGTTTACGCTTAATTTTTAAAAGAAATGAACGAAAATATAATAAAAACCAAAAGCTTTGACTTTGCACTCAGTATTGTGAAGTTGCATAAGTCTCTCGTAGCGGAAAAGAGAGAATTTATTTTGTCTAAACAAGTGCTGCGTTCGGGTACATCGATTGGTACAAATGTCAGAGAGTCGGAGCATGCTGAAAGCTAAGCAGATTTTATTCATAAGTTATCCATAGCTTTAAAAGAAGCAAACGAAAGGGAGTATTGGCGTGAATTGCTCCATAAATCTTTATATATTGATAAAGCACAATTTATTGCTACATCTTCCGAATTAAAAGAAATATTAAGATTGCTCATTTCAATAATCAAATCATCAAAACATATATGAAAGGGCAGTTATCAATGGACAATTACCAATTGACAATTGATAATTGTCCCGGAACTTTGGCCGAAGGTTTTTCTACCTATAGCCCGGCATGCTTGCGGAATTTGTTTAACGGTAAAAAAGTAAATCATGTTTTACCCTATGAGCAGCCACAGCTAAGCGAAGAAGTTGCTGAGCAATTTATGGAAAATCGTAAACGCATATCCATATCGGGGGTGCAGGAAAAACTGAGTCTTCTTTTGGAAAAAAATGTATTGCGATTGACAAATAAAGGAGAACATGGAACCTATATACTCAAACCAATACCACGGGATTTGAAAAAGGTTGATCAGGTTCCTGGAAATGAACATTTGACCATGCAAATAGCCAAACAGGTATATGGACTTAATACGGCAGAAAATGCTTTGATATTTTTTAAAAATGGTTCACCCGCCTACATCACAAAACGATTTGATGTGAAAGCGGATGGAGGTAAATGGGGCAAAGAAGATTTTGCAACGCTGACAGGAAAAACAACAGACAATGCAGGTGCAAATTTCAAATATGAATTCAGCTATGAAGAAGCAGGGCAGTTGATACAAAAATTCGTTCCTGCATGGCGGATCGAAATAGAAAAGTATTTTAAATTAGTTGTTTTCAATTTTTTATTTTCAAACGGGGATGCTCACCTGAAAAATTTTTCCCTCTTGGAATCCACAAGAGGCGATTACTTACTCAGTCCTGCTTACGATTTGGTAAATACAAAACTACATGTAGACGATACGGATTTTGCATTGGAAAAAGGACTGTTTGCCGACGATTACAAAAGTGAGCAATATAGAAAAAGCGGACACCCTTCAAAAAGCGATTTCGCTGAATTTGCAAGGCGTATTGGTGTGGTAGAAAGTCGGATTGAAAAGCTATTGAATCCTTTTTTAGCAAAGCAATCTTTTATAGAAACATTGGTGAATCGCTCTTTCTTAAAGGAGCAAAACAAAAGGGGATACTTACTCATGTATCATGAAAAGAGAAATCATTTAATATCAAAAGGAGATTGAAGCAAGAAAATGTGGGATTAGCATGAACCATTGATGCAGTAGTATTTAGGATAATTATTTCAACATCAATCAGAAAAAATAATATTATGCAAACTAAACAAAGGAAGACCTACCCGATTGCCTGTCATGCCATATAATTATTTCGCTTATGAATGGACAAATACTGCAGATACTATTTAAAGACGACCTCGCTTTTTTAACAGAAGAAGTGGCTTTAGACTTTAATCAGGTTCAGATATCGTATACTCCGGTAAAATTTAAAGCACCGGCTTTTTGGACGGTCCGGGTTCTTAACTATAATCCACAACAGCAAAAATTGTATGTGGAAGTTTTATCCTATCAGGTAGGGGAAACCACTTTTTCTGCTAATCAAATAGCCTTGACCGACCAATTGCTTTTAATTGAAAAAGTGACTTTTAAAAGTATTGATACAGCCGGTTTATTCAGAACCCTGAACAGTAAAACTCCGCTTCGGATTTTGGCACCAAAACCGGCGGCTTTTTACATGCCGGAAACACCTCCGCAAGCAGAAAGTACAGTAGCGAAAGAATCCATAGAGCAAACCATTCATGAATATTTTTCCATACCGATAAAAGAGGTAACCTTTCTTGCAGGAAAGGTTGTTTTCGAAAAGAGAATATCCCCGATAAAAAACCGGGTAGCATTCGAAATATGGAACGAACATATACTCCAATCATACGATGCTGTAAAGAATTACATAGCCGGTGTTTTAAAGACAAAGCGGCTGCAGGTGCATGCTACGGTGGTTACGGCTGATGGGGAACTGATCTCAGCAAGCGCTGTTTCCACAGACCTTGACCGGATAACTTCCTCCTTTATAGAGGAGCTTAAAATGGAGTTGGTAAAGACCGCCCGGAGAAGTGAGCTCCCGGGAGATCATCGCTTATTTACCCTGCAGACCTATTTAGATCATTTCACCGGCGGGGAACTGAATGCCTTTGGGTTTTTCAAAAACGAAGAAGACCTGTTGGATCAACTGCTTGAAAGGTCCGGGACAAAACATTACCACCAACTCCGTTTTTTTTCCGCTAAACACAGAGGAGACATACAAAAACTGCGTATCCTGCATAAGCCGTTATCCTTTTTATTTCTTATAAAGGGGAGTACCTGCTATCATTCGGTATGGGAAACCCTTGACACACAGGAAGCCACTTATATATGGACCACCGAAACTGGTGAAACCAATTTAAGAAAGGTGTTGGCGAAAACGGAACAAACCATTCGCCGGATACTGGAACATGGAAAAAACGAGTATATCCTGCAAAAGGAACCCGGGTTTCACAGAGTTTTTCATGATTATACTGATGCGGAAAATGGGTTTAAAAACTGGAAAGCAGAAATGGAGAAAATAATCGGGTAGTTGCGGGTAGCATTGCTTGTAAACTCTGTATCGTATTTAGCAGGATGTGCTAAGAAGCATACCTACAGCAATTTTTTATCAGAATACCCTCGTTTTGAGCACCACCTAATCCAAACTACAAACTAACAGGTACATTTGATAGATTATGGGTAAACGAGCATCAAAAACGCCGCCGCAAAAGTCCCCTGTTGCTGGGGATTCCGGAACATCCCGTTTAGAACCAACGAAAGAAAAAACAGGGCACAGCGATCCGGCACCTAAGCCCGGAAAGAAAAAGGAAGTTTACCCCGAAGCGGATAAAGGAGAGCATCAGGATGAAAACCTCTCTTCGGAATTGCAGCGACTCCAACTCGAGCATCAAAGACTCGAGGCGCTGGTAGCTGAAATGGATCGCGAAATCCGTATAAAAACTGAACTATTGAAAAAGACGTTCTTTGGTAAATTGCGGAAGTAAGGAGGAAGGTATAGGGGTTTTAGGGCGCTCAAATGGGAGCGGAAATATAATCGGAAGCCATTATGAACAGCGCCTTGCTGCTTTGGCTAACTTCGTTTCGTTGTAGCAGCCTGGCCATATTTTTATCAGGCTGCATTGGCAATGCTTACTGCTGGAAACAGCCGGTTATTACATGTATCCCCTGCGGTCAGAACGCAAACGGTAAAAGCCCTCCTTTTACCATTACTTCCTAAAATAAATCCTACATCCTTTGCCATATCCCCGGGAGTCATCCTATTTATAATTTCAAAAGAACTTAAGGCTTAAAACCCGGTGCTTAAACAGAGGGAAGGAAGAGTGAAAAGCACCCACGCCACCAAAGTAATGTTTTCTCAACATTACGGGAACTTTTAGGGTAAAACCGTTGTCATGATTCTCTGTATTAATTGGGGTTCGGAGAGCGGCTGCTAAGTCGCCTCATTGCTGCCAGACAAAACTGCTGAGTGCGATGCTTCGTGGAACAGGTAATTAGCTGAAAAATGGTAACTTTACTACAAAAAATATCATGAGCCATACGGATAGATATATCGTTGAAACCTATTCAGGTTTATTTGAGGGGCTTAGTGCTTTGGCTAAAATTGAATTGATAGAAAGCCTTTCAAAGTCTTTAAAGACCGGGAAGGCAACAAAAGACAGCGGGTTTTACAATTCTTTTGGTGCTTTTTCTTCTGAAAAACCGGCAGAAGAGATCATAGCAGATATAAAATCGGAAAGGAGATTTAGCAACAAAGAAATTAAATTCTAATGCAATACCTGCTTGATACAAGTATTTGTGTTTTCTTCCTGAGGGGAAAATTAAATCTGGATGACCTCATAAAGCAAAAGGGAAGAGAGAACTGTTTCATTTCAGAAATTACAGTGGTAGAACTTCGTTATGGTGCAGAAAATAGTGACAATCCCGAAAAATCACATAAAGCTGTTGACGCATTTGTTGGTGGACTTTCGATCATCCCTATTTATGGTTCAATCAGGCGTTATGCAAAAGAGAAAGTCAGACTTAGAAAAATGGGCAAACCTATGCACGATGAGTTTGACCTTTTAATTGGCGTTACTGCCATCGAAAACAAACTCACTTTAGTGACCGACAATGTAAAAGATTTTGAGCGGTTGGACGGAATGAAAATGGAGAATTGGTTCAACCGAAATTAGCACACCACACAAAGGGGGTTATCAGGTAAAATAATACTTTACTATTTAGGTAGTTTTTTGCCAATGGCGATATGGATTTTAGAAACTAATTCTTCTGTAATTTCTGTTGCGTTCCTTAAAGATTGTAAATCAGTTTCCATCCATTCAATGCAATCGCAGGCTATTATTTCCTCGTACAAGCGTGCCAGCAAGGGTTTCAATTTTGCTATTTCTATTGGCACAGAAGCGCATAAAGCGAATGAGCATGTTGATAGTTTTATAACGCCTGACATCCCCCATTTCAAGCCGGAATCAGGCTGCAGCCTTTTGCCCGCAGGCTATCAACAAAGCAGCTAAAAACGGGCTGACCTCCCACCCCCCCCACATAGAAATCAGAACAGCAACAGACCTTCCGGAAAAAAAGCGATCAAAAGCTTTTCCCTATCCCAATAAATTTCCATATTTTGTCCTGGAAATGCCTTTAGGTGAATATCAGGCGCTTATAGAGACAGGAAGGGGATCTTGAAATTAGAGATTTGGGATTTACCTAACAGAAAAAGGAGAGGATATTGCTTAAAATTATCGCAGAAAGAAATGGTACACCTGGATAGTGGGATAACTGGGCATATTATAAGTTGTGCGTCATTTAAAAAACATCGTGTTAAATCAGAAACTAACGGAAACTAAAAAAAATTGACTATGAAATTAATAATCACCTCATCATTTGTACTTTTTGTAACACTTTTCTCAAACGCTCAAACAATTGTTGAAAAATCAAAAACAGAAAAAATAAAAAAAGACGGAATAGAAGTCACCGCTTTTAAAAACAAACCTTTTACAGGATTTTTAATTGAAAACTATGCGAATGGGAAACCAAAAACCTGGATTACTATGAAAGATGGACTTGCCAATGGTTCTTGGCAGGAATGGTTAGAAAATGGAAATTTAAGATACGATGCGAATTGGAAAGATGGAAAAGCACAAGGATTATGGAAGTATTTTCACGACAATGGAAAGTTGAGATACGAAGAAGCTTATATAATGGATATAGCCAATGGAATTTCAAGAGCATATTTTAATAGTGGAACATTGCAACACGACTTTTTCTTCTTGCAAGGAAAGAAACACGGAACTTGGTCTTATTATTCAGAAACAGGAATATTATTAAAGCAAGAATTATATGAAAATGGCGAAATGATTTCAACTACTGAAAAGAAAGATGAAAAATAAAAAACGAACGCACAACAATGTATATAAAAAATAGGCGAAATAGTAATAAACTCAAGGCTTTTAGCTCGTATCAAACTTTGTACTTAATCGAAAGTTTCATGCTTCGAAATCGCAAACTTTTCCTATACTAACCGTTATTAGCCATTTTAAAGCGACAGAAAACGAGCCATTTGACCTAAATATTTTGTAAATTTGAAAAGTATTTAAGTTTGAAAAATATGTTCAACACGATAGAAATAGACCGGATTAACCTGACAATAATGGGGGTGAAATTTTCAGACCTGAAAACCTTAGAAAGCACTGCAAATGCTTTGGGGAGTAATATGTTTGAAGGTTTTATACCGACACCAAAAGGCATTGAAATTATCAGAGACTATGTGACAGGAAAAATATCGCTTAAAGAACTAGTAGCATTTGCTGAACAAAAAGCCTATGTCTGATTCCTTTAAATACATAGACCCTGACTTCACCTATACTGACCCCAAGACCGGACTTTTACGGAATTTGCAAGACATTACAGATCCGAAAGTTTTAATTTTTGTTGAGAGTGGTGCAGTAACTAAGCGACTCCAGGAACTTTTCGAAAACCCGATAAAAATCAAAGGTATTGACAGCCTTATTGAAATTCACAAACATTTGTTTCAGGACATTTACGTATGGGCAGGTAAAAAACGGACTGTTGAAATAAGCAAAGACGGCAAACAGTTTTTCCCTACTTCGCATTTTGACAACGCATTTAGATACATAGACCAATTACTTTCTGTGTTCAAGAAAATACCAAAAAACAATAGAATACAGTTGGCCGGGAAATTGGCAGAAATTTTAGATAACGTCAATTATTTACACCCATTCAGAGAAGGAAACGGACGAGCACAAAGAGAGTTTTTAAGATCTTTGGCTTTAGAAAAAAGATTAACATTAAATCTTAATCCACCAGACAACAAAAGTGTTTACGAACGATATATGATGGGGACTATTGAAAAAGACGTACAGATTTTAAAAGCGTTAATTTTTGAACTAACTGACTCGAATGACAAATAGCAAAACGGCTTAAACAGCTGTTTTGCAAAAGCGGGCCTTTCGTGCTTCAATGACAGTGAAGTGCGGGATTTAAGTTTGGTGCATCTATTAAAGTTTAGTACTGTAGAACCATGCCTTCGCA
>JBGSNV010000315.1:0-6893 GCA_041739485.1 Chitinophagaceae bacterium
TAAAAAACCTTTGATACTTTCCTGCAGGTGCGGGACCAATTTCATAACATCCTCATTTACAAAGAGACGCAAGGCATTGCAGAGCAGCAAGGCATTAAGGAGATGCAAGGCATTTAGGAGACGCAAGGCATTGCGTCTGTACACCGGTGTTAATCAATTGGAAAGCCTTGTTTGATCCGTTTTTAGAGGTACCCTAAAAGAAGAAGGTTACAAAAGTATCTGAATCCTTATCCCGGTACCCGGCTGATGTATTTTTCTACCTGCTTGATCTGACTGATCACTTCAGGATTGGTTGGTTTTTGTGCTTTGGCTTTGCGGAAAAAATCTTTGGCTGCCCGAAATTCGCGGCGGTTCAGATAAATGCTGCACATCTGCAGGTAAGCCATGGCGGCACCATCCTTATCGGGGATACCGAGGCGGATAGCTGCCCGGATGTAAGACTCTCCCTGCTTGGTATCGCCCCGTTGCATGGCGAGCATACCCAATTGCAGTTTGTTGGCACCTTCGGCATCAGCCATCGGGCTACCCAATTTCTCACTCATACGCATCATTTTTTCGGCCTTTTCAAAGTTCTGACCCATCATGGCCATTTGGCCTCTCAGGGTATAATAGGCAGAACGGATGGGTTTGTACAGCAGATTCGGGAACCAGATCATATTCAGGATCTTTTGGGCTCCTTCCACATCGCCTTCTTCCACACTTTGCTGAATCAGTCGCATGGGGCCTATAAAAAAGTGACCTGCAATAAGAATGACACCCGTCAGGTAGAGGATAAAGGAAGGCCAGAACCCGGTGAAAACATTTACAAGTACCGCTACGACCAACACGGCAATCCCTACCCACAAGCGGTATCTTAACAACCAAAGGTATATTTTCATACGTTTATTTTTAGTACGTCTCCATGCTGCGGAGACTTGTTTTTATTTGTAATATGCCCGCCTGACCGAACAGGCAGGAAAACTGCCAGTCAGGAGTCAGTCCGTTGACGGCGATCTCCTAATCCTTGCTTTTTTCAGGAAGTGCGCAAAGGTAAGGAATCTGATACGCTGTTGTGCCATCCTTGCCGAAATTGAAAAACGAACTTCAGGTCACTATTTTCCCAAGGGATGCCTGTAAAACAAACGGCAAAAAAAATCCCGTTACTCATTTTTATAAAAAAACAGTAACGGGATGAATCAGTTAGATAGCCGGCCAAAACCGCCAACAGGTTTATTTATTGCTTGCAAAACGGCTGAGCAAACGTAATATTTCGAGGTAAAGCCAGATAAGCGTTACCAACAAAGCGAATCCGCCAAACCATTCCATAAATTTCGGAGCACCCTGTGCAGCTCCTTGTTCAATCATATCGAAATCGAGTAAAAGATTGAGGGCGGCAATACCCACAATGAACAGCGAGATACCGATTCCAAGTGGGGAACTGTCGTGCATAAAGGCAAGCTCTGCGCCAAAAAGCCTTGCAACCATGGCAATCAGATAGAAAATCATGATTCCGACTGTTGCCATTACGATAATTGAACGCAACTTTTGGGTCACTCTGATGACCCGGAAATGATATAATAAAAACATAGCGATCGCCACGCTAACCGTAAGCCCTACCGCATTGGTAATGATGTTGGGCATTCTTTCGGCAAAAGCACTGTTGTAAATGGCCGAGATGCCGCCTACAAAAAAGCCCTGCAATACCGCATAGGCCGGTGCCGTGTAGGCAGACCATTCTTTTTTAAAGATCCTGATCAGGGCTACTACAAATCCACCTATAGCACCACCAATCATAAAGGGCGTTACGCTTTGTCCTTTCATGTGCATGCTCCAGGTGTAATAGGCTCCGCCCAAAACAAGCAATAACAAAAGGCCTGTTTTGTTCATTGCGCCCTGTACCGTCATTCTTTCTGATTGGTCTCCGGTAAGGGTGAGTCCTCTAAAGGCTTTATCCCCAAGAACGGGGTTGGATGATTTTTCAAACATAAATGTTCTTTGATTTTTTAGAACGGCTAAATTAATCCATTTACCGCTAATATCCTGTTAAGCCAAAATTTTCCTTTTCCCCTCCGCACATCGTATATCATTTTGTTTTACATTTAATTTTTCAAAATCAAATGTTTTCTATGGTTCCTGTACCCTTTCCGGTCAATCCATCTTAATCGTATAACCTTCTTCCATAAAACCTGCTGTTTATTTTAAAGTAAATTTCTAACTCAAAAAAGCCGTTCAACCTATGCCAAAGTGTCTCCTGCTGCCTTTGCTTTTGTCCGCCCTGCTGATGGGCTGCAGCAACCGTAAATCGTCCGGATCCTCAAGGGGATCGGTTAAGTCCACGTATCAGGCCTTTCCGGATAATCAGCAGATCACGCCGCTATTGCGGGAAGATGTATTTGCGCTTGATAGTGTAAGCAGCGATAAATCGTACGGCTATAGCGTCGAAAATCCGGTTTTGGTAGGAGGTTATAAGGAACAATCGGGCGCCCGAAATCAACAACGGTTTTTGAATGCCTTGCTTGGCCCCGAAGCACAACGGGTATCCTATTACCGCGTGGGAAGCTGTTGTCCTTTCAATACGCCGAATGGCATGATGGACCGGGGCCTTCTCGACCGGTATAAAGTGTATTGGGAAAACAGTACCGACACGGCTATATTGTATCTGAATTTTTATGATGCCGGCCCGTTGAAGGCACCACAGGGATTTTTGTTTCGCAAGCCGGTGAGCCGGTAAGTACGGCAACAGAGAGTAGAAAAGCCGGAGTTGTAACCTTCTGAAAGGCCTAGAGATTTCCTTGTAAAGGCGGAGGGCGCAAATACGCAATCCCCTGCCCCAATCGGGGAGACTACGAACAGCCTTTTTTCTCTATTTGATGGTGATGGTAAAGGGATGTAGCCGCCTTGTACGGGAATCGGTTCCAACCGCTAATATGTCGTCGAAGTGTATTTTGCTATTTGGCTTCAATTTTTTGATGATGGTTTCCTGTTCCATGGAGAACAGATTTCCATTGGTTCCTAAATTGAAGGAGAGTGTATCAGAATCAGCGCCAACAATTGTTGTACTGAAACTTCTAACCTGCGCGGGGGAGTTGTAGAGTGATTCTTTGAATAGCACCCTCAGTCCCTTATTGGCAATGATCTCACTTACTGTTGCTGCGGTATCCCGGATATTTCCGAGTTGAATGGTTATTTCCGGAAGATTGTGAACAATATACTCTTTTTCCAGAAGGATCTTTTTTCCGGCAAATACCATTAATGTATCCGGCTTCCAGGTATTTGGAATAATGGCAAAAAGGTTGCTGTCATAGTTCGTTATCCTTGAGCCGTTTTTAGATATCAGGTTGATTTTCTCTTTTGTCCCTGATACTTTTATTCTGTTTTCGACTTTATGATACAGTATATTGGTATCTGGTTTTGTTATACTTATATTCTGAATAGTTACCTGCGCATAGGAAGGTGCATTCAGAAAGATTAACAGGAAAGAAAGGGTGTATTGCATCGGTGTTATTTTTTATAAGGTGTTTTGCTGCCGCCAGATTTGTAAAGTTAAATGGTTAAGATAAATTTAAGAGCTTTAAGGGTCTTTCTGCCTTTTAGATGAAAAACAGCAAGACGAAGGGCAGTTTACCTGCAAGCCTGCATCGAAATGCTTTCATTTTTGGAGATTTTATATCAATGTATATTCCGGGGAGGGTCTAACAGGTTATCTGATATGTTTTTGATTTTCGGTACTGTTACTTTCGGGTAGGGTGCAAAAGACAACAGGGAAACTTCTTTTTTACATGGATATCCAAAGCTGGTTCTATATCCAATTTAAAAAAAACTACATGGAGTAATCTTCTAGATAATTCTTTTTCTGCCTATAAAAAAATAAACGAGTCCTGCTATTGCATTCATAAAGATAAAAGCGATTGTCCACATTGTCTTTTCTGCCTGGCCAATCCGCTTAGATGTTCTTACTTCATAGATGGCACTAACAATAAATACAATGGTTGCTATGAGCCCTGTGATAAGAAAAGGTTCCGCTCCACCGGCATGGGATATCTTAAGAAAGGCACCTGTAAGGCTCAGCAATAAACTTAAAACGAAGCTTGATTTAACAAGGGTATCTAATTTCATGGCTGTATACTTTGATTTTTGAGAATGGTTTTTATTGAAATTTTTGCTGGTATAGAATGAATGATAAAAGTACAAATAATATCATAACGAAAAGAACATTTTTTCCTTCCTAAACCAACTAAAATCCTACATAAAAAACGGGACAATCCCTATTAAATATAAAACGCCCCATAGTAAATAGAAACGTCCCTTTTGCGGGTATTATAAATCTGCCCTAACTGCTACCAGTTGTATTTTTACAAAAGCCTTCTGCAATGCCAGAAATTAGAAGACTCTTCTGTTGAATCCGCTCAAAAGCACAAGTCAGAGCATTGCAATTCTATCACCCAAAATAGTTTCAGAAAGGAAGTATGATATTCGCTATCCGGTTTGCCATGTTCCTTTTTGATAAAGTTAAATACTCAAAGCAAGGTTATCGTTGACTTTTTCCAAGTTTTTTTGCTAATTTAATCGAATGTTTTAAAGAGTTGATATTGTTCCAATCACTATGGGATATGATAATAAATCGGGGGTGGGGGCATTTTTTCCTGACCCTTTTAAGCGTTGTTTCGTATGCCTGTATATTCGCATCTTCTAAGTTACCCAAATTTTCAGCCTTTGCACCCTTAATTAAACAGCCTCCATAAAGGATCTTCTCTTTGCCGAACCATACGATGATATTGTCTGCCGTATGTCCTTCTCCGGGATAATAGGTTTCAAAGGAGTATTGTCCAATATTAAAAACAGTGTCCTTTGTTATTAAAAATTCTGCTCTTTTTTTATTGTTCTTTTTACTCCATTCATCTGTCAGAGAAGTTGTGTACGTTTTAATGCCTTGTTGCCTGTAGTATTCGAGTCCTTCGGTTCGGTCGCTATGCCAGTGGGTGGCAAAACATATCGATACCTCCTGATGATGCCTTGTTTTTATACTGTCGAGCAAAGGCTGAAACTGAGTGGTGTCCCATGGCGTATCGAACATCACCACACCATTGGGGGTAACAAGATACATCCCATTTGCCTGCAACCGGCTTTCCTGATAGGTGTTATAGGTGGTATAAATATAAAAATCTCCGGTTAAATGCGAGATTTTGAGTTTCACGTTTTCTGTTTGGCCGAAAAGGGAAGAGAGAGAAAAAATAAATACGATTATGCTTATGACTGTACGCATGCAATTCTTTTTATAATTGGAGTCTGATTGGATTTAATGAATTTCAATAATAGGGCATTCACGTGTGTATTTGCTAGTTTTAACCACCTGCGGTGGTATTTTAATTTTGCCATATGGATCCGAGGGTGCGGATCCATAATACTCGTTCGTGCTGGGTGTGCGTCAGGTCCGAAGTTTCGGACCGAATTTTCGGACCGAATTTTCGGACCGAGGGTTCGGACGTGGGGATTTCAGGTCATAATACTTTCCATAAATAGGCAATTACAATAAGCGTTATTAAGAAACTGGCATTTCCTAAAACATAGGTCATTGCGGATTTCAGGTAATTCATGGGTTTTTTCTCCCCAAAGAATTGTCCTATTGCCCAAATGGTGTACGCATAGAATAAAAAAATACCAATTAAGGCAAGTACAGAACTCTTAAACAGACTAGCAGAAAATACAAATATCCCAAGAATCAAAATTGCTTCTCCCAAGGCAAAACACAAAAGGACAATTATTTCAAATATGTTATAATCCAATTTTTTAAAGAATATTTTTATCCAAAACCCTATAAAAATTCCAATGATGAGATTGGTATATCCAAAATGACTATTCGTCCAGTCGCCAATTTCTTTTGCTCTGATTTTCCCTTTGAGGGGCTCTATTCGGTCAATGTTGAAAAAACTAAAATCAAGGTGAAAAAAATGCACAATTATGGTAAAAATCACAGAAGAGAAAATCAGAAAAATCAAAGGCTTAACATATTTATTTCTGTCTTCGAAAAGAAATTCTCTGATAGATTTTCCTGGTCTGAGAAGTAGTTCTTTAACTGTAAATAAAAATCCTTTTTCAAAATGCAACAAATGTTGTATTTCATGTGAAATAAAGTGTGCATCAATTCTTTGTAGGCTTTTTGGGGGCTCTTTCTTAATCTCAATATTATCTTCTCTATTTTCCAATTTATTTATGTTTTTAGTTCCATTTTTTTCGGTCTGAATAATTGAGAGCTGAAAGTTATGGCAACGAACATGGTGTAGCGATGAGAGGGTATCTGAATTCCCCACCCCCAAACGAATTCAGTCAGAAAAACTAAATTACAAAATTTGTTCGAAAGCAAGATAGAAAAGATGCGCTGAAATTGATGGTACCTGAGGGAAACAAAACACAAAGCTAATACTAATCTGAAGCCGAATATAATTCTTACCGGCATCATGGTAGCAAACCGCGTATAGCAACATTTAAGCAGGGAATATTTCTATCCGTATTTTTTCCATCCCAAACCATTTGCAACCGCCGTCAACTTTTTCAATAGCCTTCCTTTCTCTTCCAGTTTATAGAAAAACACAGCTGTGCAGCCACCACTTTGTTTTAATTTCCTATTCATTTTTGCGAACTTCTGATAAAAGATATATTGTGCGGGTGTCAATACAACGGTTTTGGTTCTATACACCACACTCTTTTTGCTGCAAAATACCCAAATGTAGCCAAGAGGCTTCCGGCATCGGTCAACAAACAATAATAGAAAGCCTCTATAAGAGACCTCTTTTGGGACACCAAACATTGGGATGGTGCGTGAGAGATGCGCCATAGCGGGGATGTCGAATAGCAAACAATCGGGAATCCACCCAAAAAAACAGGGTACCAACCGTAATCGGGGTACCCTGTTTTTT
>JBGSNV010000404.1:0-7039 GCA_041739485.1 Chitinophagaceae bacterium
AGCCTTGAAAAAGAAACCTTATCGTAGTGAATTCTCTAAAAAAAGGGGTTAATTTTACTCCGGATCATTCAAGCTAAACGCCTGGCATAGCAGGAAAAATAGTTTCAAGCTGTTCTATTTAGGAAAAGGAATCCTGCGGGAACGAAACCTAATCAAAAAAAGTAATAATCATTAACACATTCAAAAAGACCATTCTTTAAACAATATTATCATTAAACAATGTCAGGAACATTCATCATTATTATCGTTTTAATTATAGCAGTAGCAGGGATTCTTTTCCTAATATGGAAAAATAAAAAAGACAGAAAACAATTGAATCCGGATTCCCAAGATTCAATGAAAGTAGAAAGGAGAGATCAGGACCGAAGTGAGGACAGGATTTAAAACAGGGACTCTGTGTAGCGAGTGAATCCCTGCAAGCAGGCGTAATCAACTCATTTCAGCTTATCCCATTCCAAAATGATCCATATGCCCCTTTCTTTTTTCCTCAAATACGGCGCAGCAATGCTGCTTATTTCGGGATATCTGCTTTATACGATGCGGTTCAGCAGGAAACTTAATAAAAGTAACCTCTTTTCAAAAAATATCAGGAAAATACATGCTGTAATGATTTGGTTGATTCCCTTTATTTGGATTTTTTTATTAGAAAATATCACAAAGCCCACACCCGGCTCGCTTAAAATCAGCAAAAAGGAGGAAGATCAATCTTTTTCTAATCCTTATCCCGGCCCCTGAAAAATGATGGCTTGATGGGTATTTTAATCTATCTCACATCATTGTATTCCTTCAAAATCCTGATCATTGGCGAAAGAATCAATGCTTTTGTGAAAGAAAGAAACTTAAACGAGCAGGAAGAAGAAAACGAGTTTCAGGTTCCGGAAAATAGTTCATTGCAAAATCCCTCATCAGGATGAGTATAGAGCTTTTATTGCCTAAAAAAAAAGGCATTTCTCTATTTCTTCCACCTATCTGAAAAGCAAACGTACCTGTTTACCATGTCATCCTGTATGTTTTTTTAATCAAATCAGAGATTCCTTATATTGCAATAAAAATTGGCTTTGAACGGCTAACAGCAGCCTAAGTGCTTGTTTTTTCAACATTTAAAAATCAGGAAAAATGAAGAAAAGGGAAAAACTGGAAATCATCCATAAATATTATCCTGGCGCTAATACAACTATTGATAGCGTAAACCGGTTGATTGATTTTATTGAAAAGGAATTGGATCTTGAAACGGAAAAAGTAATGATGGCAGACAGCATCTGTAGTGATGATGTCAATTCTATCCAATATCCTTCGAGAGCGCTACAGTTTTTAGGTCCCTTTAAAATGGGTGGATTAGATGGGTTTCCGTTTACCGGACTCACCGGCATGGCGGCATTTGCGAGCCATGTACCGGACGATGGAGCTGTGTTTATATATTACGGCCCACATATAGGTGTTTCCAAAGATGGGACTATTGGTGAAATCACAAGACTCGGACAGCATAAAACAACCGGCTGTTGCGGGGCGGCCAAAGCAGGTTTACAAAAATTGCGCAATCATCAGATACCGGAGGGTCATATTACCGAACTCGATTATCAGATGAATACCATTGAGCAAATCCTGCTAAAACAAAAATCCCGGATTCTTGAATCTAATGTTCCGTTATATGAAGCCACTGAAGTGATTTATGAGGCCATTGATGAACGTATCAATGAATTGGTTGAAAAAACGGCCTATAACTGCAATTATATGATTTTGGTAGGTGCCGTATTAATCAACAGCGATGCAGATATGGGATCCTTTTCCCATACCAAAAGGTTTGATGTGATTGATTTGAAAACCAATATCAGAACAAGTTACTTAAACGATTACATACTTTAGATTATGTATATTAAAAGAAATTACGGATTCTGGATGACTTTCAAATGGTCGAAAAAGCCCTTTATTTATGGATCTGTTTATGCTACCGTTGTACTGGCTTTTGCCTACATCCTTAAAACTTATTTTGATATTAGTGTAGCGATACCCTGGCAACCGTTAAGTGTAATTGGCATAGCAGTGGCTTTTTATTTAGGATTTAAAAACAATGCCAGCTATGATCGAACCTGGGAGGCGCGTAAAATTTGGGGTGGTATTGTGAACAATAGCCGTTCTTTTGGGGCCGCTGCCGCTTCCTTTGTTCAGGGCGAAAAACAGAGGGAGGTTCAAAAAAATATTCTGTACCGACATATTGCCTGGCTAACGGCCCTTCGGTATCAATTGAGGCTTTCAAGAGAGTGGGAACATCAGGAAGAGCGTATGGATAAGATTTATTTTCGTGACAAGACGGAGGCCTATTTTGAAAGTTTGAAAAATGAATTATCTAAATACCTTGACCAAAAAGAAGTGCTGGAATTGGTAACAAAAGAAAATCAGGCAACACAAATCTTAAAAAATCAGGCAATATATCTGCAGGATTTAAAGAACCAACTCTATTTCAATGATTTTCAACATATGGAATTTCATAAACTGATTCGAACTTTTTACGATGATCAGGGAAAAAGTGAGCGGATCAAAAATTTTCCTTTCCCAAGACAATACGCTTCTACAGCGCTTTGGCAGACTTTCATTTTTGCTATCCTGATTCCCTTCGGGCTTTTAGATGTATTTATGAATGCTGATATTGCAAAAACCTGGTTTGTGATCCCTTTTTCAGGACTGACTATCTGGATATTTTTTCTAATGGAAAAAATAGGAGATTACTCGGAGAATCCATTTGAAGGAACCTATAATGACATTCCTATTACGTCCATATCACGAAGCATCGAAATCGACCTCAGACAAATGATTGATGATACGGATATTCCTCCTGCTATCAAAAGTGAGAACGGGTTTTTAATGTAGTCCGCTTAAGACAGTCGATAAAAAACCAGAATTTCAAATAGCATTTAAACTAACCACAATATCATTTCGTAATGTACATTATTGCTGGTAAAAGTTAAAATGCTTACTCTGGAAAATCGTCCATCCATCTGCGCCCATTCTCCATTTTTTCAGGCTTCAAGTCAAAGCATCTTTGTACTGTCAATAACGACATTAAATATTAAAAAAATAAAGAAATGACAAAGTTCACAGTTCCTACAAGAAAAGAAGTAGCTCCGGCCAATCAGGACATTTTCGACAACTTACAAAAAGCCCTTGGCTTTGTGCCTAACCTGTATGCCACTATCGGCTATTCTGAAAATGGTTTGGCCCGTTACCTTGCCTACCAAAATGCAAAAACATCCTTAAGCAACAAAGAAAAAGAAGCGGTTAATTTGATTGTTAGTCAAATTAATGATTGTATTTACTGCCAGAGTGCCCATACACTTATTGGTAAAATGAATGGCTTTACCGATGAGCAGGTTTTAGACCTCCGCAGAGGTACATCAGACAACACAAAACTGGATGCGCTGGTGAAATTAGCCGCTAATATCACCCAAAATAAAGGAAAGGCAGATGCTAACGTGGTGGACGATTTTTTTGCTGCAGGTTATACGAATGAAAACCTCGTTGATCTGGTATTACAGGTAAGCGAGAAAACAGCGATGAATTACCTGCACAACCTTACCGAAGTTCCGGTTGATTTTCCTTTGGCGCCTTCGCTGGAATTGGCAGAAGTAAGCCTGAATTAATTAAATTGATTTCATTCAAATATAAAAAGGCCGGAATTAATTCCGGCCTTTTTATTGAGTATACATTTTTTAAAATCACGCATCAATCCAATACTGAAAGGGACACTTTTACGATATCTTCTAAAGTGCTTTTATCAGGTTTTGTTTGCCCGATCACCTTCAATCCATTGATGCAATTGAATAAATGCCTCGACAGGGCTTTGGCTTTAAATCGCTTGCTGATTTCTCCATTGGCCTGTCCTTCTTTGATCCACGATAAAAACAAGGCTTCCATTTGATCCATATTATCTACTGCTAATTGATTGATGCTGTTATCCAGGTTTGCCAACTCTGTCGTAGAATTCAACATAAAACAACCCTTCCTGTTTGGGTCGGTTAGAGACACATCGATATGGTGCTGAAAAAACCAGTTGATTCTTTTTCTTGAGGACAATCCGGATGGCAATTCAATCAGCAATTTTTCTGTTTGAGCTTCGCTGTAGTATTTCAGCGACTTTACATACAATCCATGCTTATCTCCAAATGTGTCATAGATACTTGACCGGCTCAGTCCTGTTGCCTTCACCAGTTCATCCATAGAAGTGCCATTGTAACCCTGTTTCCAGAATACATCTCTCGCTTTTTGCAATACTTCCCCTTCATTGAATTGTTTGGCCTTTGGCATCTGTACTGAAATTTACCGATTGTAAAGGTAAACTTTTTACAATTGAGACAATCCTCCATCTACAGCTAATTCGGAACCAGTGATAAAGGATGAATCGTCGGATGCAAAAAATAAAACGGTAGAAGCTATTTCGGAGGCTTTACCAAAACGTTTCATCGGGATCATACTTTCAAATCCCTGAACCATTTGCTCCTTAGCGTCCTGAGGCAAACCAAGCCTTCCGTAGATAGGGGTATCAATCGGGCCGGGAGACACTGCATTTACCCGGATATCTTTTCCTATCAATTCGGTGGCAAGGGTTCGCACCAACGAACGGAGTGCCGCCTTACTCGCCGAATAGGCAGAAGTGCCCGGAAAGCCTTTTACATTCACAATAGAGGTATTGAAAATGATAGATGCATTTTTGTTCAAAACCGGCAGCGCCTTTTGCACAGTCATAAAGGCTCCTTTGATGTTGATATTCATGTTGGTGTCAAACAGTTGCTCATCTGTCTGCTCAAAAGGAGCAAATAAAGCCACCCCTGCATTGGCAAAAAGAATATCCACCTGACCGAATGTGCTGGTTGCTGTTGAAAAAAGCTTGTCCAGATCTGCATTATTGGTTACATCACCCTGTACGGCAATCCCGTTTTCCCCAAGCGTTGCGGCAGCTTCGTCCAGCGTTTTTTGGTCACGGCCAAAGATGACCACTTTTGCACCTTCTTTAATAAATGATTGGGCGGTGGCCAATCCAATGCCGCTGTTACCTCCGGTAATAACGGCTACTTTGTTTTTTAAACGACTCATTTTTTTTCTTTTTTAATTTGATGATTTAATAACGGAACGTTTATTCCAAATCAAAGATAATGGTATTGGAACATTTGTTCCAAATAAAAAAATTGTTAATTAGATTTGCATTGAGAATGGCCAAGAGGGTCGGGAAAATTGTCCATCCTATTGCGTTCATCCTCCATTTTTTAAGGCCTTATATTATGCCAACTTTGTATTCTAAAAAATCGACAAAATGACAACAGCACCAATTGATAAAAAAACCCTTCTCAAAAAGGATTATAAAAATATCCTTCAAAAAGGTATCTCCTACGCCCAATACAAACAACAAATGGCGGAAGACCTCGCTTTGAATGCGGATTTAAAAACAAAGGAATACATTAACCTCAATCAGCGAAGGATGTACCGGGTTGAGAAAACCTATACCCCTTCGGCTGAAATGATGGAACAGGTAAAAGGTTTAAAGCATAAAACGTATTGGTTGGTTCTCACTGAACATTGGTGTGGTGATGCTTCTCAAACTTTACCGGCCTTTCATGCAATTTCCGAATTAAGCGAGGGAAAAATAGAAATGAAATTGGTGTACCGGGATCAAAACGATGAACTGATGAATGCCTATCTTACCAAAGGAACAAAGTCAATCCCCAAGTTGATACAATTGGATGAACATATGAATGTAACCGGTATTTGGGGTCCGCGACCTTCTATTGCTCAACAATTGGTAAAAGAATTAAAAGCCAATCCGGCAACGGCGGCTACCTATGGAAATGAGTTGCATAGTTGGTATGCAAAAGACAAACAACAAACGCTTGAAAAGGAAGTAGAAAAACTTTTATTCAGGGCCAATTTATTCTGTCCCGATTGTTTCTCCTAATTTTTAAATTACAATATCATGGAACAACGACTTCCTCTTCCGCCTTTTACTGAAGAAACGGCAAAGCAAAAAATTCAAATGGCAGAAGATGCCTGGAACAGCAAGGATCCGGAAAGGGTTTCGAAGGCATATACCATCGACAGTGAATGGAGAAACAGAAACGAGTTTGTCAATGGTCGTGAAGAGATTGTAAAATTCCTCTCCGGAAAATGGGAAAGGGAATTGAACTACAAACTCAAAAAAGAATACTGGGCACATACCGGTAACCGGATTGCGGTTCGGTTTGAATATGAGTATCACAATGCTGCAGGCCAATGGTTTCGGGCTTATGGTAATGAAAACTGGGAGTTTGATGAAAACGGGTACATGGCCAAAAGGTATGCGAGTATCAATGATCTGGAGATTCAGGAAAAGGACAGGAAGATAAAATAGCAGAAAAAACACAAAAAAAGGAGATCCATTATGCCATGAGCAATACTTTTGGTTTTGGAGGACATATTGTCACAGTCATTTTTAAAAAATATTCATGATGGAGCATAAAGTGGATATATTGGCTATTGGAGCTAATCCGGAAGACCAATCAGCCAATTCAATTCCTGGACTGCTGAATCAGATAAAAAGCATGAACAGCATCTATGGGAGACCCATTAACGCTGCTTATGCAGAAGGGTTTACAGCCAATAGATATATCGGTGTTCCTGATTTATTTCAGCTTATTTAAAAAATGATTATTAATAGAAATTTTATATGATGAATCAATCTGCCTTCACACTCGTAAACCCGCAAAACGGAAACCTGGCTTTTAAATTATTTTCCTTTGAAGACAATGCGCATTTTGACCACATTCAAAGGAATAATTATTTTTCACTGATTTGGGTGCAGGAAGGCAATGGAGTCTTAAAAGCTGACTTTACGGAATACGATTTTGCAGCCAATTCCTTATTTGCCTTTTCACCATATCAACCCTTTATGATAACCGCCAAAGAGCCTGTAAGCGGCATTGCCATTTATTTTCATCCCGACTTTTTCTGCATCTTTAAGCACCACAAAGAAATTTCCTGCAATGGGGTACTGTATAATAATATTTACAATCCGCCT
>JBGSNV010000342.1:0-3594 GCA_041739485.1 Chitinophagaceae bacterium
CGATGCTTTTTTGCGGGCCTTTGAAAAAAATCCGGGAACCGGCGACCGGCAGGAAGCATTGAAAGAATACCTTCCTTTGTACATTAATTATGTATTGAAGGTACAGGCCGCCTACGACCTTCGGATGGATACCCTGCCCCAACAACTTCAGGAAACCGAATTATACAAAGGGCAGCTTCGCGATAATTACATTGCCGATAAAGCCGGACTCGAAAAACTGACCGATGAAGCTATCCGGCGCATGCAGGAAGATGTTTTGCTCGGATACATTTTTTTTGCAGGGCCCGATATCAATCAGGCAGATAAAACCGCAAACGAGGCATGGCAGGCACTCAACAAAGGAGAAGCCTGGGAAAAAGTAGCCACCCGTTATCATTCCGATCCCGAAATGGCTGCACATAAAGGTATTGCCGGCTGGATAACGGCTTTTGTGCTGCCCTATGCCTTTGAAACGGAAGTGTATGCATTGCCAATCGGCGGTTACAGCAAACCAGTCATGGCCTCCGAAGGGGTTTATATTTTCAGTAAAAGAGCCGTACGCCCCGCAAACGGAAAAGTAGAAGTGGCACAGATACTGCTGGCATACCTGTCAGGGATGACTGAAACCGAAAAAGCTGCAAAAAAAACGCTGGCCGATTCGCTGGCAGGGCTGTTGAAAGGAGGCGCTAATATCAGCGAACTCGCAAAGGCTTATAGTCAGGACCGGACCACCAACCAAACCGGAGGTGTTATTCCGGCATTTACCACCGGCACGTATGATGCCGGCTTCGAGGCTGCTGCTTTTGGTTTGAAAAAACCCGGTGAGGTAAGCGAGTCGGTCATCACCTCAATGGGGGTGCATGTGCTGCAGTTGGTCTCCAAAACAGCACCCGCCGATGTGGAAGATTTGGAAAATCGCGAGGCGGTAAAACAACAGGTGGTCTCCACCGGAAGATTGAATGTTGCACAGACAGCATACCTGAAAAGTCTTTTCCCTTCTATATCTTTTAAAAAGGGGCCTGTTAGCAACGAATGGTTGCAAGGCTTTACCGATAGCCTGCTACAGATCAAAGAACCTAAATCTCCGCGAAGCACCCTCCTGTTTATCTACGGAAATCAACGGATAACGCTGGATGACTGGGTAGCTTATGCCCGGGTACAATCAAGCGCAGGCAGAATGATGGCCGGGTTCGATATTACGCAGCCTTACACAAGCTTTGCGGAAGGCAAAAAAATGGAATACCTGAAGGCCCACCTCGAAGAAGCCGATCCTGTTTTTGCGCAACAACTGAACGATTTTAAAGAAGCCAACCTGCTTTTTGAAGCGATGAGCAAGCAGGTATGGAACAAGGCCGCTACCGACAGTATTGGGTTAAAGGCTTTTTATAACAAAAATAAAAACCGTTATCGCTGGGGCAGCAATGCGATTGCTATTCTGGTAAATAGCACCGATAGTCTTTGGGCTCAAAAAGCGCAAACCACACTGAACAACAACTTAAATGCATGGCGGGAAATTGGTAACTCCTCTGCAAATCAGGTATTTGCAGACAGTGGCCGGTACGAAGCCAATCTGCTGCCCATATCCGAAAAGGATTGGCCCGGTATCGGAAAATGTTCTGTTCCCCAAAGCAATCCGCTTGATGGAAGTTATTCTTTTATGTGTTTGGTAAAAAACGGAGACACGGGTGGCAGCAGAAGTTTCGAAGAGGCGAAGGGATACGTGATCAGCGACTATCAGGAAGCCATAGAAAAAGACTGGCTTGATGGGCTCCGGAAAAAATATCCGGTAAAAGTGAATGAGGCCGTTTGGAAACAGGTATTGTCGGGCCGGTAAAAGCAGTGCAAAGGCAGTCCTGCCAAAGCAACAAACCCCCAAATATTTCCTAAAAAGAAAAGCACAATCCTTTTTCTTATTAACTTACCGCATGCCAAATAAAATACTTTGGGTAGATGACGAAATTGACAGCCTGAAAAGTCAGTTATTGCTACTCTCCAATAAGGGTTATGATGTACATACCCTCACCAATGGCTTTGATGCCATTGATTATGTAAAAGAGCATCCGGTTGACGTGGTACTGCTTGACGAAAGCATGCCCGGACTTACCGGATTGGAAACCCTTGCAAAAATAAAAGCCATCAATGCCACGATACCAGTGGTGATGATCACCAAAAACGAAACCGAAAACCTGATGGAAGAGGCAATCGGCAGTCAGATAAGCGACTACCTGATTAAGCCCGTCAACCCCAATCAGGTTTTGCTGAGTTTAAAAAAAATCATCGACAATAAACGATTGGTAAGCGAAAAAACCACCTCGCTGTATCAGCAGGATTTCCGCAATCTTTTTATGGCCCTCAACAGCACGCCTGACCATACCGAATGGCGGGGAGATTTATAAGAAACTCGTGTATTGGGAAATGGAGATGGATAAGAGCGACAGCCCCGAAATGCGGGATGTTTTTCAGAGTCAGAAAGATGAAGCCAATACCGAGTTTTTTAAATTTATCAGCAGGAATTATGAAGACTGGGTACACCCAAAGGCCGAAAATGCCCCCTTGCTCAGTCACACTATTTTCAGAGAAAAAGTAGTACCCGAAATCAAACCCGGCGTTTCCACTTTTTTCGTTTTGATTGATAACCTGCGCCTCGATCAGTGGCGTGCTATTCAACCCATTTTCAGTGAGCTATTCCGCATGGTTGAGGAGGACAGTTTCTATTCTATTTTACCAACTGCTACACAGTATTCGCGGAATGCCATTTTTGCCGGTATGTTGCCGGTGGATATTCAAAAGAAATTTCCCAACGACTGGAAATACGATGATGAAGATGGCGGCAAAAATGCCAATGAAGATTTTTTCCTGACCGATCAGCTTCGGCGGCTCGGATTGAAAGACATCAAGCATAGCTACACCAAGATCCTGACCAATGAGGCCGGACAGCAGCTCGTAAACAACATCCATAACCTGCTGAACAACGACCTGAATGTGATCGTGTATAATTTTGTGGATATGCTAAGCCATGCCCGTACCGAAATGGAAGTACTGAAAGAACTGGCAAGTGACGAACGCAGTTACCGCAGCATTACCAAAAGCTGGTTTGAACACAGTCCGTTGTACGAAGCACTTAAAAAAATTGCTGACAAAAAAATACGGATTGTCATGGCCACCGATCATGGAACGATCCGGGTGCAGCATCCCGCCAAAGTGGTGGGCGACCGGCAAACTAGTACCAATATCCGGTACAAGCACGGCCGCAACCTGAACTACGACGCCAAGGATGTACTTGCCTATAAAAAACCGGCCGATGCAGGCTTACCCACCCCCAACGTCAACTCAAGCTATATTTTTGCAAGAGAGAATAAGTTTCTCTGCTACCCCAACAACTACAATCATTTTGTAAACTATTACAAAAACACGTTTCAGCATGGCGGTGTAAGCCTGGAGGAGATGATTATACCGGTGGTGGTGATGGAGCCGAAGTAGGGATGAGCATCCTTGTCGCAACATCCGGCAACCCTTCCTGCGTCGGGCGGGAGAGACATTGCTCGAATACGACGGCGGTTTGATGAGGACGAGGGGATAGTTGGCGGTTTGGAGCGGACGCCAAACGGTAGGGGG
>JBGSNV010000347.1:0-27358 GCA_041739485.1 Chitinophagaceae bacterium
ATTTTTCAGCGCCTTCCGGTACGGCTGGCTTGGGGGCAGGTGCCACTTGTTCAATCTTTGATTTATCAGGGCTGCTACCCGCATTGGTATTGCGGAGATTGCGCCAGCTATTTCCATCCATCAAAAACGCAGCAATAAACCAAACAAATAGCATCAAAGGAACCACGATCGTCATGATCATATTCCGTACCTCATCCCCAAGGTGCATAAAGTAAGAGGTAATGTAGAAGGCTTTTGCCAGAGAAAGAATTGTTACAATACCTTTGATCAGCAAAACACTTGTTGCGCTTCCTGCTCCGATCTTATAAATCAACAATCCCAAACACAATTCAATGATGGTAATAACAGATAAAATGATGGTTACTTTCTTTACTGTTTTATAAAATGCACTGTCGTCCGTATGAGAGGCAAATGAAATTTCGTCGGATGCTAATTGTTGAGACATATTTCAATATTATTATTTCAAGATATTCTTAAGAATTAAGGAAACCCACATTTTAAGGATTCCCTTAGATGACAGGTGACTACTAGATCAGATAAAAGCAAAGGAATACGAATACCCAAACCAGATCTACAAAGTGCCAGTACAAACCTGCTTTTTCAATCATTTCGTAATGACCGCGCTGATCAAAATGACCTAAGCGGGTTTTGATATACATAATGACATTGATAACCACCCCACTCAATACGTGGAAACCGTGGAAACCTGTGATTCCGAAAAAGAATCCTCCGAAGGCAACGGGTCCCGGAGTGGTTACCGCAAGACCATGAGAATCAACCATTCCGGCCACTTCAGGTCCCCAGGGGTTGGTGCGTACGGTGGTTCCCATTTGAGAAAGTTCTCCGTTGATGAGTACACTATGGTCTCCCATAATCAGGTGTGTCCATTCCCAGGCCTGACAGGCCAGAAACGCTACGCCACCAATGATGGTATAGATCATATACTTTTCCACACCCTTCTGGTTCATTTTATGGCCTTCATGTACCGCCAATACCATGGTAACCGAACTGATAATGAGGATAAAGGTCATCAAACTTACAAAAGCAAGCGGCAGGTTGGCATGGCCCATTCCGGGGAATGCATTAAAGACATGGTTTGGATCGGGCCAGTAGTTGGCACTAAAACGAATGGTTCCATAACTGATCAGGAATGCTCCGAAAGTGAATGCATCACTCATCAGGAAGTACCACATCATCAGTTTTCCGTAACTAACGTTAAAAGGACTCTTTCCTCCCGTCCACCATTTAGTACCCGCTGGTATTGCTGCTGTTGCCATAATTATTTTGCTCTGATTATGCTGTTAACCCCGGCAAAAATAAGTGTACAAGACCTAAATCAGGCAGTTTGTAGAAAAGTTTTTGGCAGTTTAGTGAACCTTTTTCCGAAATCCCTTTTAATTCCCCGATTTCAGGGCTCTTTAAAGGTTATCAGCTTACTACTGTCAGAAAAATAAAGAGGTATATCCAGAGAATATCTACAAAATGCCAGTAGGTTGCCGCCACTTCCACGCCCACAGGGCTATAGGTTTTTACTTTGCTTTTAAAGGCCCGGTACATCATTACGATTAAGGTAATAATACCCCCCAAAACGTGAAGGATATGCACCCCTGCAATGACGGCAATAAAGGAACCGGCCACATTACTGCCTACACCTATCAGCTTGATACCCCGGTCGGCAAGCATACCAAAACCAATAAACTGCATGGTAATAAATGCGGCACCCAACAGCGACGTAATGGTCATAAACTGCCGGTAGCTTTGCATGCGTCTGTCTTTGAATTTACGAACCGCCAACTGCATGGTAATACTGCTCGCCACAATAACGATGGTACTGTAGGTAAAAATGAGCGGTAAATCGAAGCCCTGCCAGTTGGTTTGGCTACGTTTCACAATATAGGCACTGGTAAAGCCTGCAAACATCATCACGATGCTTCCCATGGCAATCCAGAGGGTAAATTTATAAGGATGAATTCTTCCTTTTTGTTCCATAGTCATCATATATTAATAATGCATTTTAGAGGCATTATGTTCATTACATCGTAGCCGCTTTATCGGCGAGCAGGCTTATTAAAACCACCGGTAAATAGATATAGCTGCTAAACATCACCCTTCGGGCTGCTATTACATCCATTTCGCGGTACAGCCGCACACATTGTATCACCATGGCAATATTAGCCGCCAGCAACAGATACATGCTAAACTGACCGCTGATTCCGGTAAAATAAGGCAGGAAACCCAATGGAATCATCATCAGGCTGTATCCAATCGCCTGCAATGCGGTTTTTTGGGTTGGCTCGTTCTGATTGGGTAATAATTTAAACCCGGCTTTATCATAATCCCGGTGTGCCACCCAGGCAATCGCCCAAAAATGCGGGAACTGCCACAAAAACTGAATGGCAAAAAGGACCCAACCACCTGCAGTAAACGAATCAGCACCTGCCACCCAACCAATCAAACAGGGAAAAGCGCCTGGAAAAGCACCCACCAAAACTGAAATGGCGCTCACTTTTTTAAGCGGGGTATAAATAAAGCTGTACATAAACCAGCTCAATACCGATAATAAAGCAGCCTGTATGTTGAAAAAATACCACATGATGGCAGTACCTGCTAAAAGTGCTATAGCTGCAAATAACTGCGCCTCTGCAACCGACATCCTGCCGGATGCAATCGGTCGGTTGCCCGTTCTTTTCATCAGGGCATCCGAGTCCTTTTCATAAATCTGATTGATGGCATTGGCACTACCGGTTACCAGCAATCCACCCAAGGAGAGCAAAAGCACCATCTTGAGATTGAACTCAATATTGGGAACCAGCAAATAAGCCATCACACTGCTGAAAACAACTGTGATGTTCAGGGTGAACTTAATCAACTCCTTATAATCCTGCAATTTTCCTAAAATGCCTGTTTGTTGTACCGATGCTTTTGGCTGCATGCTGATGTTACCTGTGGTTCAATTTTTATTTGGAGGTGCAAAGGTAAGCAGCAATAGCGGGTGACATCGAAAAATATGAAATTTTACCAAAGCCATAAGCATCTCTGCACCGATTACCGGCCGTAACAAATCCTTTCAGGAGCAGAAATTACAAAACGCCTATTCGATAAGTACAAAAGCCGCCCATTCAAAAGGCTTATACCGGGCCCGCATGTTTCTACGGGCTTCATGAAAAGCCATCCGGAAACTTTTACCTTCAAGCAAGCCATTATAAAAAAGAGTCATTAATTCAGCGGTTTCTGCATCGGGAACCTGCCAAAGGCTTAAGATCATATTTTGCACCCCCGACTGTTTCAGGGCCCGCTGCAAACCAAAGACCCCTTCACCGTCCTGCAGTTCTCCAAGGCCGGTTTCACAGGCACTCAACACCACCAATTTAGTGTTCTGCCAATCGAGTTGTGCCAATTCGTAGGCTGTTAAAATACCATCTTCTGCATCTTTTACCTGCTGATTGCCCTGCCAGTATTTATTGGCATTGGCGAGGATAATCCCGCTCCGCAATAACGGGTCCTGTTGTGCCGATAAGAAAGACGCATTGGTTTCGGTAAATGCGCTCCCGGATTGTATATCGGGAAGAAAAAAACCATGTGTGGCAATATGGATAATATCCGGCGAGGGGCCCTGCAAATTTTTTATCTGCACCTCCGAAGCCTCCATTCCCTGCCATTTAACCACTTTCCTTTTTTGGTCTTTGAAAAATCCGGCAATGGCATCTATCTCGTTTTGGGTTCCCGGCAAATCGCTCCAGTATTCACGGGTCATACCCTGCCCGTCGCCATTGTAATTGGCATGACCCGCCAGCAACACCTCATTTATGACCACAGGCTTTGCCTTTTCAAATGCCACCTGCCTCATTGAAGTAACCTGTCTCAGTTCATAGTAATCGAGCAATACACTGTCTTTCCCTACAGGCAAAGCGGCAAAGGCTACTTTGTGCAACATACCATCCGGAGCAATATAAACGACCTTTTTATTTTGTAAAAAGGGCTGAAGAGGTTTCCAAATCAATTGATACAAACTATCGCCTGTAAAAGCAGCTTTCTTAAACGACCCTATTTGTGTTCTGTAGAGCTTACTCACAACCGTTTCCCGGCTATCCGATTTGCCACCCGACAGGCACCATTGAATATCTTTTTCTAAACCGAGGGGGACAATTTCCGGAGGGCCCTCCGCTGAAATGACCATGGCAGCATAGCGCATCGTATCGGAATACCACCTGCCGGAAATTTGAGGAAAACGGATAAATTCCACTGCTGTTTCCCCGGGCTTCATCGATTTTTGGATATCCTTCCAACCGATTTCCCCAACTGATTCCTTTTGTAGATTGCCTGTTTTTTTGTAAACGGCCTGTTCCAGATTATTGGAAATAATTTGCAAACTGTCAGTATTGTATGCTCTTTCCGCCTGCGGGAGCGAGGTTTGTTTTAAATAAAGCGTACGGGTAAACTGCCACTGATCAGCAAGCTGCTGCAACCCAGGATCTCCGATATTTCGAATTCTTTTTAAAGAGGCCGTGGTATTGTTCAACACGAAACCTTTCAACTGTAACTGCTGCCGGATTACCTGCTCCAGAATGGCGGGTGTTTTCACTTTCGCCTCTATAAGCAGGGCGGGTAATAATTGAAAATAAGCCGCATTTTGTTGCCACCAACTGATCTGATCCCGCTCACTCAGCGCATACAGATTTTCTTTGTAGTAGTGGATTTGTATATCGATTGATTGTAAATAGTACGATATGGCACCCATAAAATTACCGGACAGTTGCTCCAGCGAGGCCATATTACTCAGCGTAATTGCCACCAATTCCGAGGAATCGCCCATCGTACTTTTAACAAGGGGCAGCAATTCCGCTGCCAGCACCCTTCCTTTTTCAAAGGCACCGGTTTTAGAATACCCCACCAAGACATTGTTCAATGATTTTATATACAGCAAGCTGTTTTTACCATATCGTTTTGCAGCGAAGTCGCGGGTTTTCAAGGCATATTCCAGACCTTTTTCATAATCTTTCTTATTTAAATACAAAGTAGAAAGGTTGGCTAGTACCGTTTCGTAAACGATACTTTTCGAAAGCGATGCCTGCTCAGCATTATCCAATACCTTGAGGTAAAGGGCTTCCGCGCTCCCATAATCTCCCTGCCGCTGAGCAAGCAATGCAATATTATTCAGGATAATTTGAGAGTTTACCGTAGCAAGCATACCATTTCCCAGCATTATTTCAAGACTTGCAGCCAGTAATTTATCCGCATCGTCAAAGCGGGATTGCATTACCAGTACCATGGCAAGATTGGCCATACTCAGAGCCGTTTGAGGATGCTGAATACCCAACAACTTATTTACAATATCAAAGGATAACCTCAGTACCTCTTCTGCCTTTAAATAATTTCCGTTTTCCTGATAAATGATGCCCATATTAGAAAGCACCGAAGCTGCGTACCGCGAAGAATCTCCAAAGATCCTACCGTTGATGGCCCCTGCCTGTTTAAGCAGGCCAATCCCTTTGCTACTATTGCCTTTGCTATGTTCTATCATTCCCTCCAATTCCAGTATCCTTGCAAGTACATAAGATTCTGAAAGCCCTGCCTGCTGAAGTACTTTTCGGGAACTATCCAAATGTGCCGCTGCTGCTGCCGGCTTGTTTAGAAAAAAAGAAGTATTGGCCAACGAGAGATGGATCTCTGCCAACTCCGGATGGAAGGGTCCGAACACGGCCCGATAAAACGCACCAACCCTTTGCAATAAAAGATTGGCATCCATGTTTTTGCCGGCATCCATATAAGTATAGGCTTTGCTTTTGAGTACAGTTACGTATATAACATCCGGACTGAACCCGCCTTTGTCGAGCAAATGCATCGCCGTATCATAGTAGCTTTCGGCTTTGGGAAATGCACCGATGTCTCCATACAAATTGGCGAGGTTATGATAGTAGTTCCCCAATAAATAAGCATCCTGCAATTGGGATTGCCGGTAAAGATTGCCTGCCTCCAGCAAAAAGGATTCTGCTTTTTTAAATTGCCCGAGGTTCCGGTAACATTCTGCCTGCACTTCGAGCAATCCAGGATATAACTCCGGTTGCGTATTGGATAATATTTTTGCAACAGGCCCGGCAAGTTCATAAAAATCAAGTGCCTGCATGAATTGCTGGGATCTCCGGCAAGCATTGCCAGCATGCTCGAGCAATTGATAATACGCTTTTGATTCTCTTCCCTCCTCCCCTTTTACAACCGGCAGAAGAGTGGTTACAAGGTTTAAAACTGCGGTAAAATCATTGAGAATAAAATGTACATCAATCAGGTTGCCGGATATGATGGTCAGGTTGTCATACTGATCCTGCGGGTATTGCAAAAAATACAAATAAGCCTCTTTAAAGTAATATGCGGCAGAATCATAATTTTCCAAATTCAGAAAAGCATTCCCGATATTGTTGTTGCACAAGCCCGCCTCAATGATCTGATCTGTTTCGGTGGCAACTATATAGGCCCTTTTGGCCTCCTGAAAATAGGAAACAGCAGCAGTCCATTGTTCGAGCGCAGCGTAGGTGTTGCCTACATTATCGGCAGAGATGGCATAATTGACATCATCCTTTCCAAATTCCGTTTCAGCAAGCCTGACCATTTTTAACCCAAGCGGAAGTGCAGCGGGGTAGTTGCCGCTTTGAAAGGCCTCCAAAAAGGCATTATTTACAGATACAAACTCCTGTGCCTGTGCAGAGAAAACCAACAGAAGCAGGCAAAACAAGTTTAGTATCTTTTTTATCATGAGTTCCTTTTAGTTGTTTTTGATCTCCTCATCCCCACCTGACTGCACAGGTTGAAATCCCCAAAATGCCTTCCAGTTTATCTCCCGGCAGCATGGCTAAGCATCAACTTCAGGCAGGAAGGACAGCGCATAGGAATACCATAAAATAGAAAACAGATCAGACCACAAGTTAAAACATCTGACAAATGAATACTTACGTGTAAGTGGGTATTTTACAAAAGAAAGAAAAATGAGGGTCACTATCGGCTTACTTAAAACCCCGTTGCTGAAAGTCTATAATAACCAAGAGAGCCCTTTTTCTCCCCAACTGTTTGAGCGTTCTCGTTATAAAAAAAGGCCCCGCCAACCGACGGGACCTTTTTTATAAAAGAGATAAAAATTAGTGTTTCGTTTCATCAGCGCCTACCGGCTGTGTCTGAGGAATAAAATCAACCCCATCCTTACCGTAATCATAAGCCCAACGATGAACTTCAGGAATATCGCCAGGCCAGTTACCATGACCCGCATTGATTGGAGTAGTCCATTCCAGCGTGTTGCTGTTCCATGGATTCTTAGTGGTCAACTTACGACCCTTGAAAATGCTATAGAAGAAGTTGAAAACGAACAACAACTGCAAAGCAAAAGAGAGGATACTTGCAATAGTGATCACCTGATTGAGATCGCCAAACTGCTTAAAGGTTTCCCACTGACTGAAATCGTAATAACGACGTGGCATACCCGCAAGTCCTTCGTAGTGCATTGGCCAGAAGATAACGTAAGCACAAACCAACGTACCCCAAAAGTGAATATAACCCAAAGTATTGTTGAGGTAGCGACCAAACATTTTGGGGAACCAATGATAAACACCGGCATACATACCAAAGAAGCTAGCTACACCCATTACAATATGGAAGTGGGCAATTACAAAATAGGTATCGTGTAAGTGAATATCAAGAGCCGAGTTTCCTAAAAAGATTCCGGTAAGACCACCACTGATAAACAAACTTACAAAACCGATTGCGAAAAGCATAGCTGGCGTAAACCGGATATTACCGCGCCACAAGGTAGTGAGCCAGTTAAACACCTTAATAGCGGACGGAACCGCAATCAAAAGCGTCAACAATACGAAGAATGCACCAAGAAAAGGATTCAGACCTGTTACAAACATGTGGTGCGCCCAAACCAGGAACGCCAGTACCGTGATTGCAAACAAGGAACCTACCATCGCCATATACCCAAAGATTGGTTTGCGGGAATTGGTTGCAAGTATTTCGGAAGCCATACCCATGGCAGGCAACAGGATAATATATACTTCAGGGTGACCCAGGAACCAGAACAAGTGCTGATAAAGGATGGCAGAACCTCCTTCGTTGGGTAACGCTGTTTGTGTGCTTTGAAGATAAATATCGCTCAGGTAAAAACTTGTACCCAAGTGACGATCAAACAACAAAAGAATGAATCCGCTGAACAATACCGGGAAGCTCAAAACACCCAATACGGCTGTAAAGAAGAAGGCCCAGATCGTCAATGGCAGACGGGTCATCGTCATACCCTTGGTACGCATGTTCAGAACTGTGGCGATATAATTCAAACCCCCAAGTAGAGAACTCACCACAAACATGGCCATACTTGAGATCCAGAGATCCGCACCCAATTTACTACCAGGAGAAGCTTCACCCAAGGCGCTTAACGGTGGATATGCCACCCAACCCCCACTAAAAGGTCCGGTTTGGATAAACAGAGAAGACAACATAATAACACCGGCAGTAAAGAAGAACCAGTAGCTCAGCATGTTCAACATCGGACTTGCCATGTCCCGCGCACCAATTTGCAGAGGTATCAACAAGTTACTGAAGGTACCACTCAAACCTGCGGTCAATACAAAGAATACCAATACCGTACCATGCATCGTCACCAAGGCATAATAAAACTCAGGACGTATACGACCTCCTTCAGCCCAACGTCCAAGAATGCTTTCCAGAAAAGGAAAAGAAGTCTCGGGATAGCCCAACTGTAAACGGAAAAACACCGAAAACAGACCACCAATGATTGCCCATACAATACCGGTGATCAAAAACTGCTTGGAAATGGTTTTGTGATCCTGACTAAAGATGTACTTGGATACAAAACCTTCCTCATGATGATGATGACCGTGGTCTTCGTCATGATGAATGGCGGGAGATACAACGGCACCACCCTGTGATTGAATAATTGCTTCCTGACTCATGCTATTCTTTAAAGTTCTATCTGTTTACAACGGACAATACCGTGATTTGTTCTTATTTATTTATCAAAGCGAAGGTTTAGCTGTCGCTTTTGGGTCGATTACAGCAGCGGTAGTCTTACCCGGTTCCGTAGCTTCAGCAGCCGGAGCGGCTTCTGCTTTGATGGACGGATCCTTATCAGGGAATGCTGCAAAATAGTTCGGCTTGATCTTAGCCAGTTCTGCATCGTATTCTTCCTGTGAAACCACTTTGATAATCCCTCTCATGGAATAGTGACTTGCTCCGCAAAGCTGATCACAAACGATTTCATATTCAAACTCAGGCTTGTTCAAACGCTTCCTCATTTCTTCGGTAGTCCACTTCGGTGTAAACCAAAGGGTGGTGGGAATACCGGGTACGGCATCCATCTTCATCCGGAAGTGCGGCAAACCCACATCGTGAATAACGTCCTTGCTATTAATAACCAATTTAACCGGCTTATCTTTTACCAGAAACATATTGGTGGGCATTACATCATCGTAATTGGCCGCATCCTGCCAATCCTGACCCAAGGGATTACTTTCTGCACCATTGATCAGCTTATAATTTTTCTTACCCAGAATACCATCATCACCGGGGTAACGGAAAGACCATCCAAACTGCTGTCCGGTGATTTCAACCACCATCGCATCTTTTGGAGGATCACCGGTGATTTTAAACCAATGACGCAAACCCATAACCACCAATACCGTCAAAACAATCGCCGGAACAATGGTCCAGATCGCTTCTAATTTGTTACTATGTGCAAAAAAGGTAGCCTTGCGACCTTCTTTTTCCTGATAACGGAACGCAAACCAAAACAAGGCAATCTGTGTAGCCAAAAATACCAATCCAGTAAAAAGTAAGGTCCACATAAACATCGTATCAATCGCTTCGCCTTCTACAGAGGCTGAGCCCTGAGGGAACAGCGTTTCTTTAGCAAGCAGCTTGTTACAATACCAGGCACCTGCCAAACCAAATATCAGAAAAGCAAGCATCAAAAAACCGTTAATACGATTTGCCTGTTCTCTTGCCTTTTTCTCTCCGCGCAACACACTTACATATTCACTTGCCTTGGCAATCTGAAAAATCACCAGGAAGATCATCCCCACCGCCAATAACAATAACCAAATGTTCATAATCAAAGATTATATGAAGTACAAAATTAAAATCTCTTTCTACAGGTGTAATTATTTGTTCAATCTAATGGGCTGCTTATCAATTTATTTCACCTCAAAATACCCATTCTTAACGTCATTCAAACAAACCTGCCTTCAACATCCCTTTATCAGGTATGGTGAATTACACTTTCTTTTAACAAAGGGTGGTTCAAAGAAACCAAAGGCCTCTTTTCCAACGCCTTACCGGTAAACAATACGATCATACCGATATATCCGGCAGCAATACCTAATTCAAACCATCCAAGACTAGCTTCCTCACCCAATGTACCCGGCATTACCTGCAGGTACATATCTATCCAGTGACCAAAGATGATCAATACCGCCATGAATGTAACGATGGTATAGTTTCTTTTAGCGCCCTTCTTCATAAATACAAGCAAAGGTGCCAGGAAGTTCAAGGCCAGATTCAGGAAGAACAGTCCGCGGTAGTTGCCCCAAAGTCTTGCCTTAAAATATTCAGTTTCTTCAGGCAGGTTGGCATACCAAATAAGCATGTACTGACTAAAGAATAAATAAGTCCAGAAAATAGAGAACGCAAACATGAACTTACCAATGTCATGCAAATGCTCTTCGTTGGTATAAGGTAATAAACCCTGATTTTTCAAATAGATCACAAACAAAGCGATCAGTGCCATACCCGATACAAAAGTGCTTGCAAAAGTGTACCAGCTATACATGGTGCTGTACCAATGCGCATCAATACTCATCAACCACAACCAGGGCACAGTAGATGCAACGGTCAGAGCAAATAAGATAATGAAGAAAGCGGCATGTACGGTGTTTTTAAACATCCATTTTTTAGCTTCTTCGCCTCCCATTACATTATCATCTGCTTCGGCAAGAATCTTCCGCATATTTCGGCCAAGCAAAATCCAGCCACCAATCGTAATAACGGTCCAGATGGTAAAAAAAGTAGGACTCAGAAAACCACTTTTACCGGTAAGGATTTTGTCCTTAGCAACCGCTTCGGCATCTACCCAATGGTAAATATGGTGCTGATGCCCGAAAACAAGCGCCATCAGGATAATGAAAGCCAGAATACCAAAAGGAATGACCAGTACACTGATTGCTTCTACTACCCGACGAAAAGATTGGGTCCAACCGGCCCAGGCCAGGGTAGTGGCGCACAAAAAGAACATAGCAGCATTCACCACCAACAAAAAGTATACACTGTTATGCAATAAAACCGCCCAAAAACGGGTAGCGTTATGTTCATCTTTACTAAATGCCAAAAATACAAGGCCTGCAATCAGCGCAAGGACACCGACACCGGTTAGTCCCATACCCCATTTTTTCATGCCGGCAGGTTGTACAAATTGATTGTTGAAGGAAGCCATGCTGTTATTCTATTATCTGATTAATTATGTTGTATATCCCGATGAAGGATACAAATACGTTCCATTTATTTCATTGCTACTTTGGTAGAATCTGCAACAGCATCTTCTTTCACGGTAGCGGTTCCGTTTGTTTTCTTACCCTGTTGCACTTTTATATAGTGGATGATATCCCAGCGCTGCTTAGGCGTTACCTGCGAAGCATAGCTTCCCATCAGGTTCTTACCATAGGTAATGCTGTAAAACATTTTGCCTTCGCTCATGGCCATCAATTCATCTCCTATCAAACTTTTCGGAGCTGCAGGATAAGGACCGGTACCATCTTTCCAAAGGGGTCCGTTACCATCAAGCTTGGTTCCATGGCAAATACCACAGTTGATCATGTACAGGCGCTTGGTTTCTTCCATTTCTTTCTCCGTAAGCATTTGCACAGGACTAGGTACGGCAGAAGAAGCAAAATAATTGGCAGTATCCCCAACCTTGTCCATTGCAATATGATACACATAATCCTGACTACGGCTAACGGTACCGGCAACAGGGGTAGCATCATAATTGATCCCTTCCTCTTTCAGATAGGCATTAGGGGCGTAGGTTTCCAAAGCCCGGCTGTAAGCCATATCCGGCATATACACAGTTCCCGGATCTCTTTTTACAGAATCACTGCATGCTACAAGCATTACTACAGCTGCCAAAGCTCCGGTTATTAATAGTTTATTCCTCATGGTTGTCGTTTTGCTGCAACGCAGCTATTTAAATTCTATTCCGATCCTTCAAATTAATGAGCAAGCTTAATGTCCGATTCATCGTACAATTTCTGCTCCTTATCATAGGTACCCAGCCACCATCCTGCCTCAGCCACCTGTGTATGTACTTCGTGCGCACCCACTTCGTTCAGCAAGGCAGTAGCGTCTGCTTCGGTTAAAGCACTTGTACATTCAATTACCATCACAAACTTATCGTCGGTGGCACGCAAATGGAAATGGTGCTTTTTTACAAAAGGAGCCAATTGGCAGAGGTAACAAAAAGTAAGTACCATACCTACGGCAGCGCACAATACGGTAAACTCAAAAGTAACCGGAATGAAGGCGGGAATAGGCAGGTGTGGCTTACCACCAATATTCAATGGCCAACTGCTTGTAAAAACCCAACTCATAAAGCCAAAGCCAATAGTGGTTCCCGTTATCCCGTAAATAAAGCCGGCTGTATGCAGGCTTGTTTCCCGCAATCCCATAGCCGTATCAAGACCATGCACCGGAAACGGCGTATAGATATCATGAATTTTAAAACCACCCTTTCTTACCTTTTTAACGGCCGGAAAAAGTACTTTTTCATCATCAAAACAGCCTACTACAAATTTTCGAACATCCATAATTTATATATTCCAAAATGTCAAAATAGTGATCCATTCATCCCAGTCAGCCCGAAAGCTTAGTGAGCCATTACATCTTCAAATTCTTTTACATCCTTTTGCTCGAGGTTATCCTGATCTTTCTTCCAGTTCTCCCCGCTCTTCTTCAGAATATGCTTGATCTCAGCAACCGCAATTACCGGGAACCACTTTGCAAACAGGAAGAAACAGGTAAAGAACAATCCGAATGTACCGAGGTAAAAACCGATTTCCCAAATCGTAGGGCTGTAGTAAGTACTCCAGCTACTTGGAAGGTAATCGCGATACAAAGAGGTAACGATAATTACAAAACGTTCGAACCACATTCCTACGTTTACAATCACACTCATAAAGAAGGTAACTGTAATGTTGCGACGCAATTTTTTAAACCAGAAGATCTGCGGGCTAAGCACGTTACATGCCATCATACCCCAATAGCTCCATCCGTAAGGACTTAACACGTTGGCACGGCTATAAAAGAAAGCGTAACCTTCGTAAGGGTTTTGGCTATACCAAGCCATGAACAATTCGGTCAGGTAGGCTACCCCTACAATAGAACCGGTCAATACAATTACCTTGTTCATCACCTCGATGTGTTCGAGGGTAATATAATCCTGCAGATTCAATACTTTTCTAACGATGATCATGAGGGTTTGTACCATCGCAAAACCTGAGAAGATGGCTCCCGCAACGAAGTAAGGAGGGAAGATCGTGGTATGCCAACCCGGGATTACCGATGTGGCAAAGTCAAAAGATACAATGGTGTGTACAGAAAGTACAAGGGGAGTAGAAAGACCAGCCAATACGAGCGAAAGACTTTCATGACGCTGCCAGTGCTTGGTGCTACCGGTCCATCCGAAAGAAAGCACCCCGTACATACGCTTCCGCCATTTCAGCAGGGCACGGTCCCGAACCGTTGCAAGGTCAGGTAGCAAACCAGAATACCAGAACAACAACGAAACGGTGAAATAGGTAGAGATCGCAAATACGTCCCACAGCAAGGGGGAGCTGAAGTTTACCCAAAGCGGTCCGCGACTGTTGGGATAAGGCAATACAAAGAAAGCCATCCAAACCCGACCCATGTGGAAGATCGGAAACTGACCCGCACACATTACCGCAAAAATCGTCATCGCTTCCGCTGCCCGGTTTACCCCTGTACGCCATCCCTGACGGAACAACAAAAGGATCGCCGAGATCAACGTACCGGCGTGACCAATACCAACCCACCATACAAAGTTGGTAATATCCCAACCCCATCCGATGGTCTTGTTCAGGTTCCACTGCCCGATACCGTAAGTAACCTCACGATATACGCTGTAAACACCAAAAAGCAACAAGACTACCGCAATCCCGAAACCAATCTTCCACAAACGGGTCGGCGTGGTTTCAATAGGACGGATAATGTCTTCGGTTACCTGATGGTATGATTTACTACCATCCACCAGTGGAGCCCTTACGGCACTTTCGTACTTTAATACTGACATTAGGTTATCTTTTTTCCAATTCTCCCGCAGACTTATATCTGACAGGCTTTCTATTCAACTATTTTATAAAACCGTATTCTGTTCTTTTCAAAAATTATCCATGTTCTGCTTCGCCAGGCCCTTCTGCCACCACTTCCAATTCATCGGTATTGCGGATCTTAGCCATGTAGTTTACATTGGGCAGTACGTGGATCTGCTCCAAAGCATAGTACATGCGCAGCGGATTGTGTTCACGTGATTTTGTGATCATGCTCTCTTTGTCATTGGCATTACCAAATACGATGGCATGTGTAGGACAAGCGCTCTGACAGGCTGTCTTTACTTCTCCATCTATAATCGGACGGCTCTGCTTCTTGGCATTCAATTTACCTTCCTGCAAACGCTGAACGCAGAAAGAACATTTTTCAATGACTCCACGGCTACGAACGGTTACATCGGGATTCAGCACCATGCGTACGAGATCATCGTTCATGTTCATCGTTACATCACTGATGATGCCTTCCTGATTATTACCAAAGCTATCTGCTCCGGTGTAGTCAGCCCAGTTAAAACGACGTACTTTATACGGACAGTTGTTGGCGCAATAACGCGTACCAATACAACGGTTATAGGTCATTTGATTCAATCCTTCGCTGCTGTGGTTGGTAGCGGCTACCGGACAAACGTTTTCACAAGGGGCACTATCGCAGTGCTGACACATCATCGGCATGAAAACCACATCAGACAGATCATCCGGATCGCCACCGGGCTTGTTTACATAGTAACGGTCAATCCGCAACCAATGCATTTCATGCCCACGCAGTACTTCGGTCTTACCTACAACCGGAATATTATTTTCTGCATTACATGCCACCACACAGGCGCCACAACCGTTACAACTGTTCAGGTCAATGCTCATACCCCAGTGAATACCCGGGCGATCATTCAAACGGGGATCGTACAAAGAGCCTTCATTTCGGTAATCGCCGCTACGCTTGGCGTATTCTTCTACCAGATGATCCCGCTCATGCTTAAACTGCTCTTTGTTTTGCATGAAGTTAGCCAGAGAAGTTTCCTTCACTACTTCGGTACGACGCACTCCGAGGGAATCCGTGTAGTAGTTGTATACCTGATTCAAAGCTAGTTTGTACGTCGTTGAAAGGGGTTCAACCTTAGCATCAAAAGCAGCAAAATGAGTGGCTCCGTTCAAAATGGTTGCCAGAGGAAACACATTTTTGCCGGCTTCTTTTAAAGCAATACCCGCTTTTTCGGAACGGCCATAACCCAGGGCTATACCAATCGTCCTTTTATCAGTTCCGGGTATAATCAGGATCGGCAGTTCGAGTTCCTTTCCACCAACGGTGATTTTCACCATTGGTTTGGCAGGGTTTACATCGTAACTATCGGTATCTCCTGTTTTGGTAATATCAATTTCAAATAATTCTTTAGCGGCAGCCGCAGAAATCATAGCATAATTGTCCCAGGTAGCCTTTGATATAGGATCAGGCATTTCCTGTAACCAGGGGTTGCTTGCCTGCGAACCATTACCAATCGCTACTTTCTGATACAAAGCAACTTCCCACTCTCCGGCTTTTGGAGCTACGGAAAGCGCTGCTGTAGCTGTGCCAAGACTGCCTGCATTGAAATTGCCCGCTGACATAGGTACTTCACCCGGATAACGGAGTCCTACCCGAAGCGCTGCATCCCAGTTATCCTGACCGCCCACCTGTTCCATCCAGTATTCTTTCAGGTAGATAGCATAATCTTTATCAGAACCGCTCCACTTCAGGAGGCTGTCCTGCCACTGTCTTGTCTTAAATAATGGGTGTATGGTTGGCTGAATAAAGGATTGGTAACCACTTTTGGGTTCCGCATCTCCCCAGCTTTCCAGATAATGATGATCCGGCAGTACAAATTTGCACAACTCGGTGGTTTCGTCGAGTTTGGTGTTGAAAGAAACGGTCAGCTTTACTTTTGCGAGCGCTTCTTTAAACTGATCGGCAGCGGGATGATCATAAACCGGATTGGCTCCCGCAATCAGTAAGGCACCTACCCTTCCAGCCTTCATTTCGGCTACCAACGTAAGCATTTCGCTGTCAATACCCTGACGATAATTGCTTGTAACGCCCCAGTTAATGGTTTTACCATAGGCACCTACTGCGTTATTGATGGCATTCACCACCAATTGCACGTTGGTATCATTGCTGCTGCTAATTACAAGCGCTGCACCACCAGCTTCTTTCAAAGCCTTCGCCGCTTTTACAATTCCATCTTTTACCTTATCGCTCACACCGGTTACGGCAGCACCGATAACGGCATTGTACAGAGCAAGCGCTACTTTTCCGGTTTCGGAAGGCTTGTGTACAAAACGCTCATCAGCATTGGCACCCGTCATGCTCAAAATGCTTTCGAACTGGAAATGCTTACTGAGACCAATTTTATTTTCGTCAATTTTACGCCCTTTGGCATATTGGGAAGCAAATTCAACCGGGCTGAGCCAGGTGCCCAAAAAGTCTGCACCAAGACTTACAATCGCTTTCGCATTGTCAAAATGGTAAGACGGCAGCGCTTTATTTCCAAAGCTTGCCTCGTTGGCCAAAATCATACCGCTATGGCTTACCGCATCGTAGGTTACGTGTCGGCTACCAGGATATTTGCTTAAAAACTCTCCTACCAGCTTTTTGGTAGTGGGAGAGGTAATGGTAGAGGTTAAAATCACCACAGGTGCAGTTCCCAAGCCTGTCATAGCATCCCCTACAGCTTTGTCGAAGGCATCGAAAGTGGGGATTTCTTCGGCACGACCTTCTACGATCCGGGCGGGAAAACGCAACCGTGCTGTATCGTACATATCAAGCACCGAAGCTTGTGCACGGGCACTCGTACCGCCACCAGTAATCGGGCTCATGTCGTTGCCTTCAATTTTGATGGGGCGACCATCGCGTACTTTGGCAATGACACTCAGTACGTCTCCGTCCTGCGTGTAGGTGGTGGCGAAATAGTTCGGAATACCCGGCGTAATGCTTGCCGGCTTATTTACGTACGGAATTGAACGATTAACCGGGATTTCACAACTTGCAGCCAAAGAAGCCGCCACTGTGCTAAAACCCAGATATTTCAAAAAATCGCGTCTTGGTGTTTTGGAATCTAACAGGCCCTCTTCCCCGGATTCCTCGCCCGGATTAATATCCCGGAATTCATCCTGTCCAAGTTCCTCAAATGCTTCACTTTGGTTGCGTTGTCCAAAACTTTGCCAAATCGTGCTTTTGCTCATGATCTATGTTAATGTGATAATTTGAAAACTTTCTGTCTTGACCGGCTACCCGGTTGCCACAGGTTTTGTATCTATTTTGAAGGCCGTAAAGGAAACCGGTACCGCCCTACTTCATGTTTGTTACTAATAGTGACACTTCTGACATTCGGTTCCACCAATCATTTCTACCGTTACGCTGTCCAACTTTCCGCTTTTCAGGTCTTCGTGGTACTTTTCGTAGATGCTGTAGAATCCGTTATCGGCAAACTGAACCTTGGTTTCACGGTGGCAATTGATACACCATCCCATGCTCAGATCGCTGTACTGATACACTTCGCCCATGTTCTGAATTTCACCATGACAGGTTTGACAAGCCACTTTACCGGCATTTACGTGCTGTGCGTGGTTGAAATAAACGTGGTCGGGCAAATTGTGAATACGAATCCACTCGATAGGCTTGGCTTTCGAAGGATCCCAGGTTGTTCCCGGGGTAAATCCGGCGAAATCGTATAATTTCTGAATTTCGGCAGTACCATTCACTTCGGTACCATCTTCGGTATACATCGGGGCGCCGTTATATTCATTGATAGCAAGGTGACAGTTCATACATACATTGATGGAAGGTATGTTGGAATGTTTGCCCTGTGCAGCACCACTGTGGCAATACTGACAATTGATCTGATTGACACCGGCGTGTACCTTATGGCTGTAGTAAATAGGTTGAACCGGCTGATAATCCTTGGAACGCCCTAAGGTTACTGCGCCTTTGGAGATAAATATACCGGCCATTATAAACAGGACCACGGAAGCTAATCCGATGTAGGTTTTATTTCTCCAGAAAGCCACCGGCTCGGGAGAAGGAACGCCTTCGCGCTCATCGGCCAATTTGCGGAGGTTGCTGTTAACCTGAAGCAGGATCAGCGCTACGATGGCCAGAATCAATGTAATAGCTCCGAAAAGCAGGGAATTATCACCTTCTTTCGCTGCTGCTCCTACTTCCCCACCGGGCGGTGCTATCACGGCAGGTGGCTGCCAGGTGGCCATATAGCTTACGAGTGCATCCAATTCGCCATCTGTCAGGTTTGGAAACAGGTTCATGGCTGAAGGACTCCAATCCTTGATTTTTGCAGCATACGGATCGCCGGTTGCTACTGCGGAAGGCCAGTTTTTGATCCACTTTTTCAGGAGATCGGTACTTGACCATCTTTCGGTTACTCCCATCAGGGCAGGACCGGTCAGATCCTTATCCATTTTATGACAGGAGGCACAGTTTGCAGAAAACAAGGCTTTGCCGTCTTGTGCGAAAAGGGAACTTGTGATTAAAAAGGCAACGAAAAAAAGGATGCCAATTTTTAAATGTGAGGTTATACTACGCTTTGTCATATTCATGCTTCCGGTAAAATTCACTGAATAGTCGAACTATATCTTCTATTGGGGGGCAAAAATATGACAGGAAGGTGACAATTGCAGGATATGTAGAAATTTTTTTTAAGCAATGCAGGCGTGGATTACAGGCGATTGTAAAGCATTTTGTTGATTTCTACAACTTTTAAGTGTCACAGAATTGTGACGAAAAAAAAGGGTTAAAAGTCTCCTGAATTAAACAAAATTATGACGGATTCGGGGTTCTCTCAGGCAAATAGCGGATTTCTACCCTTCCGGCTTTGTCAAAGGAAGGAGCTGAAATTCCCGCATTCGGGTATCTTCGCCGCCATTTATGATTTCGGGAATTGTTTTGGCCTGTTTAGCGGCTTTTGCAGCGGGCTTTATTGATGCGGTGGTTGGGGGTGGCGGGTTGGTACAAACCCCTGCCCTGCTGATTCTTTTTCCGCAATACCCGGTTGCCACCCTCCTCGGTACGGTAAAGATCCCTTCCTTTTGTGGTACGGCAGTATCTGCCTGGCAATACAGCCGCCGCATAGAAATACGCTGGAAATTGGTTGGATGGATCGCTTTAGCCGCATTTTTTGCTGCCCTTACCGGTTCGTGGATGGTTAGTCTGCTTCAAAATGTGGTGCTCAAGCCTATCATTCTCGTGGTTTTGATAGGGGTAGCCATATATACTTACAGCAAAAAAAACCTCGGGCATACCCATATGGAGCCCGAATTGGGTCCTGCCCTGCAAAAAGGCATTGCGCTTGGGGTTCTGATTGGTTTTTACGATGGATTTATCGGCCCCGGAACCGGAAGTTTTCTGGTACTCGTATTTATAGGGGTAATGGGTTATGATTTCAAAAATGCAAGCGGACACTCAAAAGTGGTGAATCTTGCTACCAATTTTGCCAGTATCCTTTATTTTGGCTCTACCGGTCATATCCTTTTTCAATTAGCGTTGCCGATGGCGCTTTGCAATATGGCCGGGGGTTATACAGGAACCCGGATGGCTTTGTTGAAAGGCAACAAATTCATCCGGGTGTTTTTCCTGACCGTGGTAGCAGCCACTATTTTGCGGTTTGGATACGATATCTTTTTTCGCTGATTTTATTCAAGTCTGCCCAACTCTTACATCATATTGAGTTTATAGGCAATCGGCGAACTGAAATAAATAGACTTCATTTCTTCCCCGTCGCTTACAAAGGTTCGGAACTGTACCTGAATATTCTCATTATTGTACATGGCCGGAATATTATCAAAAGGAATAAATAAAGGGAAATCGTCCGGTAATTTTTTGTTGGCATTCAGCAACTTATCCGGAGCCATACGAAACGCTTTATACGTACCCACACAACCGTTTACATTGTATTTATCAGTTGTTGCCTTGATGGCTTTCCCGTCTTTATCAAAAAGCAGCACGGCGAAATAAACGGTCCCCATGACGCCTTCTGTCTTTACTTCAAAAGATGGATAAATATTAAGCCCGCCTGCCGCAGCATCTGTTTTTACCATGATATTCGTGTAATTCCTGATATAAACCCTCGGTACTTCATTTTGCCTAACCCCGGTAACCGGATACATCAAAGCAGCAAGTTGTTTATCGCCTTCGCTTATTTCCGTATTCCATCCAACGTTGTACCCGTCGGAAGTTTGCCATGCGGGAATGGGATAATGCATGATGCTTTTGGCATCGTAAGAAGTCCCGTTGGTATACCGTTGGTTATAGGTTTTAAAAATTTGGGCATCCACCATATCCTTATCCCAGCCAAGGGTGGCGTACCGGGCATACATGGTATCACGATTCCATTTAATGCCGCTGACCGGGCTGCTGTGCTCATGCATAAAACCCAATACATGCCCGAATTCATGCACCACTGTTCTTTTCAACCGGAGGGTATCGCTGAAGAGCGCAAACTCAAGATGCATGGTATTTGTATCCCCTGCCATCATATTGCTGTTGATACCCAATTGAGAGTAGTTTTCTTTGCGGTCGCTGAAACGTACCCGTACATTACTTGGTTCTGCATTTACCATGGAAAATTGGATATTGGCGTATTGCTCCCATTTTTTGGCAAGCTCCAGTACCTTCTGTTGCTGTAAAGGCGTTCCGTTCATAAACCGGATATATATGGTTTTTCCTACATCCCATAAAAAGAAATTATCAGCCATTCCCCTACCTTTTGTAGTATCCAATTTTTGCTGATTGTTTGCATAGGCCATAGCTTCCATGGTAGTACATACCTGTGCTTCTGCTGCAAAAAAGCTGCCTGCATGTACAAGAATGACTGCGGCAATGATTTTAAGATTCGTCTTCATAAGTGTAATTTTTTAGTGCGCCTCTTCGTTTTAGAGACTATTTTTTTAAAAGGGTCACCTGACTTTTAGAAGCGACCTGGAACTCTTTGCCTAACCTGTATACTACTGCGTTCAAATGGCAGTACCGCAAGTTATCCGGCAGGGATTCCGTTTGTTAAAAATTGAATGATCATAAACCAAGGTTCGCAATATTGATACATTTTGAAAAGAAATTACATACGGGCTGGTGGGTATTTTTTTAAACGCCTGTAACCCGTACTTTTATAAAAGTATTTATTTTATATTTAAATTTATAAAATTCATTCGGAATGAAACTTTACTTTTTTTAAAAAATAAAAACGGACCATTCATTTTTGTGTAGCGGAGTATGGTTTTGCATCTGTAAAACAAACAGCTTATTCCTGTTGACCGACAGGACCTTTTACACTGGGATACAGCATAATCCCCTCACAATAATCTGAAACAATATGAAGAACAAATTAATTCTCTGGATATTTACTGCTATCCTTTTGATAACCTCTGCCGCAAACGGACAAACCAAACGGGCTTTACTTATTGGTATAGGAAACTACCCGCGGGGCAACGGCTGGAACAATCTGAGCTCTGAAAACGACCTTCACTATCTTTCCAATGTACTGCGTATAAAAGGATTTCAGCAGGAGCATATTACCCTTTTAAGAAATGAGTCTGCTACCCGGGCAGGGATAGAAAAAGCAGTAGAAGACTTTATCAGGACCTGCAAACCGGGAGATGCGGTGATGCTTCATTTTAGCGGACATGGCCAACAAATAACGGATGATGACGGGGATGAAGCAGATGGGTATGATGAAGCCTGGGTACCCTACGATGCCAAAGCCCGTTTTGATCCCGTAGAATACCGGGGAGACCGGCATATACGCGATGATCAGATCGGGAAATGGGTAGATGCCCTCAGTACGGTGGTCGGCAGCACCGGAACTGTATTGGTAAATATTGATGCCTGCCATAGTGGTACCGCCACCCGGGCACAGGCCTTAGCCGTGGCACGAGGTACGCCTACCCCATTTAAATTGCCGGGAGGTGGTGCAAAAAATTTCAAGCCCGCAGGTGCTGCGGCGAGCGATTTCCTAAGTAATTCAAATATTGAAAAAGCCAATGTGGTGGTCTTTAGTGCAAGCAGCCCTGTACAAATCAATTACGAAACTATGGATGCCAATCAGCAGGGGGTAGGATCGTTGAGCTACGGGTTTGCCAAAGCACTCGCAAGTCTTCCGGCCGGAGCTACCTATGCTGATTTATTTTATCGCGTCAAGGCTTCTATTCAGGCTAATTTACCGGATCAAAGTCCTATGATGGAGGGCAATGGCAATCAGCAGCTTTTTGCCGGACAATATAATATACCAAAAAACCGCCTTTTCATTGACCGCTGGCTTACAGACAGCAGTTTTGTGCTCCCGATAGGGTCTTTACAACAATGGGCACCCGGCACCGAAATTGCTTTGCAGAATCCGGATAGTAAAGAACGGGTAGCGATAGCGGTAGCAAAAAGCGTTTCGCTTGTTGAAACCGTCGCTATTATTAAAACCCCCTTAGATAAATCAAAACTTTGGATGGCAGAAGTGGTATCCTTTCCTGCACCGCCGTATGCACTTGGGGTAAATTACGACCGGAACAGTGTGCCCAAAAACTGGATTTCCCAACTCGATAAAGCCCTTCAGGATTTCGGGTTTACCCAAAAAACAGATAACCCGGACTGTTGGATCAGTTTTGCCGCAGATAGCGGTTTATTGGTTATTTCAAGATCGAACGGCGTCGTTTATACAGATTCTTCCGCCTCCGGAAAAAATCTGAACAGTGAGATCATTGATGCGCTAAAGGAAAACCTGCAGCAAATAGCAAAAGTAAATTACATGCGGAATCTTCCGGATGGGGGCAGCTTGACGGAGACTTTGGAATGGCAGGTGATTCCCAACCAAAAAACGGCCGGGGTATTGCAGGATCTGATATTTAATGAAGAAACTCTTTTTAATATCCGGTTAAAAAATAAAGGAAGTAAACCCGTGTTTTTTGCATTGATAAGCATATTGCCCGACGGCAGCATGGAAGTGCTCCTTCCGGATGCTGAATCTGCTGTAGAAGACTTCTCCATTCAACCAGGCGAAACTTTTGAAATTACCGATAATAGTATTGGCAGCAATGCCCCGAAAGGCAGAGAATTTTTAAGAGTCATGGTGAGTGAAAGACCTTTTGATATTCGTCCGGTGTTTAATAAACAGGCCAAAAAAAGAAGTGGTAATCTCAGTAGCTGGGAACAGGCTATGCAGGATATTATGCAAAACGAAAATGCATCGGTCAAAAAAACAAGATCGATAGGTGTCGGGGAAATCACCCTGCTTACCCAATCCTTTCTGGTAAAATAAAAAACGAATTTATGAAGATGACTGCTCCTTTTTACCGGATATGCTGTTATGCCTGCCTGCTTACGGTATGGTTTCTTTGCGATGCCAAACAGGTTTCGGCACAACAGTTGCGCTCCGTATTTACTCCGGTAACAGGCATCGACACAATACAGGGCATACCCTACCTCTATGCCGAGATACCGGTTATCGGTTTGTTGAAACCGGGACAGAAATCAGGTATCGTTACAAGCGCCAATAAAACCCGTGGAGAAGATTTTGAAGAAATGTTGGGACAGGCTGTTTTCCGAGATATCAGCAAAGGATATGCCCGTTTTGAAATAGAAATAAGACCCGACAAACAAAACAGGGGACTGTTGAAAGGAGATATGTTGAAGTTCGAAATCAGAGATAGCATTTTTCAGCCTGAACATTTTACCGGGTTTATCCTCAGTCAAAATCTTCAGTTACTCGATGCCAATAAACTTCCGTTCTTTACCCCCAAACAGCTTGCTCAAAATTACAAACAGAACCCTGTGGCTGCTGATAAATGGTTGGTAGATACCCTTTATCAGGATCTGATTGAATTTTATTATTTAAACGAAAATATTTTTGAGGACGGCACTTTTACCAAACCCATTACCAAGGGTCGATATACCGGCAGAACGGTACAGGATATTTTCAAAAATCTGAAAAAAGAAGATATAGAAAACTATTTGTGGTTTATGATTTCCTTTCCGGGAAAATACATTGGTGTTCCTTATAAGTTCAATGAAACCTTTGCCACCTGGCTGATCAATTTTGCGCCGGCAGGAGGACATGAAGTCCTACGCTATTTTCATGAAGCCAAAGAGGATTCGCTCCGCTTCCGGCAATCCTTAAAAAACAAACCCTGGATATTGGAAGAAAAGGGATTGGCCTATAATACCGGACTTGCAGCCAATGAAAACCGGTATTACAGCGAAAAGCTTTCCGATTCAGAATATCCCGCAGCTATCTGGTATAGTGATGTTTCCGGCGATATGCGGGGTGCCGGTCTTGCCTATTTATTCAAAGCAGAGAACGAACAAAACAAAGCCAATTACCCCAAGGCATTTTTATATTGTGAGCGGGCTACAAAAATTTATGAGTCCCTAAAGGATTACGATCGGCTGCTTGATCTTTATTTTAAGCAAGCCTTTCTGCATTATACTACTTCCGGGTATGACGCTGCATTTGAACAACTGGAAAAAACCTATCCCATTTTAAAAAATCAGATTCAATTACTCAAAGATTATACACCCGAAGAAGGATGGAGTAAATATTACGACTATAAAGCTTTTACTTTTTATAAATCAGGGCGTTATACCGAAGCGCTTCAGTTAATCGATTCTTCTACGCTGCTTACCCAAAACAGTCTTGAAAAAAAAGCGCTCAAAAGCAGGGCCTTTAATGAATCGCTTCGGGGCAACATTTATAAAAAACAGGAAGCCTATGAGCAGGCGATACAAGCTTACCAACAGGCCAATGTATATTACAAAAAAGCAGGGGATAATGAAGCAGCAGATGCACTGGAAAATGATCTGGGTATCCTGCTTTTTAAACAGGGGCGCTATGCCGAAAGCAATCAGAAACTCTTTGCGATTATTCCGGTTTTTCTTGCCAATAATCAAAAAGATCAGGCCGGATTAAGCTATTCACAAATCGGGCAAAACTACTGGAATCTGAAACGGTATGATTCCGCTATTGCGAGCCATAATTTGGCTATTGATCTTCGACGTCAAACAGGGAACCGTTCAGGACAGGCCTTTAGCTGGGAGCAACTTGGCACTTTATATCAGAAAGCTGGTATAAAAGCAAAAGCGCTTGCAGCACTCGATAGTGCGGCAGTATATTATGAAGCAAGCGGCAACCGGGCAGAATCCGCTTCGCTTTTACTGGAAGCCGGAAAGGTGTACCTGAACGACAAGGAATATGAAAAGGCAGAAGGCTATTACCTCAAAGCCGCACATCAACTGGCAGCGCTTGGTAAAAAAGACGGGTATTCCGACGCTTTATTTGAACTGGGCTCTATGACGATGGGTGACAACCCCAGGAAGGCAATTATTTATTTCGATAGTTGCCGCATCATTAGTCTGGAAGCAGGCATGAAGGCACAGGCGGCTTATTCGATGATGAACCTTGGGATTCTTCAAAAATACGAAGGGAAACTTGCCTCAGGAAAAGCCTGGTACGAGGAAGCTAAAAGGCTGATTGAAACGCTCCACGAACCTCATGCTATGGGTTTTTACTATCAAAGTCTCGGACGGGATGAAGTATGGAAACTAAACCTTGAAGCAGCAAATGATTATTACCGGCAAGCACTCTCCATTTTCGAAAAAACCAGTAAAGCCCGTGCCTTGCAGGTGGAAAATGATATAGCCGTTAATTATCAAAACATGGGGCAATACGACCGGGCAGAAAATCTGCTCGATTCGATGCTGACCGATGCCAAAACGGGCAGGTACCTTTTAGAGTTGGGATCCGTGTATCAAAACAAAGCCTGGATGCTGTTGCAACAAGGACAAACGGATGCCGGCTTGTCGCTTGCAGATAGCGCGGCAAAATATTATGAAGAAACCGGAAACAACAACAGCCTTGCCTCCTTATATGCCTTACGGGGCGACTTCAACCGCAAACTGTTTGATTTCACAGAAGCCTTTAGTTGGTATAGCAAAAGTGACAGCCTGTATGCCCGGATGAACAATCCATGGGCAAGATCTGCCGGGATGATCAATTTTGTGGTTCTATTTTATTATCAGGGCCAATATCAGCGATCGCTTGAATACACCTATCAGGCACTTGCCACGCGGCCCTTTGTACTCGAAGATCAACTATATATTGATTTGCAGGGAGCTTTAGCCGAGAATCAGTACTATCTCGGATTCCCCGATAGCAGCCGCAAGTTGCTCGAAAAATACCTGCCGGTTGCCCGGTCAAAAAAATTGGTACGATCGGCCAATTATCTGTCGTTGATGCTTGGCAGGATTGCAGTAGATGAAGGCAGTTTTCAAAAAGCAATCCCGCTGTTACAGGAAGCCACTTCTGCCGCCTCTGCTAAAAACGACCTAGTCACCTATCAGCAGGCATTAGCCTATCTTGGTATGGCGTACCGGGGCATCAAGCAAACCGATAGTGCCCGTTTCTATTTTGACCTTGCTGTGAAAACAGCAGAAACCTTTGAAATCCCTTCGTTTAGCTGGGAGGCTTTGTATCAGGCCGGACTCGATGCCTATATGCAAAAAGATTTTACAAGAGCGATCCCTCTTTTTAAGGAAGCGGTAGCTATGGTAAATAAACAAGCAGCGACTTTATATGGTGGTGAAGAAGCCGGCAATTTATTTAAAAAGCAACCTGCCAAGGCCGATCTCTATTTTAAGCTGATGAGTGCCCTTACCCAAACCGGACAAAAGGAAGAAGCCTGGCAATACGCCAATCTCTCACAGGCAGCTGCACTCAGCGATCTTGCAGGTGGCCTTGCTACCGAAACTACCGATAGCGAAAAACAAAAAGCCCTACAGACCGCTCAGGAAAAATTCCGAAAAATACAATCTGTAGGAAATGCTTTACAGCAAACCAAGCAGGATAGTGTAAGCAAAGCAGGACAAGTACGTGTACTCGAAAAAACACAGGCAATAGCCGAAGCGGATTACCTCAATTATATTGAAGAACTTAAAAAGGAATTTCCGG
>JBGSNV010000415.1:0-7640 GCA_041739485.1 Chitinophagaceae bacterium
TGGTTTTCTTTTCATTGTTTTCGTATCCCACTGTCAGTTAATTTTGGTGCCCGCCAAAGCGGTTGTTTAACAATCCGTTTACACTTTACAGGAACAAATATAGGGAGTCTGACTTTTTTACAAAATTTTCCGCTGCGAAACAGCAAATAATCCAAAAATCGGGATGCTGTTTAGCCTTAAGCCCTGTATACCCAATAATGAGGAGCCTGATTTTCTGAATATTGGCATAAAACGGGTATTTTCCGATGTTTGATTGCCTTATCTTCGCCGCAAATTCTAAAAAATATCGCTATATGAATTTGCATGAATATCAAGCAAAAGAGTTGCTGAAAAAGTATCAGGTCCCTGTACAGGAAGGCATTGCAGTAGACACTGTGATGGCTGCTGAAGAAGCCTACCGGCAGTTAAAAACCCAAACTGGCAACAGTTTTGCTGTAATCAAAGCTCAAATTCATGCAGGTGGGCGAGGTAAAGGCAAAATTGTAGGAACCGAACAGAGAGGGGTTGCTATTGCTAAAAGTCTTGAAAATGTAACCACGATTGCAAAAAATCTTTTAGGCCATACCCTTGTTACCATTCAAACCGGTGAAGCGGGGAAAAAAGTCAATAAAATATTGGTAGCTCAGGATGTTTATTATCCCGGACCCAATCCCGTAAAAGAATTCTATCTCTCCATATTACTTGACCGTGCCAACGGACAAAATGTAATCATGTACAGCACAGAAGGTGGTATGGATATTGAAGAGGTTGCTCATAATACACCCGATAAAATTTTTAAAGAGTGGGTTCATCCCGGTGGAAAGCTTCAAGGATTTCAGGCACGTAAAATTGCCTTTAATCTTGGATTAAGCGGAGAAGCCTTTAAAAACTGTGTAAAGTTTGTAACCAATCTTTACAACGCTTATGTTGGACTCGATTGTGCTATGCTCGAAATCAATCCTTTGTTTAAAACAAGCGATGAAAAAATCATTGCTGTGGATTGCAAAATGAATCTCGACGACAATGCGCTGATGCGTAACCCCGATCTTGCTGCCATGCGGGATGTAAGCGAAGAAGATCCTACTGAAGTGGAAGCGGGTCAGTTTAACCTGAACTTCGTAAAACTCGATGGCAATGTGGGTTGTATGGTTAACGGTGCCGGACTTGCTATGGCAACTATGGATATGATCAAACTCAGTGGCGGGGAACCTGCCAACTTCCTCGATGTAGGGGGTTCTGCCAATGCTCAAACCGTGGAAGCCGGCTTCAGAATCATTTTAAAAGATCCAAAAGTAAAAGCCATTCTCATCAATATTTTTGGGGGTATCGTCCGCTGCGACCGTGTAGCACAGGGAGTTATTGATGCATACAATTCTATTGGAGCTATTGATATTCCAATTATTGTAAGACTGCAGGGAACCAATGCAGAAGAAGCTAAAAAACTGATCGATCAGAGTGGACTAAAAGTACAAAGTGCGATCCTGTTGAGTGAAGCTGCCGATCTTGTAAACAAAGCGGTAGCCTGATTTCAGGAGCAATGATATACTACAAACCCGGTCGGATTTTTCCGTACCGGGTTTGTTTTTCTGTGCAGTTATTGCACATCTTCTTGTCTTGTTAATCAGTTATGTTACCTGGTAGCTTCTTCCATCAGGTACACAATATGCTGATAAGGTTTTCCGCTGTGATGTGTAAGTGCCATTTCGCAGGTTTTAGCACTTGCATAATATCCGGCAGCATCCTCTATGGCAGTTTCAGACAGTTCCGCTGCGGTAGCAGCATGGGTCAGTTCAGGAAATAAAAAGCCCCGGTCGCCGGCCATACCGCAGCAACCCGCAGCATAAGGCACCACGACCTCGTCGGCATATTTTCCGGCAATTTTTTCCATACTTTTTTCCAACTGTAATTTGGTAGTAGCGCAACCGGGATGTAAAACCACTTTATTTTTCTTAGAAACCGGTTTGAGTTTTGGTGCTACTATATCCTGCAGATAACTGAGGGAATCCATGATGGTCAACTGAGACAGCAACTTAGCATGGGCAAAGGATACCTGCGGGCCAGCCTTTAACAAGGTATAGGTGCAACTTGTAAAGTCACAAACCACTGGTAATACTCCTTCCCCCGTGAGCTTCCACAAGGCATCTATCAATTGTTCCTGCTTAAAAACAGCCGCCTCCTGAAAACCTTTGCTTCCAAATGCCTGCCCGCAACAAAGGCCTGCAATACTTTCCGGAAGGTAAACGTCAATCCCGGCCCGTTTGCTCACTTTTAGGATCGTTTCCTGCACACTCCCTTGCTTGTCATCCTGTCCCATCATACGCTGTATACAGGCGCTCAGATATACATAGGCAGGCTCTACCGGGTTTGTGTACACCCTTTTTGGGGGCTTGCTCAATTCGGGCCACCAACGGGGAAGCGATGGCAATACTTTACGCATACCCTGCGTAAGCAAAGGCATTGTTTTTTTTCCGAAAATACTGTTGAAAGCATGCCCGGTTTGCAAGGCCAATCTGATTGTATTTTCAGCCATTACAAACCGCCGGGCAACCTGTAGCGCCATTTTATTGGCAAAGGGACTATGTTGTTCCCGCCGCAATCTTTTTACCAGGTCACCGGTATTGATTTCCACCGGGCATTCCTGCTGACAAAGCCCGTCGGTAGCGCAGGTATCCAACCCGCTATACTGATATTCCTTTAAAAGTTGTTTGTAGGCAGCAACCTGTCCCGAGGTTTCAAGGTACTTCAGATGCCGGCGTACCTGTATGCGCTGTCGGGGAGTAAGTGTAATATCCTTGCTTGGACAATGATGTTCACAAAAACCACATTCAATACATTTATCTACTTCTTCCTCCACCGGCGGTAAGGCCTTGAGGTGTTTAATATGTGCCTGTGTATCGCTGTTGATGATCACCCCGGGATTCAAAAGCGACAACGGATCGGCTGCAGATTTCAATTGTTTCATCAGGGCATAGGCTTCCCCACCCCATTCGGCTTCTACAAAGGGAGCCATATTGCGTCCGGTGCCATGTTCGGCCTTAAGCGCGCCATCGTATTTTTCGAGTACCAATCGTACCACATCCCGCATAAAGCGATCATAGCGGTCAATCTCCGCAGGAGTATCAAACATTTGTGTGATCACAAAATGGATATTTCCCTCCTTCGCATGACCAAAGATGATGGCATTGTCGTAGTGGTATTGGGTAAATAATTTTTCAAGATCAGCAAGCGCCCCGGCAAGGGAAGGCACAGGAACGGCAATATCTTCCAGTAAAACCGAACTGCCCCTTTGCCTCACGGCTCCCACACTTGGAAACATTCCTTTGCGTATTTTCCAATAAAACTGCCGGGTCTTTTCATCTGATCTAAATTCAGCAGGATGAAGCAGGGATAGGTTTGTACAGGCAACCACCGCATTTGCAAGCATTGCCTCAAGCTGAGCGGTATCGGCAGCCTGATATTCGCATAACAGCGCTGTAGCCCCGGGAGGTAAGGTTTTAAAAAAAGCCGGTAGTCCGGGTAAGTGCTCCACGCTTCGCAGGGCGCTTCTATCCATCAGTTCAAGCGCTTCTGCCCCACTCTGCTTTAAGTAATCAATAGCATGGCAAGCCGATGCGATATCAGGAAAATACAACATCGCTGCGGACTTACAAGGTTTGTCTGGCAGGGTTTGTAATACCGCTTCGCAAATGAAACCAAGCGTACCTTCACTCCCTATCAATAAGTGCGCAAAAATATCAAGCGGGTGTTCATAATCTACAAAGGCATTCAGCGCATAACCCACCGTATTTTTCATCCGGTACTTGCGCCGTATTTTTTCAACGAGTTCGGTATTGTGAAATAATTCTTCCCGCAAAAGGATCACGGTTTGACTGAGTAATTCCTCCTGAACCAAAAAACGATCATAATCCTCCTCATTACCGGTATCATAAACCGCACCGTTGAAGAGCATAAAACGAATGGTCTGTACGGTATGGTACGAATTGTAAGCTACGCCACAACACATACCCGAAGCATTGTTGGCGAGGATACCACCCATCATAGCCGCATTGATAGAAGCAGGGTCGGGACCTATTTTACGGCCAAAAGGCTTGAGTTTATGATTGACCTGCGCACCTATGATTCCGGGTTGTACCCGCACCCTTGTCCCGTTTTGCTCCACAGTTGCTTTACGCCAATACCGGCTGATATCTACGAGGATACCATCGGTAATGCTTTGTCCGGAAAGACTTGTTCCTGCTGCCCGGAATACAAGCGGCAACTTTTGTTGCGAAGCCAAATGAAAAAGAGTGGCCATTTCCTTTTCATCTACCGGCTGTACCACAGCCTGAGGAATAAGCGCATAAAAGCCGGCATCCCCGGCAAAAGCGATCCGGTCAATCAGGGAAATCTTCAGCCGATCCCCCGGGAAAATATGTGTGAGTGCGTCAATAAGTTCCATTTGCTATAATCTGAAATTCAAAATAAAGACATTCTTTTGGCATCAGTATGAATTAAGATGACTGAGCGCAGGGGTTGACAGAAATAATAGGGAAACGGGAAAGGTGAAAAGTGGAGACAGTGCTCTCCTACCGAAACTTAAGGGGTGATATTCCGATGCCCGGTATCATCAGTGCCTTAAAGGACCGGGGGCTTAAATTCAGACATCCTATTCTCTTCTTTAAAATCAAATTGTAAAATGTATTCCATCCTCGCTATACATTTGCTACCATGTCAATCATTATTCGTCCTATTGTTGCCGAAGACAACGCAAAGATTGCTTCTATTATCCGGGCCACGCTTGAAGAATTCAAGGCCAATCATCCCGGCACGGTATATTATGATGAAACCACAGACCGGTTATCTGAGGTATTCAAAACAACAAATTCGAAATATTGGATTGCACTTGACGATGGTCAGATGCTTGGTGGCGCGGGTATTTACCCAACTGAAGGTTTACCTGAAGACACCTGTGAGCTCGTGAAATTATATCTATTGAAAGCTGCCCGGGGAAAGGGTATTGGTAAACTACTAATGGAACAGTGCCATCAGGAAGCCAAAGCACTTGGTTTTAAAAAGATTTATCTCGAAACCATGCCGGAACTAACCAACGCAATTCCTCTGTATGAAAAACAAGGGTATGAATACCTGACCGGAGCCCTGGGCAACAGTGGCCATTTTGGTTGTGATCTGCATATGCTTAAACAACTATGATTCCAAAGTTAATTTCCCATAACGTTGCTGCGAAGATTACTAACACTTCTGCTATTCAAATAAACCTGAAATCCCAACCGGAGTGCAAACCCACCATCCCCTTCTGAATCTTTGAATTTTGCATAGTTGTAGCCGGAAACTCCTTCTACGGCAACCGTTTCATTAATAAATGCAGCAAAGCCCAAACCAAACAGCCATCCAATACCGTTGTTGGTAATTTCAATATTATTATCAGCCTTTATTTTTGAACTTAAAAAATTAAATTCTGTAACGATGAATGGCTTTGTTTCAGCTTTACCAATATAATACCTCGCGAAGGGTCCAATCCCAAAACTCGAGGTTCGAACATCGCCCTGCTTGGAACTTAAAAGTGACAAACGTCCTCCGATTGCAAAATTATTGGCTATAAATCCTCCGAAATTAGGCGACAAATTGAACATATTGCTTTCTTTCCCCGTCTGAAAACCAACGTTGCCGCCTACAAGAAAGTCCCCTTTATCGGTTTGGGCAAATAAGGACAAACTGGATAGGGAAAAAATGGATAGTATTAAATATTTCATAGATGTTTAGTTTTTACGATTGGTTAATTTTAACTAGAATCGAAAAGGATTGATTTCATTTATTAAAGAGGGATCATCTTCCTGATTTTTTATTCACTCTTTGTATAATTAAAGATAGTTCAAAATCTTTACTTCACAAATCGGACTGAAGAGGTAGTCTTTTCCGGAAGTAATTTCACGGCAGTGGATGCGTTTGCGTAATTTCCCGCCTACCTGGTATGTTTTTTTACGGTAAAGGAAAAAGGCCCCTTGTGCAAGATTTTCAATAAAATCGAAACCTGTTTTCTGAGGATCATAATTTCGGAGAATCCGTTGCAATTTCTCTTCACCACTCGTGGTGGCAGCAGGATTGTGGATAGTGGCTGCCAATTCTTTACCGATATCTTCCGGAAAAATAGGTTTGGATAAAAAATCATGAAGCAATATCCCGAATTGCTGTTTCCATTCCCGGCCATGCGCTGCAATCCGAAAGCCAAAACGCTCATAAGCCAGCAAGTGTGCCAACTCATGCAACAGGGTAATCAAAAATGCATATTTGTTCAAATTCCCGTTGACAGAAATACGATGGTTTTTACCCAAATGTGCATTTCTGAAATCCCCCAATTTGGATTGCCGTTCCCTGGTGATTACAAGATGTACTTTGTGGGTCAGAATTAAGTCGATCAAAGCATCAAAACTCCCCTCGGGAATATAAGCTTTCAATGCCTCGAAACTTGTTTTTTCCAGTGCCATGAATCCGGAATCCTTCTAGTGGTGTTTATGTTTATGGTTTGCTGAGGAAACAGGTGGGGCGTGCGATTCCTTCTTTGCTGAAGCAAAACGCGCATTTACAAAATTATAGATCAGGTAAAGTACAAGGCATACCAAAACCCCGCGCAGATTTATTTCTTTTGCAAAGTAAAAATAGACCATTGCCGTGGTTGCCAAAATGAAAAATTTTAGTACAAAACCTGCGTATACATTGCGAACCACTGCCTGTCCACTTCTGCCATTAATTTGTTTGCTGAAAATAAGGTAAGCCATCAGGGTGGATAGAAAAAGGATAATATTCCCAACTAGAACAACCGTAGAATCAATTTCAAGTTCAGCAAGCTTTGCAGCAAATAAAAATACAAGCAGGGAACTGAGGATAAAAAAACCTCCAAGGTATACGATCCCTTTATTTTTTAATAGTGAATCCATGTAAAGTATAAATCTGTTAATCTGGGTCTATTTTGAAGCGGCAGCAGCCATTTTTTGTTTTATTTCTTTTTCCTTTTTCCCCTGATCCATATCTATCACCTGACTATCCATATGACACCTCCCGTTAAAATGAGATTCAGGATCAATGGTAAGCATTGTGGTGAAAATATTACCATCAATCCGGCCTTTTCCCTTCAATATCAGGGATTTCTTGGCAGTAATTTCGCCTTCAACAGAACCCATGATCACAATTTCGGTACCGTCAAGATTTCCTGCAATCAATCCGGTTGGCCCCACGATGATTTTGTTTTGACAAATCAGATTGCCGGTTACTTCCCCATCAATCCGAAGACTTGCCTGACTTTCAATATCCCCTTTAAAATGAGTTCCAACGGCGATAATTGTAGCTCCATCTTTCGATACTTCCTTTTTGTCTCCTGCGCTCTTGATCTTAAACATGATTAAATTTTTTATTGATATTCATTTTCAATCTTCGGTATCTTAAGTAGGGTCGTATCTAATTTTTCTTCGAGTTGATTACCACTAAATACTTTTTGGAGGTCCATAAAATACTGTTCGTTAAAACGCATCACCTGCTCCATGCTATCCGTTTTCATTTTTAAAGCCCGAAGTTCCTGCAAGGCACCCTGTTTTCCATAGCCCGGTATCAGAAAACGCAGGTCGGTAAAGGAAATAACGGCGATAGTTAGTCCGGTTAACAATAAAAAC